>CANHNO010000063.1 GCA_947462065.1 Burkholderiales bacterium | reverse complement strand
GGACTACGTCAAGCCGGTAGGTATTCGTCTCGCTTTGCAGGTATTCACCATCGCCTGGTTGGTGGGGTGTGCAGGCTGGGCAATCCAAGTGCTGTGGAGGCTGTGATGCAAGTTGGTTCGTCTGCAATGAGTGCGCTGAGTTCGTCGATTCCGAAGCGCAAGTTCGATGTGGTGATCGTCGGCGCCGGCGGCTCCGGCATGCGGGCGTCGCTGCAACTCGCGCGCGCCGGCCTGAATGTCGCGGTGCTGTCGAAGGTGTTCCCGACGCGCTCGCACACCGTGGCTGCGCAAGGCGGTATCGGTGCGAGCCTGGGCAACATGTCCGAGGACAACTGGCACTACCACTTCTACGACACCGTCAAGGGCAGCGACTGGCTGGGCGACCAGGACGCCATTGAGTTCATGTGCCGCGAGGCGCCAAAAGTCGTCTACGAGCTCGAACACTTCGGCATGCCCTTTGACCGCAACCCGGACGGCACGATCTACCAGCGCCCCTTTGGCGGCCACACCGCCAACTACGGTGAAAAGCCGGTGCAGCGCGCCTGCGCAGCGGCCGACCGCACAGGCCACGCGATGCTGCACACGCTGTATCAGCAGAACGTCAAGGCTCGCACCAATTTCTTCGTCGAATGGATGGCGCTTGACCTGATCCGTGATGCCGACGGCGATGTGGTCGGCGTGACGGCGCTGGAGATGGAAACCGGCGAGGTGCACATCCTCGAAGCCAAGGTCACGCTGATGGCCACGGGCGGCGCGGGGCGCATCTTCGCGGCTTCGACCAATGCCTTTATCAACACCGGTGACGGGCTGGGCATGGCTGCCCGAGCCGGCATTCCGCTTGAGGACATGGAATTCTGGCAGTTCCACCCGACTGGCGTTGCCGGCGCTGGTGTGCTGCTGACCGAAGGCTGCCGTGGCGAAGGTGCGATCCTGCGCAATGCCAATGGCGAACGTTTCATGGAACGCTATGCGCCGACGCTGAAGGATCTGGCGCCGCGCGATTTCGTTTCGCGCTGCATGGACCAGGAGATCAAGGAAGGCCGCGGCTGCGGTCCCAACAAGGACTACGTGGTGCTCGACATGACTCACCTGGGCGCCGAGACCATCATGAAGCGGCTGCCCTCGGTCTACGAGATCGGGCACAACTTTGCCAATGTCGATATCACCAGGGAGCCGATCCCTGTGGTGCCGACCATCCACTACCAGATGGGCGGCATTCCGACGAACATCCATGGTCAGGTCGTGGCGCCAAAGAATGGCCAGCCCAACGACATCGTCAACGGCCTGTACGCTGTGGGGGAATGTGCCTGCGTCAGTGTGCACGGCGCCAATCGCCTTGGCACCAATTCCCTGCTCGATCTGCTGGTATTTGGGCGTGCTGCGGGCAACCACATCGTCGATAGCGCACTGAAAGCGCGGGCGCACAAGCCGCTGCCGAGCGATGCTGCCGACTACACGCTGGGCCGCCTGAACAAGTATGAGACCAGCACCGGCGGTGAGTACGCCCAGAACGTTGCCAACGACATCCGCGCGTCCATGCAGCGCCATGCCGGTGTGTTCCGTACGCAGGCGTCGATGGATGCGGGCGTGGTCGAGATCAAGAAGCTCGCTGAACGCGTCAAGAACATCCATCTGGCCGACAAGTCCAAGGTGTTCAACACAGCGCGCATCGAGGCACTCGAAGTAGAGAACCTGATCGAGGCCGCGCTGGCGACGATGGTGTCAGCGGCCGCACGCCACGAAAGCCGTGGCGCCCACACGGTCGACGACTACGCCAATTCGACGGAATGCCCGAATGGCCGCAACGACAAGGTGTGGCTCAAGCACACGCTGTGGTACAGCGAAGGAAATCGCCTCGACTACAAACCGGTGAACTTGAAGCCGCTGACAGCGGAATCGATTCCGCCTGTCGTGCGCACCTTCTGATCACTATGCACCCATTGAACTACCACCACCAACGCGACGGAGAGCAGTCATGACCAAGCGCGTGTTTCAGATCTACCGCTACGACCCCGATACCGACACCAAGCCACGCATGCAGACGCTGGAAGTCGAACTCGACGGCAGCGAGCGCATGCTGCTCGATGCACTGAACAAGCTGAAGGCCGTCGATCCGACGCTGTCGTTCCGCCGCTCGTGCCGCGAAGGCGTTTGCGGCTCCGACGCGATGAACATCAACGGCAAGAACGGACTGGCCTGCCTGACCAACATGCGCACGCTGCCAGGCGTCGTGGTGCTGAAGCCGTTGCCTGGCCTGCCGGTGATCCGCGACCTGATCGTCGACATGACGCAGTTCTTCAAGCAGTACAACTCGATCAAGCCTTACCTGGTCAATGACGAGTTCCCGCCGGAAAAGGAACGCCTGCAAAGTCCCGAGGAACGCGACGAGCTCAACGGCCTGTACGAATGCATCCTGTGCGCCAGCTGCTCGACCAGTTGCCCCAGCTTCTGGTGGAACCCGGACAAGTTCGTCGGCCCGGCAGGACTCTTGCAAGCGTATCGCTTTATTGCCGACAGCCGCGATCAGGACACCGAAGGCCGTCTGGATAATCTGGAAGATCCTTACCGTTTGTTCCGTTGCCACACGATCATGAATTGCGTTGATGTCTGCCCGAAAGGCCTGAATCCGACGAAGGCGATTGGCAAAATCAAGGAAATGATGATCCGCCGGGCTGTCTGACGCCAACGTCACCGTTCGATGCAATGGACACCCTGATCGACGAACGTGCCTTGAGCAAGCTGCGCTGGCGTTGCCGGCGCGGCCTGTTGGAGAACGACCTGTTCGTGGAGCGCTTCTTCTCGCGCCACGAAGCCAGCCTGACACAGGGTCAGGCTGCCGGTCTCCTCGCGCTGATGGACCTGTCGGACAACGATCTTCTGGACTTGCTGCTGGCACGCCGGGAGCCCGAAGCCGGGTCGCTCGACGACAGCACACTTGAGGTGCTGCGCCTGATGCGCGTGCCTCAATGAGTCGCTTGACGTACACCCTTACCACCACGACGACCTAGCCCCAAGGACCGATCATGACCCCCTCCGATGTCAAAGCCACCCTGTCGTTCTCCGATGGCAGCCCGAGCATGGACCTGCCGATCTTCAAGGGGTCGGTCGGGCCGGACGTGATCGATATCCGAAAGCTTTACGGGCAAACCGGCAAGTTCACCTACGACCCCGGCTTCCTGTCCACCGCGTCGTGCCAGTCGAAGATCACCTACATCGACGGCGACAAGGGTGAGTTGCTTTACCGCGGCTACCCCATCGAGCAGCTGGCCACGAAATGCGATTTCATGGAAACCTGCCACTTGTTGCTGCACGGGGAGCTGCCGAACGCGACTCAGAAGGACGACTTCACCAAGCTAGTGATGCGTCACACGATGGTCAACGAGCAGATGCAGTTCTTCCTGCGCGGTTTCCGTCGCGATGCCCACCCGATGGCCATCATGACGGGTCTGGTTGGCGGCTTGTCGGCCTTCTATCACGACAGCACCGATATCAATAACCCTGAGCACCGCGAAATTTCGGCCATCCGTCTGATCGCGAAGATGCCCACGCTCGTGGCCATGGCCTACAAGTACTCGATTGGCCAGCCCTACATCTACCCGAAGAATGACCTCAGCTACGCCGGCAACTTCATGCGCATGATGTTCGCCACGCCGTGTGAGGAATATGTGCCGGACGACGTGCTGGTGCGCGCGATGGACCGCATCTTCATCCTTCACGCCGATCATGAGCAGAACGCCAGCACCTCGACGGTGCGTCTGTGCGGCTCGTCGGGCACCAACCCGTTCGCGGCCATCGCGGCTGGTGTGGCCTGCCTCTGGGGGCCGGCTCACGGGGGTGCCAACGAGGCCGCGTTGAACATGCTGGAAGAAGTGAATCGCATGGGCGGTGTCGAGAAGATCGGCGACTTCATCAAGCAGGTCAAGGATAAGAATTCGAACGTCAAGCTGATGGGCTTCGGCCACCGTGTCTACAAGAACTACGACCCGCGCGCCAAGCTGATGCGCGAGACCTGCCACGAAGTCCTGACGGCGATGGGCAAGCACAACGACCCGATCCTGAAGCTGGCCATGGCGCTGGAAAAGATTGCACTGGAAGACGATTACTTCGTCTCGCGCAAGCTGTACCCGAACGTCGATTTCTACTCCGGCATCGTGCAGCGAGCAATTGGCATCCCCGTATCGCTGTTCACCGCGATCTTCGCGTTGGCCCGCACGGTGGGCTGGATCGCTCAGCTGAACGAAATGATCAGCGACCCCGAGTACAAGATTGGTCGTCCTCGCCAGTTGTTCAACGGATCGCCTTCGCGTGACGTGAAGCTGATCGGCGAACGCTGATTTGGCCGGTTGCCCATCTGAAAACCCGGCCTGGTGCCGGGTTTCTTCATTGGTAGTGCCTTGCTCGCTTGGCTTTCCGGCTGTGCAGCAGGGGTCACGCCTAAAATCACCGATTCTTCTTCAAGAGATCGCCACCCATGGGCCGCACGCTCTACGACAAACTCTGGGACGAGCATGTCGTTCACACCGAGGACGACGGCACGACCGTGCTGTACATCGACCGACATCTGGTCCATGAGGTGACCAGCCCGCAGGCCTTCGAGGGGCTGGACTTGGCACACCGCAAGGTCTGGCGCCTGTCGGCCAACCTCGCGGTCAGTGACCACAACGTGCCGACCACCGATCGCTCCCACGGTATCGCCGACCCGGTGTCAAAGCTGCAGGTTGACACGCTCGATGCCAACTGCGACCGCGTTGGCATCACCCAGTTCAAGATGAACGACCGGCGGCAAGGCATCGTCCACGTGATCGGGCCGGAGCAGGGCGCAACGCTGCCTGGCATGACCGTGGTCTGCGGCGATTCGCACACCTCGACGCACGGCGCTTTTGGCGCGCTGGCGCACGGCATCGGCACCAGCGAGGTCGAGCACGTGCTGGCCACGCAGACGCTGCTGGCCAAGAAGGCGAAGAACATGCTGATCCGCGTCGAAGGCGCCCTGCCTGCGGGCTGCGGCGCCAAGGATCTGGTACTGGCTGTCATTGGGAAGATCGGCACTGCCGGCGGCACCGGCTACACGATCGAGTTCGCTGGTTCTGCCATCCGAGCGCTCAGCATGGAAGGCCGAATGACGGTTTGCAACATGGCGATCGAGGCCGGTGCGCGCGCCGGCCTGATTGCTGTTGACGACACCACGATCTCGTATGTGAAGGGCCGCCCCTACACGCCGGACGGCGTTGAGTGGGAGCACGCCGTCGCGTACTGGCTCACGCTGCACTCCGATGCCGACGCGGTGTTCGACGCAGTGGTTGAACTTGATGCGACGACCATTCGTCCGCAGGTCACCTGGGGCACCTCGCCCGAGATGGTGCTGTCGATCGAGGATCGCGTGCCGGATCCCGAGCGGGAAAAGGACGCCAACAAGCGTGGCGCCATGGAGCGCGCGCTGGCCTACATGGCGCTGGAGCCGAACAAGCCGATCGCCGACATTGCCATCGACAAGGTGTTCATCGGATCGTGTACCAACTCGCGCATAGAAGACATGCGGGAAGCCGCGGCTGTGGTGCGCAAATTGGGCCGCAAGCTGGCGGCGAACGTCAAGCTGGCACTGGTCGTTCCCGGGTCGGGTCTGGTCAAGGAACAAGCCGAGCGCGAGGGGTTGGACGCCGTGTTCAGAGCCGCGGGCTTCGAATGGCGCGAGCCTGGCTGCTCCATGTGTCTGGCGATGAATGCCGATCGCCTGGAGCCTGGTGAGCGCTGCGCCTCTACCTCGAACCGCAATTTCGAGGGCCGCCAGGGCGCTGGCGGTCGCACTCACCTGGTCAGCCCTGCCATGGCCGCTGCTGCGGCGATCGAGGGCCATTTCGTCGACGTGCGACGACTGCTTTGAACCATTCTTGAATCCAAGGAGAACCTCTGAAATGAAGCGCATTGTTTTTGCACTCGCAGCCGCGGTCGTCTTCCTCACCGGTTGCAACACGATCGCTGGCATGGGCAAGGATGTCCAGAAAGCGGGCGAAGCGGTCGAAGACCTGGGCAAGAAGAAGTGACTACCGAATGAATCCCTTCCGCGTGCACAAGGGGCTTGTCGCCCCGATGGACCGTGAGAACGTTGACACCGACGCGATCATTCCGAAGCAGTTCCTGAAGTCGATCAAGAAATCTGGCTTCGGCGTGAACCTGTTCGATGAATGGCGGTACCTTGACGCAGGCTATCCGGGTCAGGAGCCTGCCACGCGCCGGCCCAACCCGGATTTCGTGCTGAACCAGCCTCGCTACCACGGCGCTTCGGTGCTGATCGCGCGCAAGAATTTCGGCTGTGGTTCGTCGCGCGAGCACGCGCCCTGGGCGCTCGATCAGTACGGCTTCCGCGCGGTGATCGCGCCGAGTTTTGCCGACATCTTCTTTGGCAACTGCTTCAAGAACGGACTGCTGCCGATCGTGTTGCCCGAGAGCGAGATGAACCGGCTGTTCGACGAGGTCTCGGGCTTTGTCGGCTACAGCCTGACCATCGACCTGGAGCGCCAGGTCATTGTCAAGACCGACGGTACCGAACTCCCCTTCGAGGTGCAGGCGTTCCGCAAATTCTGTCTCCTCAACGGCTTCGACGACATCGGCCTGACGCTTCGGCACGCCGACAAGATCAAGGCCTACGAAGCCGAGCGCCTGCTGAAGAAGCCATGGCTGGCGCACAGCCTCTGAGCCAGTTGCCGACGGCATACGGCCAGCTTTACCGGTACTTGTCGAATCGGTGGTGGCTGGCGTTCCTGGTGATGAATGGCCTGTATGCGGTATGCGATGGTGGCCTGCTGCAGTAGTTGAGTCTGATGGCCTTGGGATATTTCGCGGCCGCGTTTTACGTGGTCTTCAAGCTGTGCGAGAACGTGCCGGTCGAGCAACTGACCTATGGCAAACACAAAGGACTTTGAGTTGTGAACATTGCGATCCTGCCCGGTGACGGCATCGGCCCTGAAATCGTGGCCGAGGCGGTGCGAGTGCTTGAAGTGCTCGACCTGCCTTACGACAGCGAGTCCGCGCTGGTCGGCGGAGCTGCCTATGCAGCTCATGGCCACCCGTTGCCCGAAGCGACGCTGAAGCTGGCGCAAAGCGCCGACGCGGTGCTCTTCGGCGCCGTCGGCGACTGGAAATACGACACGCTCGAGCGCTCGCTGCGACCCGAGCAGGCGATCCTTGGCTTGCGTCGGCACCTGCAACTGTTCGCCAATTTTCGCCCGGCCATCTGCCACCCGCAACTCACGCACGCATCGAGCCTGAAACCCGAGCTGGTGGCGGGGCTCGACATCCTGATCGTGCGCGAGCTGACCGGCGACATCTATTTCGGCCAGCCGAGAGGTCGCCGTGTGTCACCCGACGGCGCGTTTGCGGGCCAGCCCGAGGCCTTCGACACCATGCGCTACTCGCGCCCCGAGATCGAGCGAATCGCGCATGTGGCGTTCCAGGCGGCGAGAAAGCGGAACAAGCGTGTGACCAGCGTTGACAAGGCCAATGTGCTGGAAACCTTCCAGTTCTGGCGCGACGTGGTGACGGAGGTTCACGCCGATTACCCGGATGTCGCACTCGACCACCTGTATGTGGACAACGCTGCGATGCAACTGGTCAAGGCGCCGAAGGCGTTCGATGTCATCGTGACCGGTAACATGTTCGGCGACATCCTGTCCGACGAAGCGGCAATGCTCACCGGCTCGATCGGTATGCTCCCATCGGCATCGCTGAACGCTGAAAATCGGGGGCTGTACGAGCCCAGCCACGGCAGCGCGCCCGACATTGCGGGCAAGAACATCGCGAACCCCCTGGCCACGATCTTGTCGCTGGCGATGATGCTTCGCTTCTCGCTCAATCAGCCCGAAGCGGCTCTGCGAATCGAAGCGGCGGTGACAAAGGTGCTCGAGTCTGGTTTGCGCACGGCCGATATCTGGTCTGACGGCACGCAGCGTGTCGGCACTCGGGAAATGGGATCGGCAGTTGTCGCCGCGGTGAAAGCGGCGTAAGTTGACCATCTAGAACTGCGGTTTTTGAAAGAAGCGGTTTTGAAAGGCAAGGCGATGAAGCTCGTCGGATTGGTGGGTTGGCGCGGTATGGTGGGCTCGGTCCTGCTCGATCGGATGCAGCAGGAGGGTGACTTCCAGTTGATCGAACCGGTGTTTTTCAGCACCAGCAACGCGGGTGGCAAGGCGCCGGCGCAGGCGCGCAATGAATCGACCCTGAAAGACGCGTACGACATCGAGGCGCTCAAGCGTTGCGACATCATCATCACTGCGCAGGGCGGCGATTACACCATCGAGGTGTTCCCGAAGCTGCGCGCCGCTGGCTGGTCAGGACACTGGATTGATGCTGCATCCACGTTGCGCATGAAGAGCGACGCGGTGATCGTGCTTGACCCGGTGAACCTGCCGGTGATTCAGAACGCATTGGCACGTGGCGGGCGCAACTGGATCGGCGGCAACTGCACTGTGAGCTGCATGCTGATGGGCGTGGGCGCACTCTACAAGGCAGGTTTGGTCGAGTGGATGAGTACACAGACCTATCAGGCGGCATCGGGTGGGGGTGCACAGCACATGCGCGAGTTGCTGACCCAGTTCGGTACGCTGAACGCTTCGGTTCGCAATCTGCTTGATGACCCGAAGAGTGCGATCCTCGACATCGACCGTGGCCTGCTCGCCAAGCAGCGCGCGTTGACCGAGGCAGAGACGACCCAATTCGGCGTGCCGCTGGCCGGTTCTCTGATCCCCTGGATCGACAAGGATCTGGGCCTGGGCAAGGGCCGCGAGGACGACGGCTTCGGTGTCAGTCGCGAGGAGTGGAAGGGCGGGGCTGAAACCAACAAGATCCTGGGCCAGGGTCACGGCTTCGACGAGGCTGCCGTGCCCGTTGATGGTTTCTGCGTTCGCGTTGGCGCGATGCGCTGCCACAGCCAGGCGCTGCTCTTCAAGCTCAAGAAGAACGTGCCGCTGTCCGATATAGAGCAATTGATAGCGAACGACAACGCTTGGGTGAAGGTGGTGCCAAACAATCGGGAAGACACCATCCGGCAACTGACGCCGGTGGCCGTCACCGGTACGCTGGACATCCCGGTGGGTCGTTTGCGCAAGATGGCCATGGGGCCAGAATATCTCGGTGCCTTCACCATTGGTGACCAGTTGTTGTGGGGAGCAGCGGAGCCGTTGCGCAGGATGCTGCGCATCCTGCTCGAAGCCTGAGCGTCACGAGCGGTGGCGTGTCCTTTGTCGAGGCACGATAGCTGCTTGCGTGAGAACGGTTTCAGCGTGGTTGCTGCCTTTCAGGCGATGGATGAGCTTGTCACCGTATCTGCTTGATGCTATTGTGATTTGTTGAATTTATCTTCGTGGTCGTCGCCCGTAACACTCGGCTTCGATCGTCTGGTGGGGCTGTACGACGGCTCGACCGCCTGATTGGGAGACGCCTTGAAGAACACGACGCAGCAACTGGGGCGATTCGCTCTGACCAGTGTGGCCCTTGCCGCGCTTGCGATGGGATCGACCGATTCCTCGGCGCTCGGGCTGGGCCGACTCGCCGTGCAGTCTGCGTTGGGCGAGACCCTGAGGGCTGAGATCGATGTCACCAGCCTGACCCCTGAAGAAGCAGGGAACCTGAAGATCCGCATCGCGCCACCCGAGTCCTACCGATCGCTGGGCGTTGAATACAACAGCGTGCTCCCCACCACCCAGGCCGCGCTCCTCAAGCGTGCCGATGGTCGTCCCTTCTTGCGCCTGACCAGCGATCGGGTGGTGCAGGAGCCCTTTGTCGACGTGATCCTTGAACTGTCGTGGTCGACAGGCCGACTGGTACGCGAGTACACCTTGCTGTTCGATCCACCGGTGGCCCAGGCGCCCGCGGCGCCGCCCGCCCCTGCTGTTGCCACGTCGCCAGTGTTCTCGGCACCTATCTCGGCTGCTCCTGTGTCTCCACGTCCGCAGCGTCCTTCCTCGGCACCGACTCCCGCGCCAGCTCCGGCTGCAGACCGAGTTGCCAAGGAACCCCCGCCGCCAACCTCGGGTGCGGGCGGTTCGACCGAAGACACCTACCTCGTTCAACCGGGCGACACCTTGACGCGCATCGCGTCACGCACCCGACCGGCCACGGTTTCGCTCGATCAGACGCTGGTGTCGCTCTACAGGGGCAACCCGAAGGCGTTCATTGGCGAGAACATGAACCGACTCAAGGCAGGCGTCCTTTTGAAGGTGCCGACGGCCGAGGCAGTTGCCTCGGTCGATGCCGCAGAGGCCCGCCAAGTGATCGTGGCGCAAAGCGCTGATTTCGGAAGTTTCCGCCAGCGACTCGCGAGTGCTGTGCCGGCCAGTGTCGCTGATGCACCCACCCGCAAGGACGCTGGCACGGTGCGCGCCGAGATCGAAGACCGCAAGGAAGCAGCGCCTGCCACACCTGACAAGCTCACGCTGAGCAAGGGCGCCTCCGCGGTCAAGCCAGGGGCATCCGAAGTCAAGTTGTCCAAGGAAAAGGAAAAGCAGGATGCGGCGGCTCGAGTGGCCGAGTTGTCAAAGAGCGTTGAAGAGCTGAAAAAGCTCTCCGGAGCGGCCAATGTCGCGGCTGTTCCTGCTCCGCCACCTGAGACGACCCCAGCCCCTGTGCCCGTTCCCGAGGTGCCTGTGGCGGACGCTGCGCCTCCGACCGCTTCCGCGGCGATCGACTCGCCTTCCCGTGAAGTGGGTGCGTCCGCTGCTCCCATGCTGGCTGCCAAGCCAATCGCTGTACCAAAGCCCACCACGGAACCGGCTCCAGCCGACGAGCCCAGCTTTGTCGATTCTCTGCTCGAGATCAACCCGCTTTATCTGGCTGGTGGCGCGGGCGTGGTGTTGGCGTTGCTCGGCTTTGGTGTCTACCGCGCGCGGCGCGCCAAGTTGGACACCGGCGAGACCTCGTTCCTCGAGAGCCGTCTGCAGCCCGACTCTTTCTTCGGAGCCAGCGGTGGTCAGCGCATAGACACACGCGAGGCGGCCACTGGCGCCCCGTCGTCGATGAGCTACTCGCTGAGCCAGCTCGATGCGATCGGCGATGTTGATCCGGTGGCCGAAGCCGACGTGTACCTGGCCTATGGTCGCGACTTGCAAGCCGAGGAGATCCTCAAGGAAGCGATGCGCAGCAGCCCGGAGCGTCTGGCTATCCGTACCAAGCTGCTCGAGGTCTACGCCAAGCGGCGCGACACCAAAGGCTATGAACAGCTCGCCACGCAGCTGTTCTCACTGACCGGAGGTCAAGGCGAAGATTGGCAGAAGGCCCAGGAACTGGGTTTGGAAATCGATCCAGAGAACGCGCTTTACCAGCCTGGCGGACTGCCCGAGGCGGCGGCCTCTCAGACGGATCCTGCGGCCAAGATGGCTGAATTACTGGGCCCCAGCACCATGCCGCAGTCGGTGGAGCCGAGCTTGTCCAGCTTCGGCGGTGCCTTGCCTGAAGAAACAGCACCGCTGACCACGAAGCCGGTTGCAGATCTCGACTTCGACCTCGATCTGAGCTCGGATGACACCGCGGTGCTGAGCCCTGCGGCCCAGTCGCCATCCCTCGAATCGTTCGACTTTGAAGCCGCCCCGACACCCGCTTCTGCACAAGCCTACTTCCCTTCATCAGCACCTGCGGCTACCAGTTCTGGAACGAAAGCACCGCTTGACTTCGACATGTCAAGCATCTCGCTCGACCTCGATGCGCCGGCCGATGGATCGACAGGTGCAGTCGACAGCATGCCGGGCGAACTGATCGATGACGAGGTCGACGACGACAACGCCGATCCACTGGCTCGCAAGCTCGAACTGGCCGAGGAATTCCGCCAGATCGGCGACGCCGAAGGCGCACGCGACCTGCTGCAGGAAGTGGCGGCCAAGGCCGAAGGTGCGCTGAAGGTGAAAGCGCAGAACATGCTGAACGACCTCGGTTGATCAAGCGAGTGACGCATTACCGGGTGGCGCCCGATCGCCCGGCGCTACGGTGAATCGGCTGGCACTGGGCTTGGCCTACCGCGGCGGGGCGTACTGTGGCTGGCAGCGTCAGGCCAATGACGACACGGTTCAGGCCCGCGTCGAGCAAGCGCTGTCGCAGTTCGCCGACGTCCCGGTCACTGTCACCTGTGCTGGTCGCACTGACACCGGGGTGCATGCGATCAACCAGGTGATCCACGTCGACGCGCCCGTCGAACGAGAACATGTTTCCTGGGTTCGTGGCACCAACCGCTACCTGCCGTCCGATGTGGCGATCCAGTGGTGCCAGTCGGTCGACGACAGCTTCCACGCACGCTTCAGCGCCATCGGCCGCCGTTACAGCTACCTGCTGCTGGAGTCGCCGGTGCGACCGGCGCTCGAAGCCGGACGGGTCGGCTGGACGTTTCGCTCGCTCGATGGCGATGCGATGCAGCAGGCAGCGCAGATGCTGGTCGGCGAGCACGACTTCTCTGCATTCCGCTCATCCCAATGTCAGGCCGCCTCGCCGATCAAGCAGATGCGCTGGATCGACATCAGCCGTCGCGGCGCTTACTGGCGCATCGACTTCCACGCAAGTGCCTTCCTGCACCACATGGTGCGCAACATCGTCGGCTGCCTGGTGGCGATCGGTACCGGCAAACGGCCGGTGTCATGGATGGCCGAGGTGCTCGCTGCGCGCGACCGTGAGCACGCAGCACCGACGTTCTCGCCGGACGGTCTGTACTTCCTGGGACCGGATTACGACGCGCGCTACGCCATTCCCACGAGGCCACCCGCGACCGACTGGTTGCCCTGACACTGGTACGCTGTCGGGCCTGATCCAAGGCTCGACAGCCGCCGCCGATGAACGCACGCACCCGCATCAAGATCTGTGGCCTGACCCGTGAACAGGATGTCGACGACGCAGTCGATGCCGGTGCGGACGCCATTGGCTTCGTGTTCTATGGCAAGAGCCCGCGTCACGTGGAGGTGTCACGGGCCGCTGAACTGGCGCGCCGCCTGCCAGCCTTCGTGACGCCGGTAGGGCTATTCGTCAATGCCGAGGCTGAACTGATCGCGAAGGCGACTGACGCCATACCGACACTGCTGCTGCAATTCCACGGCGACGAAGCGCCGGCCGACTGTCAGGCGCCGCGTCGGCCCTACCTGCGGGCGGCGCGGATGTCGCCCGGCCTCGATTTGCTAAGATTTGCGGCAAGTCACCCGGATGCGCAAGCCATCCTCCTCGACGCCCACGTCGAAGCTTACGGTGGCGCTGGAAAGGTTTTCGATTGGTCGCTGATTCCGCGAGACGTGCCCCGTCCGCTCGTTTTGTCTGGTGGGTTGCATGCCGAAAATGTGATCGAAGGGATCCTTCGGGTACGGCCCTGGGCCGTTGACGTCAGTTCCGGCGTCGAGGTCGCCAAAGGCGTGAAGGACGCTGCGGCGATGCGCCGGTTTTGCGAGCAGG
>CANHNO010000062.1 GCA_947462065.1 Burkholderiales bacterium | reverse complement strand
GTCGCGAACGTTCAGCGTGCCGTAGTTGCGCAGGTAGAGCGCGTCGTAGCGGTTATCGGGCGAGACCATGTGCACGACCATGGTCAGATTGGGCGAGCTCTTCTCGGTGGTCACACCGACCTGCCGGACGATCTCGGGCAGACGCGGCAGCGCGCGTTGCACCCGGTTCTGCACGGCGGTCTCGGCTGCCTCGGGGTCGGTGCCGATCTTGAAGCTGACCGTGAGCGTCATGGCGCCATCGGGCGTCGCGAGACTGCTCATGTAGAGCATGCCTTCGATGCCGTTGAGCTGCTCTTCGAGCGGCGTCGCCACCGTCTCGGCGATCACCCGCGCATTGGCGCCAGGGAACTGCGCGCGCACCACCACTTGCGGCGGAGCGACCTCGGGATACTCGGAAATCGGCAGCGCCAGGATGGCCAGGCCGCCGACGAGCGTGATGACAATCGACAGCACGGCCGCGAAGATGGGCCGGTCGATGAAGAAGCGGGAGATGTTCATGCCGGCGCCCGGTTCCCGCTCAGTTCGTGGCCGAAGCCGCTGTGCCGGCCGAGGCGGCTGATGACGCCGCATGGGCGTTGGTAGCGGGCGCCTGACCCGCGCCTGGTGGACCGCCGGCAGGCGCCGGGGCGATCGGCATGCCGCGCTCGTCGGTCTCGACCTTCTGCGGCGTGACCGGAGCGCCCGGGTGCACGCGCTGCAGACCATCGACCACGACCAGCTCGCCGGCCTTCAGGCCCGAGGTGACCACCCTCATGCCTTCCATCAGTGTGCCGAGCTGCACCTCGCGGGGCTGTGGCATGTTGTCAGCGCCGACCACATAGACCAGCTTGCGGTTCTGGTCGGTATTGATGGCGCGCTCGGGCGTCAGCACGGCACTGTAAGGAGCGCCGACCGTGAGCCGCAGCCTGGCGAACAGGCCGGGCGTGAACTCGCCTTTCGGGTTGTCGAACACCGCGCGCGCGCGGATCGAGCCGGTCTGCGGGTTGAGCTGGTTGTCGACGAAGTCGACCTGGCCGGTGTGCGGGAAGCCGGTGTCGTCGGCAAGCGCCATCTTCACCGTGCGTGCCGCCGCGCCCTTGCGCAGCCGCAGGTAGGTCTGCTCGCTGCCGTCGAAGTAGGCATAGACCTTCTCGGTGGCGACCAGGTTGGTCAGCACGCTCTGGTCGTTGACCAGATTGCCCTCGGTGATGATGGCGCGAGAGAGATGGCCGGCGATCGGCGCGCGCAGGCTGGTGTAGCCCAGGTTCAGCTGAGCCACGCGCACGGCCGCTTCGGCCGCGGCGATGTCGGCGCCGCTGGTGGCGGCACCTGAGGTGAGCTGGTCGAACTCCTGTGCCGACACCGCTTTCGAATCCAGCAGCTTCTTGGCGCGCGCCAGATCGGATGTGGCCAGCGCCGCTCGCGAGCGGGCAGAGGTCAGCTGCGACTGCGCCCGAGAGAGCTCGGCCTGGAAAGGCTTCGGGTCGATGGTGAACAGCAAGGCGCCTTGCGCCACCCGCTGCCCGTCGCGGAAATGCACCTTCTCGATCGTGCCGCCGATGCGCGGGCGCACATCAACCGAGCGCGGCGCTTCGAGCCGGCCGGTGAACTCCTCGATGTCGGTGACGGTGCGCTGCACTGCCGCTGCCACCGACACCGGTGGCGCGCCGGGCGGGCCGCCGGCGGGGCCAGGCTTCGAGCAGCCGCTCGTGAGTGTCAGTGTCAGCAGTGCAGCAACGCTGGCCAGGGCAAACATCGAGCGCGAGGGGTCGGTCTTCATGGGCGCTTGCAGGCAGTGAACCGGTCTGGCGCAGGCCCGGACCGGATCGAGGTTGTGGGATGTTTCCCGTGGCTGCCGAGGGGCGTGGCGGGAAGGGGGCACGGATTCCGGATGGGATCCCGACCGCTGCGGCGGGCCGAAGATCAGTAACAACCCTTGCACCATAACCAAAGTCGCGAGATCCTGCTCGGCACGCTTTGGCTCGTCGGCCAGCAGCTTCACGCTCGCTGGAACACCAGGTCCCAGACGCCGTGGCCGAGCTTGAGTCCGCGGTTCTCGAACTTGGTCAGCGGCCGGTAGCTGGGCTTGGGTGCGTAGCCGTCGGTAGCCGCGATGGCCGTGTTGACCAGGGCCGGCTCAGCCCCGAGCACCTCCAGCATCTGGACGGCGTACGGTTGCCAATCGGTCGCGCAGTGCACGTAGCCGCCCGGCGCCAGTCGCGATGCCAGTAGCGCGACAAACGTGGGCTGGATCAGGCGCCGCTTGTGGTGTTTCAGCTTGTGCCACGGGTCGGGAAAGAACACGTGAACGCCCGCCAGCGAGGCGGGCGCGATCATCTGCTCCAGCACGTCGACCGCGTCGTGCCGCACGATGCGCACATTGGTGAGGTCGCGTTCGCCAATCAGCTTGAGCAGCGCACCGACGCCCGGGCCGTGCACCTCGAGACCGAGGAAGTCGGTGTCGGGCAAGGCGGCTGCGATGGTGGCGGTGGCGTCGCCCATGCCAAATCCGATCTCGACGATCAGCGGCGCGCTGCGGCCGAAGACTGCGGTGGTGTCCAGTGGCTGTGGCACATAAGGCACCAGGAAGCGCGGTCCCCAGTCGTTCATCGCCCGCGTCTGACCGGGGCCCATCCGCCCGGCTCGCAGCACGAAAGATTTGATCGGGCGATGCGGCGCGGCGTCGCTCGCCGGTTCAGTGACGCCGGTGTCGTGGCGCGGCGAGGAAACCTTGGAATTCATGGACAGGTGCGCAGCAGCCAACAAAAACGGCCCTGAGGGGGCCGTTGTCACAGATGAACCGATGGAGCGGGTGAAGGGAATCGAACCCTCGTATGAAGCTTGGGAAGCTGCCGTTCTACCATTGAACTACACCCGCGCAGTCGGCGCATTCTAGCGTTCGACCGCGTCTGGGCGCGGCTGCCAGCGGTCAAATGCAGCAGCCTGCCTGTGCCGCGCCGCTGTCGCATCCCGGGTGCACAGGCCCTTGTGGCGCGCTCACATTCGCGCCCCGCACCGAGCTTCTCGCCGCCACAATGCCCAAGTCACCGATGGCGAGGACGAAACCGATGAGCGACCCGAGCGTGCATGTGCTGCAGACCGGTCAGACCCAGATGGCCGCGGCCGGGGCGCGCGTTGAAGTGCTGGGCGACGGCGATGGATGGGGGCCCTTCGAGTTTGCGTCTTGCCCCACCGAAGCAGTCTGGCAGCGACTGGCCGACACGCCGGTCGACGTGCTGGTGGTCCACGGAGGCTGGGACGGCTGGGTTCGCTGCGCCGCGGACGTGGCAGTCATCATCGTGGCCGACGCGCCGTCAGTGGCCGACTGTGTTCGTTGGCTGCGTGACGGCGCACAGGATGTTGTCAGCACTGACCAACTGTCGCAGCCCGGCTGGCCGCGCCGGCTGCGTGCTGCGGTCGAGCGCCAGCGGGTGAGGGCGGTGACCCGACAGGCTTTCGCGACCGATGTCCACACCGGCTTGCCGCACGCCGGTCAGTTGATCGAACACATGAGCCACCTGCTGGCGCTGCGCGAACGCGAGCCGGCACCGATGGCGCTGTTGGTGCTGCGCATCGAGGGTCTGGCGACGACGATGGCCCGCCTGGGGCCCGAGGCCGCGGGCACGCTACGCCGCAAGGTTGCCGTGCGGTTGCGTGCTGGCGTGCGCGCCAGCGATGTGGTGGCGTCCGTCGGGGAAGATGCTTTCGCCGTGCTCTTGTCGCTGATCGAAACGCCGGCCGATGCCGACCGCGTCGGCCGGAAGCTGCTGGTCTCGCTGGGGGAGACTTTCAAGGTCGGCGGCGTTGACCTGGCGGTGGCGACGGCACTGGGCATTGCGTCCTACCCGGCCGATGGCACCCAGCCAGACATGCTGCTGCGCCGTGCAGTGGGCCTCGCGGCATCGGCTCAGGCCACTGGCCGTTCCGGGTACGCGAACCGCCTGGAGCGCGGCGATACCACGGCTGCCAACGACGAGAACCCGCGCTGAAACAGATCTCGGGCTGCGATCAGCGCCTGCATGCGCTGATCGCCATCACCAGAAGATGGCCCAGACCAGACCTGCGATCGCGAGCCACTTCAGCACGTAGTAAGTGCGGTAGTTGCCGCGTTTGAATTCCTTGGCGGCAGCGCGCAGCTTGTAGGCATGGGCGAACACCTTGTTGATGCCGCCGATCGGTTCGCCGTTGACGTTCTGCGTCGAGGCGGCGGCCATGAAGTGCTTGGCGAACAGGCGGTTGAAGGCGCGCAGCGGGCTGCCCCACAGCGGTCGCTCGATGTCGCAGAACAGGATCACGCGCTGCTGGTCTGTGGTGTTGGCTGCGGTGTGGATGTAGGTCTCGTCGAACATCACCGCTTCGCCATCGCGCCAGTGGTAGCGCTCGCCATCCACATCGATGTAGCAGCCCGGGTCGTTTGGCGTCTGCAACCCGAGGTGAAAGCGCAGCGAGCCGGCGTAGGGGTCGCGGTGCCGTACCAGCCGTGCGCCGGGCGGCAATGAGGCGAACATGGCAGCCTTGACCGAGCCGATGTTCTTCAGCAGCGCGACTGTCTGTGGGCACAGCGATTGCGCCGAGGGCAGGTCCTTGCCGTACCAGGTCAGGTAAAAGCGCTTCCAGCCGGTGCGAAAGAACGAGTTGAATCCAATGTCGGTGTAGCCGGCGGCTGCGCGGATGTAGCCCTCGTCATTCAGGCGCAGAGCCTCGTCGCGGATCGTCGGCCAGTGCTTCTGCAACTCGACCAGTTCCGGGAACTGCGCCACATCGATGTAGGCGCCGCGTGGGGTGCGCGAGAACGCATACATCAGCAGGTTGATTGGTGCCAGCAGCACGGTGAAGTCGGTCAATGCGCGGGTCAGCTTGAAGCGCACCCGGCCGCGCAGGTGAACGTACAGCGCCGAGCCGATGAAGGTCAGCAGCACCCAGTGGCGAAGTTCGAGCGTCGGAAAATGCATGTGTTGCGCTGCGCTGTCTCAGCGTTGAATGTCGCCCAGGCACAGATACTTGATCTCGACGTAGTCGTCGATGCCATGGTGCGAGCCTTCGCGGCCCAGGCCCGACTGCTTGACGCCGCCGAACGGCACCTCGGCGGTCGAGATCAACCCGGTGTTGACGCCAACCATGCCGTACTCAAGTGCTTCGCTGACCCGAAAGATGCGGCCGATGTCCCGGCTGTAGAAGTAGCTGGCGAGGCCGAATTCGGTGTCGTTGGCCGCGGCGATCGCTTCGGCCTCGGTGTGGAAGCGGAAGACCGGGGCCACCGGGCCGAAGGTCTCCTCGCGGGCGCACAACATGTCGGCAGTGGTATCCGTGAGCACTGTCGGTTCGAAGAAATGGCCGCCGATCCTCTGGCCGCCGACCAGCAGCCGGGCGCCCTTGGCCAGTGCATCAGCGACATGGCTTTCGATCTTCGCGATCGCGTTCGCATCGATCATCGGGCCCTGCGTCACGCCAGCTTCGAAGCCGTTGCCGACCTTGATTTCGCGCACCTTCGCGGCGAGTTTGTCGACGAAGGCGTCGTATACGCTGTCCTGCACATACAGCCGGTTCGCGCAGACGCAGGTCTGGCCGGCATTGCGGTACTTGCTGATCAGTGCGCCCTCGACCGCGCTGTCGATGTCGGCATCGTCGAACACGATGAACGGCGCGTTGCCGCCGAGTTCGAGCGACAGCTTCTTGACCGTCGGCGCGCACTGCTTCATCAGGATGCGGCCTACCTCGGTCGAGCCAGTGAACGACAGGTGGCGCACGGTGTCGCTGGCGCAAAGCACGTTGCCGATGGCGATCGACTGCTCGCTGTCGGCGGTGATCACGTTCAGCACGCCGGCTGGCATGCCTGCGCGTTGGGCCAGTTCGGCCACAGCGAGTGCCGACAGCGGCGTTTGTTCAGCCGGCTTGATGACCACGGTGCAGCCCGCGGCCAATGCCGGTGCTACCTTGCGGGTGATCATCGCGATCGGGAAATTCCACGGCGTGATGGCTGCGCACACGCCCACCGGCTGCTTGATGACCAGATAGCGCTTGTTGGCGTCGGTCGTCGGGACTGTTTCGCCGTAGACGCGCTTGGCCTCCTCGGCGAACCACTCCAGAAAGCTGGCGCTGTAGGCGACTTCGCCCCTGGCTTCGGTCAGTGGCTTGCCCTGTTCGGCCGTCATGATGCGCGCCAGATCGTCGGCATGCTGGTGCAGCAGGCGGAACCAGGCCATCAGGATCGCCGCCCGCTCTTTCGCGGTCTTGCTGCGCCAGGCCGGCCACGCGCGGTTGGCGGCGGCTATCGCCACTTCAGCCTCAGCGACGCCCAGGTTCGCCACATCGGCCAGCTTCGAGCCAGTGGCGGGATCGTCGACAGCAAAACGTCGCGTCGCACCGACCCACGCGCCATCGATCAGGGCATCGGTCTTCAGCAAAGACGGGTCGTTCAGGGCCGCCAGTGGCGTGGTGCTCTTGTCCATGCGTGCTCGACATCGTAAGGGCCGCTTCGGGCAGCGATGCCCTTGAAGCCCGGTTCCTCAGGGGCACTCACTCTACCCCTTCCCGTCTGACCACGAGGGCGGCGGATAAACTTGAAGGCATCCCACCAGCCTCACATTCGAGGGGCCGTGGTTCCAGGCGTGCAAGGCGACGTTCGCTCTCCGCACTGATGGACCTTCGGCAGACCTCCTCGATCAGCGTCCCGATGAAAGCCACCGATATCCGCCAGACCTTCCTGAAGTTCTTCGAATCGAAGGGCCACACCATCGTTGCCAGTTCGCCGGTCGTGCCGGGCGACGACCCGACGCTGCTGTTCACGAACGCCGGCATGAACCAGTTCAAGGACGTGTTCCTGGGGTTCGACAAGCGGCCCTACACCCGCGCCACGACCAGCCAGAAGTGCATCCGCGCCGGCGGCAAGCACAACGACCTGGACAACGTGGGCTACACCGCGCGGCACCACACCTTCTTCGAGATGCTGGGCAATTTCAGTTTCGGCGATTACTTCAAGAAGGACGCGATCGCCTACGCCTGGGAGCTGCTGACCGAGGTCTACAAGCTCCCGAAAGAGAAGCTCTGGGTCACGGTGTATGCCGAGGATGACGAGGCCTACGGCATCTGGAACGAGCAGGTGGGCGTGCCCGCCGAGCGCATCGTGCGCATCGGCGACAACAAGGGCGCGCGCTACGCGTCGGACAACTTCTGGATGATGGGCGACACCGGCCCCTGCGGCCCGTGTACCGAGATCTTCTACGACCACGGCCCCGAAGTGGCCGGTGGCCCGCCAGGCTCGCCCAACGAAGACGGCGACCGCTACATCGAGATCTGGAACAACGTCTTCATGCAGTTCAACCGCACCGAAGACGGTGTGATGCACAAGCTGCCGAAGCCGAGCGTGGACACCGGCATGGGCCTCGAGCGCATCACCGCGGTGCTGCAACATGTGCACAGCAATTACGAGATCGATCTGTTCGTCAATCTGCTGGCGGCGGCGAAGCGCTCGGTCGATGCGGCCGGTGCAATGGATGCTGACAAGGATTCGCCATCGCTGAAGGTCATCGCCGATCACATCCGCGCCTGCGCGTTCACGATCCTCGACGGCGTCATCCCTGGAAACGAAGGCCGCGGCTATGTGCTGCGCCGCATCACCCGCCGCGCGATTCGCCATGGCTACAAGCTGGGTGCGCGCACGCCGTTCTTCCACACGCTGGTGGCCGCACTCGCGGTCGAGATGGGCGATGCGTATCCCGAATTGCGCCAGCAGCAACAGCGCGTCACCGAGGTACTGAAGCAGGAGGAGGAGCGCTTCTTCCAGACCATCTCCAACGGCATGGAGATCCTCGAAGCGGCGCTGGCGGCACTGCCGGCGAATGAAGCGCTCAACGGCGACCTCGCTTTCAAGCTCCACGACACCTATGGCTTCCCGCTGGACCTGACTGCCGATGTCTGCCGGGAACGCGGTGTGTCGGTGGACAGCGCGGCGTTCGACATCGCGATGACCCGTCAGCGCGAACAGGCTCGCGCCGCTGGCAAGTTCAAGATGGCGCAGGGCCTGGAGTACAACGGCTCGGCCACCACATTCCATGGCTACGAGCATCTGGTACACGAAGGCGCCAAGGTCACTGCGATTTACCTCGATGGCACCTCGGTGGCGAAAGCCTGCGCGGGTGACGATGTGGTGATCGTGCTCGACCACACCCCGTTCTATGCCGAGAGCGGCGGGCAGGTGGGTGACACCGGCGAGCTGCGCAACCCGACCACGCGTGTGTTGGTCGAAGACACGATCAAGGTGCAGGCCAGTGTGTTCGGCCATCACGGCCGCATCGTGGAGGGTGAGGTCGCCATCGGAGACAGCTTCACGGCACGTGTCGATGGCGAACGCCGCGCGAAGACGGTCCGCAACCACAGTGCCACCCACCTGATGCACAAGGCCTTGCGAGAGGTGCTGGGCGCACACGTTCAGCAGAAGGGCTCGCTGGTCAATCCCGAGCGCACCCGCTTCGACTTCGCGCACAACGCGCCGATGACCAACGAGCAGATCCGCCAGGTCGAGAGCATCGTCAACGCCGAGGTGCTGGCCAATGCGGCCGTGAGCGCCGACGTGATGTCGATCGACGACGCGCAAAAGACTGGCGCGATGATGCTGTTCGGCGAGAAGTACGGCGACGAGGTGCGCGTACTGGGCATCGGTTCGAGCCGCGAGCTGTGCGGCGGCACCCACGTGCAACGAACCGGAGACATCGGTTTGTTCACCATCGTGGCCGAAGGTGGCGTGGCTGCGGGCGTGCGCCGTGTCGAGGCACTCACCGGCGACAACGCACTGACTTATGTGCAGGGTATGGAATCCGCGCTGGGCGGTGTGGCCGGCACGCTCAAGGTGCTGCGCGCCGATGTGCCGGCGCGGGTGAGCGCGCTCCTAGATCAGGTGCGCGGTCTTGAGAAGGAACTCGACGCGCTCAAGGGCAAGCTGGCCTCATCGCAAGGTGACGAACTGCTGGCGCATGCGGTCGACGTCGGCGGCATACGGGTGCTGGCTGCTCGCCTGGAAGGAGCCGATGCCAAGGCACTGCGCGAGACACTCGACAAGCTTAAGGACAAGCTCAAGAGTGCAGTCGTGGTGCTGGCCAGCGTCGACGGCAGCAAGGTTCAACTGGCCGCCGGGGTGACGCCCGACCATGTCGGCAAGGTGAAGGCCGGCGAGTTGGTCAACTTCGTCGCGCAGCAGGTCGGCGGTAAGGGCGGCGGCAAGGCCGACATGGCGATGGCTGGCGGCACCGATGCGAGCGGTTTGGCTGCGGCATTGGCTTCAGTCCGCCCGTGGGTGGCTGAGCGGCTGTAAAGCAAACGGGCGCGATGATCGCGCCCGTCACAAACCCGGATTCAGCGCGTGGCTGATCTCAGGTTGATGCGCTGTCCTTCAGCGCCTTTTTTTCCCTATCGGCGCGCAGGTGCTGCGCTTTGAACTGATTCACCAACCAGATGCCGACGAAGATGAACCACAGTAGGAAAAGAATGCCTTGAATTTTCATGCTGGATACCTCGGTTGATGAGTGATGGGTGAACGATTGGAAAATTATCGCCAAAAACACAAACGGGCTTGAGTTTTTTCATGTGCGACGTGTCGGACGCAACAGTGCTGTTGCGCGTCAAACATGAAGCTGCTCTTTCTTGCGACCAATCAGCGGTGCCATCGCGATGATCGTGGCCACCATCAGGGTAATCTCTAGGACATACACCGAGATATAGCCGGTGGTCGGGTTCGTGTAGGCCGCTGCCACATCGCGAATGATGCCTCCGAGGGCAATGGCAACGCCCGCGCCTGTGGCTTGCACAGCGCCCCAGGCGCCGAGCGCCAAGCCACTCAGATTCTTTGGGGCGAGATTCATGGTGGCGGTCAGTGTGCCGTGGCTGAAAAGTCCGCCGCCAAAGCCGATCATCAGCACGCCGAGCACGAACAGCAGTTGAGAACTGAAGGACGCCGAAGCAATGACCGCGAGAAAGGCCGGCACACCGACCATGGCACCGATGCTGGCCATGCGGAATGGGTCGAAACCTCGGCTCAGCACATTCGACGCAAGTGTGAATCCGGTCAGCCCACCGATCGCCAGGGTGGCTGTGAGTACGGTGGTGGTCGACACGCTCAGCTTCAGGATTTCCCCGCCGAAAGGTTCCAGAAGCACATCCTGCATGCTGAATGCCATGGTGCCCAAGCCGATGGCCACCAGCCGACGGATCGCGCCTTCTCCCTTGCTGAACAGCTCCCAGGATTCGCGAAAACCACCCTGCGTGGCAGGCTTGCGGTTGCGCGTGCGGGTTTCCTGTTTCCACAGCGCGATCACGTTGAGCACCATGGTCGCTAGCGCCGAGCCCTGGATGACTTGAACCAAACGTCCCGGGCTGAAGTCGGCCAGGAGCGCGCCGAAGACGAGCGCGCTGACGATCATGCCGACCAGCAGCATCACGTACATCAGACCGACGACCTTGGGCTGGGACTCCACAGGCGCCAAGTCGGTGGCCAGCGCCAAGCCTACGGTTTGCGTCGTGTGCATGCCAGCGCCAACAAGCAAGAACGCGATGGCCGCGCCGAGTTGGCCGATCCATGCCGGCGCATTGCCTGATTGGCCGCCGCCTGACAACACCAGCAGTGCGAACGGCATGATCGCCAAGCCGCCGAATTGCACCAGAGTGCCCATCCAGATGTAGGGCACACGGCGCCAGCCGAGTTCCGAGCGGTGGGTGTCCGATCGGAAGCCGATCAGCGCTCTGAAAGGCGCAA
This sequence comes from Burkholderiales bacterium, assembly GCA_947462065.1. Taxonomy (GTDB): domain Bacteria; phylum Pseudomonadota; class Gammaproteobacteria; order Burkholderiales; family Burkholderiaceae_C; genus PBB1. The sequence continues at coordinate 2,723 of CANHNO010000062.1, read as the reverse complement.
ACACCAGCGGCAGTGCCAGCATGACGGCGACCAACGATGCCGGGACCTTCAGCTCCACGATCATCACGCGGTTCAGCGTGCCGATCAGCAGCACCAGCGCCATGCCGACCGAGACCTGAAACAGCGACAAACGCAGCAGCCTCGACAGAGGCAACTCGGGCGTTGCCGCATCGGAGAACGGCAGAAAGCGCGGACCTAGATCGGCCCACGCGGCAATCATTTTTTGGCTGAGCTGTTTTACTTGCACAACGGAACGACAGCAGATCTTGTCGCGATGGGCCTGATTGTGGAAGCCCTTGTTGATCGGTCAATACCGTCAAGCCAAGACGCGAAAAAAGGTCCGGAATCTGACGGTTCCGGACCTTGACGAAGCAAGCTGAAGTTACTTCGCTGCTTCAGCAGGCGCTGCGACAGGCGCTGCGACCGCGACAGCGGGCGCCCCTTTGTTGTAGGACCCGTTGAAGAAGGCCTTTATCCAGGGTGTGTTCGTCGTCAAGGCGAGATGAACAGAGAACGACCCGATGGCAACGGCCGCGAGGAAGATAGGGATTCCTACCTTGGGGCTGACAACCGTCCACATTTTTCCGTAGATCATGCTTGTCTCCTTGTGTAATCAGTGCAGCCAGGGTGAATAGATGTACGCCAGCAAATGTGCCAGCGCGGCGATGATCCCGAAGATCTGCGTGCCCTGAATCAGATTGCGGTGAATCTCCTCTGATTCGGACACCGTCAATCCGGTGATCCCAACTTTGTCGTCTGCCATAACGTCTTCTCCTTGCAAGAAGTTCTTGTCGTGCTGAACCCGCACGAGGGTTATCGATGGCCTGTCGGCCAAGAATCGCGTTGCCGCCACAGGCGAGTGTAAACAACAATTAACACTACCCTGTGTCAGGGCATGTTGACACAACTGGTGAACTTGTCAATCAAAAGATGCCCGGTTCAGCGCTGCGAAATACCAACACGCGTGCTGCTTATGTAACTAGAGCAGGTTGTTCTGGGGCAGCCTGCGTTGTGAGAAGAGACCCAAGTCACCGACCCATGCGCCCAGCCCGACCAGGACAAGGGGTTGATGCTGGCGAGCAATGTCGGCAGCAACTTCAGCGTGGGGGGGTAAAGATCAGTCTGCCAGCCACCACGCCCATTGCGCGTAGCGCAACGCTCCCCACTGGGGGGGTCTCATGCCGGGCTCAAAGCGAGGCCAACGCTGACAGTTCAACGAACCGCTCGCCGGCGAGCCTCCGCTTGCCCTCGACCCCTTTTGCGCTTGGCCACTACCAGCACGCGGCCAAAGCTCTGCAAGGCCAGCCAGGTGGCATGTGAAGAGCAGGTCAGTGTTCGAGCGCAGTGCGGCCGACGGGTAGGCGCGGACTCCCGGCTCAGCGTGGTACCTTCAACGCCTCGGGGTTGACGAGGTTGGTCGGCACGCCCTGGATGAAATGCACCACGTTGTCGAAGGCAGCGCTGAAGTATTCCTCGTAGCTGTCTTGCTCGACATAACCGATGTGCGGCGTGCAGACGGCGTTTTCCAGACGCAGCAAGGGGTGTCCCTGCAGGATGGGTTCGCTCTCGAACACGTCGACGGCGGCCATGCCAGGACGACCGCGGTTCAAAGCTGATACCAACGCACCTTCTTCAATCAGCTCGGCGCGCGAGGTGTTGACCAGCAGGGCGGTCGGCTTCATCCGGGACAAGTGCTCGATCTTCACGATGCCGCGGGTGCCCTCTGCGAGGCGCAGGTGCAGCGACAGCACGTCGCACTCGTCAAAGAAGCTCTCGCAAGTGGCCGCCGACGCGTAGCCGTCGAGTTCAGCGCGTTCACGCGCCGATTCACTGCCCCACACTATCACTCGCATGCCGAAGGCGCGCGCATAGCCCGCGACCAACTGGCCGATGCGGCCATAGCCCCAGATGCCCAGTGTCTTGCCGTGCAGCACCATGCCGATGCCGAAGTTGGCTGGCATCGACGAGGCTTTCAAGCCTGACTGTTGCCAGGCCCCGTGCTTCAGATTGCCGATGTACTGCGGCACGCGGCGCATCGACGCCATGATCAGTGCCCAGGTCAGTTCGGCAGGTGCCACTGGCGAGCCGGCGCCTTCGGCCACAGCGATGCCCAGCCGGGTGCAGGCCTCGACGTCGATGTGCGAGCCGACTCTGCCGGCTTGCGAGATCAGCCGCAGCTTCGGCAGCTTTTCCAGCAGTTGCCGCGGGAAATGGGTGCGCTCACGAATCAGCACCAGGACCTCGGCGTCCCGCAGCCTGACCGACAACTGTGCAATGCCCTTGACGGTGTTGGTGAACACCTTGGCATGCAGAGCTCCCATTTTCTCGGCGCACTTCAGCTTGCGCACCGCGTCCTGGTAGTCGTCGAGGATGATGATGTTCACGGCATGAGGGTCTGCATAGACCAGTCCATTGTGACTGCCGCCATCGAACATTCCCGCGAAGTAGCATGAGTTGCCACCGGTTTCATCCGGTTCATCTGTCGGGAGCTCAGCATGTCCGCCGAACTGCCCCTTGGCACGACGATTTCCATGTACTCGAGCAGCGTGCCTGTGTTCGTCAGGATGCTCAGTAACCTGGACCACTGGCTCGACGCAGCCACCGCACACGCGGCCGCAAAGTCGTTCGATCCACAGGTGCTTCTGAGCATGCGGCTGGCGCCTGACATGCTGCCCTTCACCAAGCAGATCCAGATCGCCAGCGATACCGCCAAGTACTGCGTG
>CANHNO010000061.1 GCA_947462065.1 Burkholderiales bacterium | reverse complement strand
GCTTCGCTACAGTGGCCTTCTGAACTTTTTGAGGCTTGTCTTGTTGCTGTGCAACCCATGGTTTCAGACATCGGCCACGCCACGTGGGGCCATGTGATCTGGGAGTTGCTCAGCTCCTTGCCGATCGGCTCGTCATTGACCCGCAAGATGCCCGAGAGGCTGGTGCAGCCAGCTGCTTTGCCGCTCACTGGTGACCGCAGGCCTCAAGGTCATCCACTGAACTTCCTTTCCGACATCGAGACGCTCACCTCAAGATGTACACCTACACCGATTTCGACAAGCACTTCGTGCGGCAGCGCGCCGCGCAGTACCGCGATCAGCTCGATCGCCACCTGGCGGGCCGCCTGCCCGACGATGAGTTCCGGGCGTTACGGCTACAGAACGGCTGGTATGTGCAACGCCACGCACCCATGCTGCGGGTAGCGGTGCCTTATGGCGAACTGAGCGCCACGCAGTTGCGCGGATTGGCACGCATCGCCCGGGACTACGACCGCGGCTACGCGCACTTCACGACGCGCCAGAACCTGCAATACAACTGGATTCCGCTGGACAAGAGCGCCGAGGTGATGGACCAGTTGGCGGCCGTCGACATGCACGGCATCCAGACCAGCGGCAACTGCATCCGCAACATCACGAGCGATTGCTTTGCCGGCATTGCGCCCGATGAATCGGTCGACCCGCGGCCCTACGGCGAAATCATGCGGCAGTGGAGCACGCTGCACCCCGAGTTCGCTTTCCTGCCGCGCAAGTTCAAGATCGCCGTCACTGGCGCCAGCGAAGACCGCGCGGCGATCGGCTGGCACGACATCGGCCTGCATCTGCTGAAGAACGAGGCCGGCGAGATCGGCTTCAAGGTGCTGGTCGGCGGAGGCATGGGCCGTACGCCGGTCATCGGCACAGTATTCCGCGAGTTCCTGCCCTGGCAGCAGATCCTCGTCTTCATCGAAGCGGTGGTGCGCGTCTACAACCGCTACGGCCGCCGAGACAACATCTACAAGGCGCGCATCAAGATACTGGTTAAGGCCGAAGGCCAACGCTTCGTCGACGACGTCAACGCCGAGTTCAAGGACATCGTCGAGCGCGATGTCGACGGCACGGCGCACATCATTCCGCAGTCGGAATTCGACCGCGTCAATGCCAGCTTCGTGATCCCAGCCGGCGTCGCCGCACGCCCCTCGACTGGCATCCCGATGCCTGCCGATCTGCCGGCCAGCTACGGCCGCTGGATTCAGCGCAATGTGCACGCCCACAAGCTGAGCGGCTACCGCGCAGTCACGCTGTCGCTGAAGCGCACGGGCCAGGCCCCAGGCGACATCACCGACGCGCAGATGGAGCTGGCTGCTGACCTCGCCGATCGCTACAGCCACGGCGAGTTGCGCGTGTCGCACGACCAGAACCTGGTGCTGCCCTGGGTGCTCGAAAGCGACCTGCCAGCACTGTGGGAAGCCGCGCGAAACGCCAGCTTCGCGACGCCGAACATCGGCCTGCTGACCGACATGATCGCGTGCCCCGGCGGCGATTTCTGCGCGCTCGCCAACGCACGCTCGATCCCGCTGGCCGCCGAGATCACCGAGCGCTATCAAGACCTCGACGAACTCTGGGACATCGGCGACATCGACCTGCACATCAGCGGCTGTATCAACTCCTGCGGCCACCACCACAGCGGCCACATCGGCATCCTCGGCGTCGACAAGGACGGTGCCGAGTGGTACCAGCTCACGCTCGGCGGCTCCGACGGGTCGGCGATCAGCGGCGGCCCGTTGGCCGGCAAGGTGATCGGACCCTCGTTCGCCGCCGACGAAGCCGCCGATGCAGTCGAAGCGGTGATCAACACCTACCTGTCACAGCGCCAGGGCAGCGAGCGCTTCATCGACACCGTCAAGCGCATCGGACTCGACCCGTTCAAGGCAGCAACCAATGCCGTGCGCCGCACCACAGCGCGTGAGTTGCCGGCCGACACCGCCAGCGCCGATTGAGAACCAGCACCATGCGATTCATCCACCCCCCCCAAGACCCTTGGCGCACGGTCCATGGCGACGACGGCCCGATGGTCACCATCACCCCGAAGCAGAATCTGCTGCTGACCTGGCTGCAATGGCACAGCGTGTGCCACCACTGGCCCGCCGGCCTGCCGGTGGGTGTGATCCTCGAGAACGATCAGGATGTCCGCGACATGGAGGCCGATCTGCCGCGGCTGGGCCTGATCGCGCTGCGGTTCCCGAAGTGGGTGGATGGTCGCGCCTACAGCCAGGCGCATCTGCTGCGCTCGCGCTACCGGTTCAAGGGCGAAATTCGTGCGCTCGGCGAAGTGCTGGTCGACATGCTGCCGTTGCTGCAGCGAACCGGCTTCGACGCGGTGGTGCTTCGCGCCGACCAGTCCCGCGAGGCAGCCGAGCGTGCGCTGACCTTCTTCCCCGGCTTTTACCAAGGCGATGTGCAGGAACACCGCCCGCGTTTCGCACGCCCGGAATCCGAGGTGAACCTGGGTACCGATTTCGTGAACGCCGGAGCGTCCATATGAGCGCGATCGACCTGTACGCACGCAAGACAGCCGGCTTTGAAAATCGCCTGGCCCACACCGTCGAGGTACTGAAGGAAGCCGCCGCGGCGCACGGTGGCCGCATCGTCCAATCGACCAGCCTTGGCGTTGAGGACATGGTGCTGACCGACCTGATCGCACGTCACGACCTGGGCGGCGACAAGGGCATCGCGATCGCGACACTGGACACCGGCATGCTGCACGCGGAAACGCTGGCGCTGATCCCGCGCATCGAACAGCGCTATGGCTTGTCCGTCGCGGTGTTCAAACCGGTGAATGAATCGGCGGTTCACTTCGTGGCCACAAACGGCAAGGATGCGATGTACCAGAGCCTGGCGTTGCGCAAGGCCTGCTGCGGTATCCGCAAGATGGAGCCGCTGGGGCGCATGATGGCCGGCCGCAGCGCCTGGGTCACCGGCCTGCGCCGAGAGCAGTCGAACACCCGCGCGGTGGTGCCGTTCAGCGAGGACGATGGCCAGGGCCGCATCAAGTTCAACCCGCTGGCCGACTGGAGCTGGAACGACGTCTGGCACCACGTCGCCAGCAACGACGTTCCCTACAACCCGCTGCACGACCAGTTCATGCCCAGCATCGGCTGCGCCCCGTGCACCCGCGCCATCGCGGTGGGCGAGGATTTCCGCGCCGGCCGCTGGTGGTGGGAGGACGAGAAGGCCAAGGAATGCGGCCTGCACGTCAAGGAAGATGCGCCCGAGGGCGCGGTATCGACGATCGGAGACACACGATGAACGCCGCCACGACCGTGCAGCAACTGCTGCCCGAGCTGGATCAGACTCACCTCGACTGGCTGGAAGAAGAGGCCATCTTCATCCTGCGCGAAACCGTTGCCGCATTCGAGCGCCCCGCGCTGTTGTTCTCGGGCGGCAAGGATTCGTGCGTGGTGCTGCGTCTGGCCGAAAAGGCCTTCAAGACGAAGATCGACCCGAACAATCCCAATGAATTCAAGGGCCGCCTGCCCTTCCCGCTGCTGCACGTCGACACCGGCCACAACTTTCCGGAAGTGATCGAGTTCCGTGACAAGCGCGTGGCCGAGATGGGCGAGCGGCTGGTGGTGGGGCACCTCGAGGATTCGATCAAGCGCGGCACGGTGCGCCTGGCGCACCCCCTCGAATCACGCAACGGCCACCAGACCGTGGCGCTGCTCGAAGCCATCGAGGAACACCGATTCGACGTGTTGATGGGCGGCGCCCGCCGCGACGAGGAAAAGGCGCGCGCGAAGGAACGCATATTCAGCCACCGCGACAGCTTCGGCCAATGGCAGCCGAAGGAGCAACGACCTGAGCTGTGGACGCTGTTCAACACCCGCATCAAGCCCGGCGAGCACATGCGCGCCTTCCCGATCAGCAACTGGACCGAGCTCGACGTGTGGCTGTACCTGGCGCGTGAGAACATCCCGCTGCCAAGCCTGTACTTCGCACACGACCGCCAGGTGATCCGCCGCAAGGGCCTGCTGGTGCCACTGACCGAGGTGACACCACCCGCGGCCGGCGAAACCGTCGAGACCGCGCAGGTGCGCTTTCGTACCGTCGGCGACATGACCTGCACCTGCCCCGTCGAAAGCCCGGCGGCCAATGCCACCGAGATCGTCGCTGAAACACTGCAGGCGACCGTCAGCGAACGCGGCGCGACCCGCATGGACGACCGCACCTCCGACGCCTCGATGGAGCGGCGCAAGAAAGAAGGCTATTTTTGACCCACCCCCGAGGCGCTGCGCGATGCCACCGAAAGATTGAAATGAGCACCCCACCAATCCAAGACCACCGAGCCTTGCGCTTCCTCACTGCCGGCAGCGTCGATGACGGCAAGAGCACGCTGATCGGCCGCCTGCTGTTCGACAGCCGGGCGATCCTGGCCGACCAGCTCGACACGCTGGAGAAGAAGGCGGCCGGCGCACCGATCGACTTGTCGCTGTTGACCGACGGCCTCGAAGCCGAGCGTGAGCAGGGCATCACGATCGACGTGGCCTACCGCTACTTCGCGACGAAGCACCGAAAATTCATCATCGCCGACGCGCCAGGCCACGAGCAGTACACCCGCAACATGGTGACCGCTGCGGCCGGCAGCGATGCGGCCGTGGTGCTGGTCGACATCACGAAGCTCGACACCAGACAGGTGCCGCTGGTACTGCTTCCACAGACTCGACGCCACTCGCTGCTGGCCCACCTGCTGCGAGTGCCGAGCCTCGTGTTCGCGGTCAACAAGCTCGATGCGGTGGCCGATCCGCAGCAGGCGTTCGATTCGGTCAGCGTCGCGTTGCGCTCATTTGCCGAGGCGGCTGGCATCACCGTGGCCGGTATCGTGCCGGTATCGGCCTTGCGCGGTGACAACGTCACGCAGACCGTCGTCACCGAGGACACAGACTGGAGTACCTGGTACCACGGACCCACGCTGCTGCAGTTGCTCGAATCGCTGCCGGTTGCGCAGGAGCGCACCGAAGGGGACCTGCTGATCCCGGTGCAATACGTCGCCAGGGACGATGGCGATGGCAACACCGGCGTCGGCCACCAGCCGCGCGGTCTCTTTGGTCGAATTGCGCACGGCAGTGTCAAGGCCGGCGATGAGGTGCAGATCTTCCCGAGCGGTGAACGTGCTGTGGTCGCGGAAGTGCGATTGGCAGGCAGCGTGGTGGATCTCGTCGAGGCCGGCTGGTCGGCTGGTGTCGTGCTCGACCGGCAGCTTGATGTGTCGCGTGGCGACTGGATCGCGACACCAAACAGCGTCACCGGACGGCAGAGCTTCGCCGCCACGCTGGCCTGGCTGGACACCGAGCCCGCGGTCGTGGGCCGCAAGTACTGGGTGCGCCACGGCAACCGCTGGGTGCAGGCACGTATCGCCAGCATCGAGAACCGACTCGACATCCACTCCCTGGATGTCGTCGAAGCGCATCATCTGGGCGTCAATGAAATCGGCCGCGTGATCGTCGAGATGCAGCAGCCGCTGCCTGTGGAAGCCTATGCCTCCAACCGCAGTGGTGGTTCGCTGATCGTGGTCGACCCCACCACCAACCGCACCAGTGGCGCACTGCTGGTGCAGGCCGTTACCGCCTGACGATGGCCGCCACGCCCACCTTCGCAGCAGCACCCGCTGGCCGCGTGGCTTTCGTCGGCGCAGGTCCAGGTCAGGCTGATCTGATCACGTTGCGCGGCGCACAGCGCCTGGCGCAGGCCGACGTGGTGCTCAGCGACGCATTGGCCGACCCTGCGCTGCGCGAGCTGGCACCGCAGGCACGCTGGCTGCACGTGGGCAAGCGCGGCTTTGCCGACAGCACGGGGCAGGAAGCCATCAACGCGCTGCTGATCAAGTCCGCCCGCGAGCTGGGCGCCGGCGGCCTCGTCGTCAGGCTCAAAGGTGGTGACCCCAGCGTGTTCGGCCGGCTGGAAGAAGAACTGCAGGGCATGGCCGCCGCGGGCATCGCCTGCGAGGTGGTGCCTGGCGTGACTGCCGCACTGGCCGCCGCCGCATCAGCGCAGCGTCCGCTGACGCGACGCGGCGCAGGCCGCAGCGTCAGCTTTGCCACGGCGATGACCGCCACGGGCACAGAGGCCTTTCACTCGAGTGGCCATGCCGACACCGAGGTGTTCTACATGGCCGGCAAGCAGCTCGGCGCCCTGTCACGCAAGCTGGTGCGCGCGGGTTGGTCGAGCGAGACCGAGGTCTGCGTCGTGTCGCGGGCTGGCTGGCCTGATGAACTCAGCAGCGATCACACGGTTGGCACCTTGGGTCGAGCCAGTCTGCTGCATGCAGGCCGGCCGGCCGTGGTCGTGGTCGGTGCCGGAGCCCGACCGCTGAACGATGTCAGAGCGTCTGCCAGTGACAACGCCTGGGCACCTTCGGCAGCAACCCTGAACACGTAAAATGATCCGTGGATGCGCTTGGCATCCGTCCATCTTTCAACCCTGCTCTCGCAGCCTCACCGAGTCACCGTCATGACCCACGTCGTCACCGAATCCTGCATCCGCTGCAAATACACCGACTGCGTGGATGTGTGTCCCGTCGACTGCTTCCGCGAAGGTCCGAACTTCCTGACGATCGATCCGGACGAATGCATCGACTGCGCTGTGTGCATTCCCGAGTGCCCGGTCAATGCGATCATGCCGGAGGAAGACGTGCCCGGCGACCAGCAGCACATGATCAAGTTGAACGCCGAGCTCTCGCGCATCGGTTGGCCGAGCATCACCAAGCGCAAGATGGCCCTGCCCGACGCCGACGAGTGGAAAGACAAGACCGGCAAGCTGTCGGAATTGATCCGCTGAACACCGACACTGCACCGATCCACACCGACGCACTGGTGATCGGTGCAGGTCCGGTCGGCCTGTTCCAGGTCTTCCAGCTCGGACTGCTCGAAATCAGCTGCCAGGTCGTCGACAGCCTGCCCGCACCGGGTGGCCAGTGCCTGGCGCTGTACCCCGACAAGCCGATCTACGACATTCCTGCGGTGCCGGTGTGCACTGGCCGTGAGTTGGTTGATCGATTGCTCACGCAGATCGCTCCGATGGCGCCAACGTTTCATCTGGCTCAGCAGGTCAGCAGCGTTACCCCCACGTCGAACGGGCGGTTCGAGATCGAGACATCGTCGGGCAACTGCTTCAGCGCTCGCACGGTCTTCATCGCGGGCGGCGTTGGGTCCTTTGTGCCTCGGCACCTGAAGCTCGACGGCCTTGAGCGTTTCATGGGTCGCCAGGTGTTTCACAGCGGCGATGCCCTCCCGCCAACGACCGATCAGCACGTGGTCGTGCTGGGCGAAGACGATGCAGCGTTGGAGACGGCGTTGGCGCTTGCCGGTGCGCTGGTCGATCGACCTGCCAGCGTCACGCTGATGCACCGCCGAGACGCGTTCAAGGCGGAGCCTGCGCTGGTCGACCAGATGCGCGCTGCCTGTGCCGCAGGACACCTGCGGTTCGTCGCCGGTCAGGCGATCGGCTTCGAGGCGAATGGCGACTCACTCACGCATCTGAAGGTCAGCGGCACGGACGGCGCCACCACCTCGCTGCCGGCCGACCTCCTGCTGGTCCTGTGGGGCCTGAGCCCGAAGCTCGGGCCGATTGCCGACTGGGGCGTGCAGCTCGAACGCAAGCAAGTCGTGGTTGATACCGAGAAGTTCGAAACCACCTTGCCGGGAATCTTCGCAGTGGGTGACGTGAACACCTACCCAGGCAAGAAGAAGCTGATCGTCTGCGGATTCCATGAGGCGACGATGGCCGCCTATGCAGCAGCCGCGATTGTCTTCCCCGATCGGCCGGTGCAGGTTCAGTACACCACGACGAGCACACGGCTTCATCGCCTTCTGGGGGTCACACCCAAGCCGTGATGGCGGGTCGAAGCGCCGCCTGATGCGCGGCACTGACCGTATTTGGTTACTTGTCCACCCCCGAAACAAGGGGAAGCACCGATGCCGCCGTCGACCGCTCAGGATGACCATTGGCGAGGGCAGATTCCTGCGCCGTTTCACATGACCGAGGGCCACGCCATGGACATGAACGAAACCGAGGCGGATCGTCGCGGCATCCGCGGGTCCGTGCTCTGCATCGAGGACGATCCAGTCAGCAGAGAACTGGTGGAAGCCTTGCTGACCGCATTCCCCATGGTCGAACTGCGCCTCGCCGCCGATGGCCGCTCCGGCGTCCGCGCGGCGCTCGATGACATGCCCGATGTGATCCTGGTGGACATGCAACTGCCCGATATGGGCGGCCTGGAGGTGGTTCGCGCCCTCAGCCGACACATCGCAGAGGGCGAATGTGGCGTGATTCTCCTCACTGCCGACAAGCTGACGATCGATATCGTCAAGGCGATGAGCCTGGGTGCGCGAGAGTACTGGTTGAAACCGCTCTCGCCCGATCGCCTCCAAGGCGACCTGCTCCGGGTGCTGGACACACTGCGCGCGGAACGGCAAGACGCAATGGAGAGCTCACTGAAGCCGGGTTCTCGCTGGATCTCGGCGACCGGCGCCCCTCACTGACCTTCGGCGGATGTCGGGGCCGGGCTCCTGGACCTGGAACCGCCTTTCGTCTTCGTCTCGCGTTTGGCCGCTCGCTCGGCCTCCTTCACAGCCGCCTCGGCTTGCCAGCGCTGCCAATCCTGCGGCGTCTCCAGCGTGATGCGTCCCAGGCTGCCTGATCGAAAATCGTGCAGCACGATCTCGGCGGCCTTCTGCAGGCTGATGCGCCCACCGGGCAGCACGGCACCGCGCTGGCGGCCGATGGCAGCGAGTCGCTCATCATCAGTGCGCGCGACGGCAGCATCGAGCCGATAGCGCTGCTCGACTTGGCCGAGGTAGTCGCGGTGCAGTGTCGAAAGCAGCTCCAGCGCCACCTCCTCGTCATCAAACGCGTTGCGCCCCACCGCGCCGCTGGCGGCCAAGTGATAGCCGCTTTGCTCGACCACGATGCGTGGCCACAGCATGCCCGGGGTGTCGTAGAGATAGAAATCGTTGGCGATGACGATCTTCTGCTCGAGCTTGGTGATGCCCGGCTCATCGCCAGTCTTCGCAGCGACGCGACCGGCCAGCGAATTGATCACCGTCGACTTGCCGACGTTGGGAATGCCGCAGATCAGCACTCGCAGGGGTTTGACCATGCCACCGCGCAGGGGCGCCAGCTCGCGGCAGGCATCGACCACGCGGTGCACCGGCGCACCCGCTCGGCCATCGAGGGCTACCGCGTGGGTGGCTGATTGCGCATTGAAGTGCTCGATCCACAGCGCGGTGCGCTGCGGATCGGCCAGGTCCTGCTTGTTCAGCACCTTCAGTGCGGGCTTGCCACGGGTCAGCTCGGCCAGCAGCGGGTTCCCGCTCGAACCTGGCAACCGAGCATCAAGCATCTCGATGACGACGTCGATCGCCTTGACCCGCTCGATGATGGCCTTCTTGGTCGCGTTCATGTGACCCGGGAACCATTGAACAGGCATCGTCAGCTTTCCTTGGCCGAAAGCGGCCACAACCCGCATTTTGATCTGGCGGCCTGCACCGATCGTGCGAGGCGGCAGCGTTCGATCAAGAGAGTCAGCTGCGCCCGCGCAATCGCTTGGGCTGAATGAACCAGGCCTCGTGCTCGATGGCGTTGGGAGCGATCACGGGCATGCGTTGGGCGAGCCAGCAGCGCGTGGGCAGCATCGAATCGCCGGAGCTCATGCGCAGCGCGATGGCATCAGTGGGCAACTGAGCCAGTGCGGCACGGATGGCCTCGATCTGTGCCGGGTCGAGGTCGCGGGCGATGAAAACCAGCCGACTGCAGCCGTCACTGAATGGCCCCTCTTTCGGCCACACGGGCAAGGTCACTGACGGATAGGCCACGCCCTGCACGCACTGGATGATCTGCGGGCGAGTTGTTCCCGCCACGTTGATCAGACCCTTGACGCGCAGCAACTGCTTGCCGTGCTCAGACAGGATGTGACCCAACGTCACCGAGAAGCCCAACCATGGCACCGGCCGCTCGAACACGACCACGAAGCTGGTCACGCCCGGGGTGTGTCCCTCGGGCCCTCGCCGGGATTGCGCCGCCCGGGCATCGCGACCTTCACGCCAGCGCTGTGCCAGGGGACGGCCAGCCCCGTCCTCATCGTCCTCAGATTCGACATTCGATTCGGAACCAAGCAACCATCCTGACGCCGACTCCTGAGTCTGCCGCGTTGCTGCCTGCTGCAGCGCCTCCTCACCCAGCCATTGCGCCAGGCTCGGCGGCTTGTTTGTCGCGCTGTAGAGGCCGCACGAGAGCAGCGCCAAGGCATCGTCCTGTCCATTGCGTACCTGCCGCTGCGGCGCGCCAGGATTGAGCTCACGCAATGCCACCTGCAACGCGGTCAGCATCGCGGGCGTGGCGCGATCGCACTTGGTGATGAACAGCAGGTCGGCCGCGACGACCTGCCGGGTCGCCTCGGAGAATTCGCGGAGTTGATCCAGCCCATGCGTGGCGGACACCACCGTGGCGACGCCATCACAGGCATAACGCGCCGCGACAAAGTTGTCTTCCATCAGCGTATAGAGCACAGGCACCGGATCAGCGAGGCCGGTGGTTTCGATGATGACGCGGGTGACCGGTGCGATCTCCCGCCGCGAGGCGCGCAGCGCCAGGTTCTTCAAGGCACCGATCAGGTCGCCCTGCATCGCGCAGCACAGGCAGCCGGAATCGAGCAGCACCATCTGCTCGTCAACGGTGTCGACGAGGTGGTGGTCGATGCCGACATCACCGAATTCATTGACGAGCACCGCCACGCCGGCCATCGCGGCCAAGTGAACCCAGTGGTTCAGCAGCGTGGTCTTGCCCGAACCCAGAAAGCCGGTGAGCAGGTTGACCGGGATCCGGTCCACCGGCACACGCGCAGATTCACCCACCACGCAGCTTGGCCAGGGACTCGAGCACCGACTCCGGGCGCACGCCCGCATCGATCTCGGCGAAGTAGAACTGCCGCCCCTGCAGTGGCGCCACAGCGGCACCGCTGGCGAATGCCCCGCTGATGTCGCGACCCAGCGCCGCGGTGCCGGCCGACTCAAGCGCAGGCGAGATCACAGCATCGAACTCCTTCAACGCCTCGAGCGGAGGTACCACCGCATTCGCCAAGCGCAGCGCCAGCGACCAGCGGTAGTGACGCACGACATTGACGATCGAGGTGTAGCGCGTCAGGTCCTCGGCATTGAAGTTCGCCTCGTCACGCCCTTCTTCCAGCAAGAGCCCCGAGATCGGAAAAGCGGACACGCTGCGGATCAGGTCGGTCAGGTACATCGACGCGTCTTCGGCATCGTCGGCCGTCACCTCGATGTCGGTACTGCCGGTCAAATGATTGGCGTGATTCGTCCAGCGCCGCGGTGACGGCACCGACAACACCAGCGGCGTCTGCCCACGCAGGTTGGCGAGCACGGCTTCGACCACTTCGGCCAGCAGCTTGCGGGGCGCCTCGGCGTCGAGCAGCTTGCGCAACGCAGTCACCGGCTTGCGCCGGTTGCCGAGCGACGCTACCAGCGCGCCGCTGTTGGCCGTGTTCCAGGCGTCATACAGCTCACCGACTTCCAGCACCGCGACGTCGGGCTTCAGCAACCCGTGGGCCTGGGAGAAGTAGGCCAGGTAATGCGCACCCGAGACCCACGGGTCACCAGCCTCACCCAGCAACAAGCGCCGGGTGTAGGCCGATGATTTCAGCCAGACGCGTATCGACCCCTTGCCTGCGGCATCGGGCAAACGTTCAGCGAACGGTCCACTCACTGCTTTTCTTCCTTCAGGGCCCCCAGCGCTGCCAGTCGTGATTCCAGTTCCTCGATGCGCACATCCTTCGGGTGGCGCATGTAGTTCGGCTTCGGCGAGTTGGCATCGCGAGTGATGTCAGGGCTACCCATGTACAGCGTACCGATGTCGTCACCCCAGCACCCGAAGTACTGCAAATGCGATGGTGGCTTCGGCTTGCTCCAGGCCTTGATGAACTCCTTGTATGGCTTGCCGCGTGCAATGCGCGCCTTGCGTTCGGCGGCGCGCAAGGCATCGGTGCCTTGCGTGTCGATGGCCAGCGTGATGGGATCGAACTTGACCTTGTAAAGCCGGGCCGCCAGGCCTTGCGACATCAGCCCTTCCTCAATATCCCGGATCACTGCGGCAGGATTGCGCTCCAGCAAATCACCGTAACCGGCGCCTGCCCCCTGCGAGATCATGAACAACTCGCCGCGCTTCGAGATCTCGAAGCCCATGCCCATGTGATGGGTGGTGTAGGTCGCGTTCTCGAACGGACGCTCGTTCATGATCTCGGCGATCGAGTGCTTGAAGCGTTCCGGCTGATTCAACAACACGTCGTAGACGTCGACACCCTTCACCTTCGACAGCGGATAGGTGCCGCAGGCATAGCCACCGAACAGGCCCTGGATCGGCGGGATCTTCGCGCCCTGGGCGGTGGTCATGAAGCCCCACTGTGCGCTGTCCTTGGTGGCAACGATCATGGTGTAGCCCTGCCCGCCGCGGTACTTGCCCGGAGCAACGGCGTCCATCGTCATCTTCTTCGACACCAGTTGCAGGAAGGGCACGTCCTCTTCGTTGAGTTCCTGCTCACCGATGTCGGCCATCGTGGCGAAAATCGGGGCCAGGGCGTGTTCACCGTCCATGTCGGAGCGCGCACCGCCGCCCATGCCGTTCAGATCGGCGCACAGGTTGCCCAGCGTTTCGCCATGCTGGCTGACACCGCCCCAGATGAAGGTGTTGATCATGTTGAAGGTCGGCGCGTGGACCTTCGTGTACTTCTCGGGACAGGAGTACAGGAACTTCGCTACGGCATGCTGGCCGGCGGTGAAGCCGGTGAAGATCGACATCAGGCTCTGCGAGTTCGGCGCGTCGTAGGAACTGTTGACGATCGAGTACGGATCGGTGATGACCTCGATCGGCGCGAAGGCCGCCTGTCCGCGCGGCAGGTCAGGCCAGACGTAGCACATGACCACTTGCGACAGCATGCCCTTGAGGCCGGCGAGGATGGTGTTCGTGGGCCGGTTGGTGAACTCGGGGCTCGAGCCGCGGAAGTCGAAGATCAGCCGGTCGCCGGTTTTCGTCAGCTGGCAGTTCACCTTCACCACGCAGTTCTCGCGCAGTGTCGAGTCCTGGATGATGTAGGTGCGAACCGTCATGTCGGGCCATTCGCTGATGCGCCGCTTGACCTCGGCACGCACGTTCTCCATCGTCAGGCGGAGCGTGGACACCAGCGGCGCAGGGCCGTCGGTGTTCAGCGTTTCCTCGATGCGCTGCTTGATGCGCAGGCACGCAAACAGCTTGACCTTCATGTCCTCGTACTGCAGCTTCGGTTCGCGCACCGAGTTCTGCAGGAAGGTCAGGATGTCGCGCTTGATCTGGTAGTTCTCGACGACCTTGAACGGGCACATCTTCAGCCCTTCGTCGCTCGGGCTTTCTGCCATTGATGGCATTCCGCCTGGCTCGATCGCACCGTTCTCGCCTTCGTGCACCGTGGAGGCCACCCAGCAGATGAGCTGGCCCTTGTGGAAGATCGGCACGATCATGCTCTGATCGGTGTTGTGAACATTGCCGTAGCGCGAGTCGTTGTGAATGAAGCCGTCGCCTTCGCGCACACCCACGGTCGGGTCATTGACCCAGTTCTTCAGGATGAACTTGATCGGGTGGTGCACCAAGGCCGAGAAGATCAGCACGCCGCCAGC
>CANHNO010000060.1 GCA_947462065.1 Burkholderiales bacterium | reverse complement strand
GCCGGCATGATCGCTTTCATGGCGTGCCCGACAGTGCCCAAGAGACAGCCGCCCACAACCCGGCGCTCAGCGCCACCGCGCCGGCCAGCCGCACCGAGGCAGAGCGCATCAGGAGGCTGGACGGTGTTTTGCTGGCTGAGTCTGCCGGCGCTGGCTTCGGCGGGTGCGCATGCGTGCCATGGCTGTCGCTGGCCCCATGACGATGCCCACGGTCGTGATCATGCGCGTGGGCGTGCCCGTGTGAGTGTTCATGCGCATGGGCAAGCTCGCGCGAGCCTCCGTCTGCAGGAGAAGTTGCGTCGGCATCCGGATGCAAAAGTTCGGGCTTCATGCAGACGTTCCATTCACGCAGCTTGCGCATCGCCCGCGAAGTGTCAAGTCGTGGTGTTGCACCTCGAAGCCCGGGGGCGCCAGGACATTCATCGGCCCGGGGCAGGCATGGATCGGGTAGACGCGGTCGCAGGCGGTGCAATGGAAATGGTGGTGGTGATGCGGTGCGGCGTCGGCGTGCTGCGTCGCATTTGCAGCGTGCTCATGGACAACGTTCACCGGCGCTTCCGCGCTCGTCGCGATCTCGAAGCGCGGCGGTTGCCCCGGCAACTCAACGCGGATGATCTGTCCGGTGTCCTGGAGGCCCCTGATCTGCCGGTAGACCGTCGACAGATTCAGGCTGGGTACCGCCATCTTGGCGCTCTCCAGCAGCTCCTGCGGGCTCAAGGCCTGCCCACTGCGTGCCAGGGCATCGACGACCGCTTGGCGTTGGCGAGTGTGGCGTTCCATGTCGCGATGCTAATGCAATTGCATTGGCAATAGTGATCGGGCAGACCCTCGGGTCGCCGCCGAGGCGCTTCCAGGCTGCGACGCCATTCACAGACCAGCGCACCCCCACAGCTAACATCACGCGATTCAGGGAGGCAGGAGTAGAGCATGCGGGTGATCGTGGTTGCCAATCCAAAGGGCGGCGTCGGCAAGAGCACGCTGTCCACCAACGTCGCGGGGTATCTGGCTGCGCAGGGCAGGTCGGTCATGCTGGGCGACATCGATCGCCAGCAATCGGCGCGAACCTGGCTCGGTCTCCGCCCGCCGGCTGCGCCAGTCATCAGCGCCTGGGACACGATGGAGGATCTGCGGGTGCGCACGCCAAAAGGCACCACCGATGTCGTGCTGGACACGCCAGCTGGCCTGCACGGCAAGCGCCTTGATGAGGTTCTGAAGATCGCCACCCACGTGCTGGTGCCGCTGCAGCCCAGCATCTTCGACATTCACGCGACGCACGATTTCCTGTTGCGCCTGGCAGAGCACAAGCGAATTCACAAGCTTCAGGTCGGCGTCGTCGGCATGCGCTCGCGCGAAGGCACGATATCTTCCGACCAGTTGAAGACCTTCCTTGGCAGCCAGGCATTCCCGGTGCTCACGCACCTGCGTGACACGCAGAACTATGTTCACCTCGCTGCAAAGGGCCTGACCTTGTGGGACGTGGCGTCCAGCCGCGTCGAACGCGATCTCGAGCAGTGGCGGCCGCTCACGACCTGGATCGAAGGTTGATCGACATGCGTAAGCCCCCGTTTGGGGGTGCTGCCCGAGGGGCTCCAACACTCCCACGCGCGGGTGCGCTGGCTTAGCATCTTTTCGGTGCTGAACACGGAGGAGCCGCCATGAAGGTCTTGCTGATCGACGACCACCCGCTGATCCTGTCGGCGCTGCAGAACATCATCCAAGGCCTGAGCGACCACGTCAGCGTCGTTGCGGCCGCCAGCGCGCGCATGGCTCGCGAGACGCTGGCACAGGACAGCGCCTTCGATCTGGTTTTGCTCGACCTGCGCCTGGGCGATGCCGATGGCTTCGATGTGCTGACCGAGTTCCGCACGGCCTACCCGGCTTTGCCGGTGGTGGTCGTGTCTGCCAGCGACCGCACCAGCGACGTGATCCGCGCCATCGATCTGGGTGCCATGGGCTTCGTGCCGAAGCGCGCCTCCAACGACACGCTGTTCGAGGCGCTGAGCCTGGTGATGTCCGGTGGCATCTATGTACCGCCGATGAACATGGGCGACGAGCCATCGACGACCGGCCTGCATATAGACACCACGCCCGGCGTGTTGCGCTCGGTGCGCCAACGCGCCACCGACGAAGGCTTCCAGACCCACGCTCCGCTCGACTCGCTGGGCCTGACCCCTCGGCAGACCGAGGTGCTGGGTCTGTTGCTGCAGGGCAAGCCGAACAAGCTGATTGCGCGCGACCTGAACCTTTCGGTCGAGACGGTCAAGGACCACGTCGCTGCCGTGCTGCGCACCTTGAACGTCAGCTCGCGCACGCAGGCGGTTCTCGCGGTGAGCCAGATGTCGCACCAGCAAGGCGGCTTGCACGGCTGGAGAAAGAGCAGCCGATGAAAGAAGTGCCGGCATCCTCGTCCAGCGAGTTGTCGGCGTCCTCGCTGCCAGAGGAGGTGCGCAGCGCCTTCGATTACCTGCCGGCGCAGCTGGCCGGCAACCTGGCTGGCATCAGTGTCATCGTGATGGTCTTCTGGGCGAGCACGCCGGCATCGGTGATGTTCCCTTGGCTGTCCGTGTTCGCTGTGATGTGGTTGGCGCGGCTCGGGCTGCTGCAGCGTTTCAAGCTGGCCACGCCTCTCACGCTGCTCGATTGGCAGCGCTGGCGCTGGTTGTGGAACGTCGGCACCTTGACCTCGGGGGCCTTGTGGGGCGCCACGGCCTGGCTCTTCTATCTGCGGGGCGGTCACGTGCAGCAGATCGCACTGATCATCACCGTCTACACCTTCTGCATCGCTGTCGTGCCGGTGCTGGCCACCCAGCCCCGGATGTACCTGCTTTTCTCGGCACTGTGTTTCGTTCCGATGGCAGCGCGCGTGGCCACGGATGGCTCGGCCGACAGTTACCGGCTGGCTGGCATCTTGCTGCTGATTTTTTCGCTGAGCACGCTGCTCGCCCGCACCTACCGCCAGGCGCTGCAGCGGGTACTGGAACTGAAGCTGCGGGCCGATCACCTGCTCGCGCAGCTGCGCATCGAGAAGCTCGCCGCTGATGGGGCGCGACAGGAAGCGGAGGTTGCCAACCGTGCGAAAACGCAGTTCTTCGCCGCCGCCAGCCATGACCTGCGGCAACCGCTGCACGCGATGGGGCTGTTCGCCGAGGCGCTGCGCCAGAAGAACCACGACGTCGAGGTGGCGCACCTGGTCAACAGCATCAACGAGTCGGTCGACGCCCTGGAAGGCCTGTTCTCCGAACTGCTCGACATCACCCGGATCGACAGCGGTGGCATCGAGGTGCATCTGCAACACTTCCCGTTGGCGGACCTTTATCGCAAGCTGGCACTGCATTTCGAGCCGGCGGCGTTCGAGAAAGGCTTGGCGCTGCGCTTTCGGGGTGCGGGGCATGTCGTGCATGCTGACCCGCTGCTGGTCGAGCGCATCCTGCGCAACCTCGTGTCGAATGCCATCCGCTACACCACCGACGGCACCGTGCTGGTCGGCTGTCGGCGTCGTGGCGACAGGCTGTGGCTGCAGGTGTGGGATACCGGCCCCGGCATCACCGAGGATCAGCAGGCCCGTGTCTTCGAGGAGTTCTACCAGGTGCCGCACGGGCCGCGCACCGAAGCGCACCAGCGCAAGGGGTTGGGCTTGGGTCTGGCCATCGTCAAGCGTCTGGCGGCTCTCATGGGAGCGTCGGTCGGGGTGCGCTCGCAACCGGGCAGGGGAAGTGTCTTCAGTCTCGAACTGCCGCTCGGCAAGTGGGCTCCGCAGGCAGAGCCGATGCTGACGGGCAAGGCGCTGCTGAACCTGACGCTGGAAGGCCGCACCATCGTCGTCGTGGAAGACGAGCCAGCGGTGCTGAGCGGGCTCGAAGCGCTGCTGCAGGGCTGGGGCGCGAGCATCATTGCCTTCGACAGCGTGGCCGCGTGCAAGGCCTGGGCGCAGACCGCCCACGGTTCGATGCCTCGCCCTGATCTGCTGATCGTCGACTACCGGCTGGAGCAAGGCATGACCGGTGCCGATGCGCTCGCCCTGCTGCGTGGCCGTTTCGACGAGGACCTGCCGGCCATCGTGATCACCGGCAGCACGATGTCCGCACTGGATCTCGAAGCGCAGCAGAAGAACTTCCACCTGCTGATCAAGCCGGTGGTGCCCAACAAGCTGCGCGCGATGATCGCGTTCAAGCTCGGCGTGAAGACTGTCTGAGGGCGCTGCATTCCATGGGATGGCCGGGTCGGCTCGAACTGAACTACCGCCGCGATGGCGACCGCACGCTGGCACACGACCGTCACAGCGGCCCGCTGCGTGTGTTGCAAAGCCTGTATCCCGAAGGTGACGGCATCTGCCACCACGTCCTGGTGCACCCGCCGGGCGGCATCGTCGGCGGGGATGTGCTGCACATCGAGGCGAATCTGACTGTCGGCGCGCATGCACTCATCACGACGCCGAGTGCCACCCGCTTCTATCGCAGCGCCGGCGAGTCCGCCTTGCAGTCGGTGGTAGCCCGGGTCGAGGACGGTGCGCGACTCGAATGGCTGCCGATGGAAACCATCTGCCACAGCGCGGCATTGGCCGAGAACCAGCTGCGTTTCGAGATATCGCCGGGCGGCGAAATGATGGGTTGGGACCTGGTGGCGCTGGGCCTGCCAGCCAGCGGCGAACCTTTCGAGGCGGGGCACTACGCGCAGCGCATCGAGATTCCTGGGGTGTGGCTGGAGCGATCGACGATCCGCGGCGATGACCGCCGCCTGCTCGACTCTCCTTTGGGTTTTGCCGGCCACCGAGTGCTCGCGACGCTGTGGTTCGCCACGGGCAAGCCGATGGCGCCGGATCGCCGGGACCGTTTGCTTGATGCCGCGCGCGAGCAGGCATCGAGCCATGCGCTGACGCGCACTGCCGGCTGCAGTTCACCGCATGCCGAAGTCGTCATCGTGCGCGTGCTCGCGCCGCGAGTCGAGCCGGTGATGCAACTGCTGAGCGCGGTCTGGGCCTGCTGGCGTGAGGTGGGGTGGGGCCTTTCCGCAGTGCCGCCGCGGGTGTGGCGGACCTGATTCAGTGAGCACGAAGGCCAGGCAAACATCAGCTTGAGGCAACGTCAGCTTCAAAGAATCTCGAACTGACGCTGTCGGCCATTTGCAGTCTTTCGCTGGCATCGGTCTTCAGTGCTCAATCTGCGCGAGAGCGGTGCGGCGGGGTGCCGTGTTGCGTTCATGCCTGGGGCGCTGCCCCCAGGCATGAGCGGAGCCGGTCACCCGGTAGCCGCCGCTCGCACAGACCGATGCCAGTGGGAGCAGATCTGCGAAAGACCGTAACGGGTCGCATCCAGTCCTTCGCGCCGACGGGTTCCGGCCATGTGCCGACGCCCGGCAACGGCAGTTCCCTGATCGTCAACTACCGGGTCGACTACATCTTCTGGAAAGCCGCCTGAAGTGCTGGCGCTGGCCTCAAGCGCCGAAAGACAGAAGGCCCTTGAGGCCCAGCACCAGCAGCAGGTAGCGGCAGCCCTTGCCCACGGCAATCCACAACATGCATTGCCAGAAGGGCATGCGGAACCAGCCGGCGGCCAGCACCAGGGCGTCGCCCACCAGAGGCAGGATGGACAGCACCAGCGCCGGCGGGCCGAGACGGCGCAGTTTCTGGATGAGAGGGTTGTCTTCGTCCACGCGCACGCGCTGGAAGCGTTCATAGCCCTGGCGCCCGGCCAGGCCCATGCCGAAGGTGAGCACCGCGCCGGTGAGATTGCCGCAGGTGGCCACGAGCAGCGCCATCCAGGCCAGCTCGGGGTAGGCCGTGACCAGGGCGGTCATTACCACTTCGCTGCTGCCGGGCAGCACGGTAGCCGACAGAAAAGCAGATAAGAACAGGCCCCAGAGGCCGGCGCTCGGGCTCAGCCAGGTCTGGAGCCATTCAGAGAGCTGGGAAATCCATTCCATCATGGGGTGGGGGTGGGTTCGGTTTGATGAGTAGCGAGTGTTTCACGCCGCGCCCCACCTGCTCCGGCAGCGCCAGTTCGCGCACCTCGCCGACACCTGACCTTGGCCGGCTCTGGCTGGTGCATCGAAAGTCAGCTTCCTGGCGCGGCCTCGAACTCGCAGTGACGGCCAGGAGCGGACGCTTACCAAGTGCTGCTTCGAAGCAGCGTCTCCAGCCAGCGGCCACATGGCACCCTCGCGCACTTTCTACGACAACGGCGCTTATTTACTTCGTCGTAGCTCCATCATCTGAAGCATTGGAGGGAAGCCTTGGCTGGTCAGCGGGCAGCGCCAAATCGTCCTTAGAGGGTTGCGGTCATGCCCACCAAACGCGCCGCCGAATCGATGGACGCTGCGACATCCGGCCTCAGCACTCGCCATGTCGGCGCTTCCGAGAAATACCAAACACGGCACCAAGTCCGGCCAGCATCATGGCCCAGGTCTCTGGCTCAGGCACCGCCGCTGGCACTGCGACCAGGTTCGCCGCGCCGTTCTGCGCACCGAGGTAGGTGCCGACATCCCCCAGGCCGGGGTTTGAATCATTGCCGACCAGAATGGCGTGGTTATCGACCGAGTCGTACAGGCCGCCGAATTTGTAGAACTCATAGCGGCGCAGGATGGAGCCCGCGTTGGGCCCGACCGGCGCGCCATAGCCACTTTCGAGAACGCCGGATAAGGGGTCGCCAGGATCCTTTTGCAGCAACTGCCACTCGGTCTCCGTGTTCAGATTGTTCAGCAAGGCATTGCCGCCGATCAAGTCCTCCAGCTCGGGCGCTTTTTCCAGTTCGGTGGTGAACACCTTGACCCAGATGGCCGCGCCCCACTGGGGTTCGGCATCGGGAGGCTGGATGGGCGCCGGAGCCTGAATCACTGCGGCGACAACAGGCGGTGCCGGCGGCTGACCGACCGGCGGTGGCACGGCCGGAATCACGTTCCAGACCGGCGCGGGCAGATTAACGACACCGTTGCTAAGCACCCCTGAATTGGGCGCGGTCTCGGTCAGCCAGCTGTAGGTCGTCTTGGTGGCGTTCTTTCGCACACCGACACCGAAGTGGTCGCAGGGCGTGCTGGCGTTGTAGCCCAGGCCGCCACCCGACCAGCAATTGTCACCTGGCGTGATGAACGAGCCGCTCGGTGTGCCGTAGTCCCACGCCGTGCCATTGAACAGGCCCTGATAGACGACCTTGGTGCCGAAGATGCCACCGCTCGAGTACTCGGTGATCGTTGGCGATCCATAGCGCTCCACGCTGCCGACGCCGAAGCCACGTCCCGTGGGGAAGCCGCGGCCGGGCCCACCGAAGGTGTCGGTGATGTCGCTCGAGTGCAGGCCTTCGAGATCAATCTCGAAGCCGTGCGCTTCCTTGCCGGTGTCGTTGATAACGTCGAAGTTGCCTAGAAACCCGATGACGGCCGCCGACGAAACGGCTGGCGCCAAAGCGAGGGCCGCCATGGCCGACAGCAAGGTAAGTTTGATTCGCTTCATGGTGGACACCTTTTCAGAAGAGCTGGAATTCGCAGCCATCGGGCCCGAGAGGCCCCTCAAGAAGATGGGTTCAGTCATGATGGTCTGAATGGACGGGGCTTACTTGATCAAGATCAAGGCGAGCATTAACTTGACGTCTGCAGCGCATCGGCTTTGCATTTCCAAGCGTCGAACTTCAGCTTCGACGCCGCGAATTTGAGATCTCCATTGACCGCTTGGGGTCGCATCCAGTCCTTCGCGCCGACGGGTTCCGGCCATTTGCAGTCTTTCGCGTGCAGAGGTCTTCAGTGGTCTGTCTGAGCGAGAGAGCCGCGGTGGGATGCCGTGTTCCGTTCATGCCTGGCGGCAGAGCCCCAGGCGCTCGCCAGACATGAGCGGAGCCGGTCACCCGGTAGCCTCCGCTCGCACAGACCGATGCCAGTGGGAGCAGATCTGCGAAAGATCGCAAAGGGTCTGTATCGCACCTTCGACTTCCCATCCGAAAGCAGACTCGCGCCAACGGCGTCCTGGTCGGCCAGTTCGGCGGCGAAATCGTAGAACTGCTCGACCAGCACGATGCTCATCTTCTGGCCTTGGGAAGCGGTTTGGAACCAACGCGCAATCGGGCCCAGTCAATAATGGCTCGCCAGCACCGATGATGCGAGACGCCTGAGGTTGTGGCGCGGTATTCCTGACTGGGTCTCCACCACAAGGGTCGCCATTTCGCATGTCCGATCTGCCACAGGACTCTTCGCAGGCCGTCCGCCACATCAGCCTGGCTGTGCGCGGGCGCATCCCGATCGTAGGGATCGGTTGCTCTGCCGGTGGCCTGGAGGCATTGAAGCAGTTCTTCTCGACTGCGCCTTCCAATGCCGGCTTGGCCTTCGTGGTCGTTCAGCACCTGTCCCCAACGCACCACAGCGCCTTGCCTGAACTTCTGCGTGCTTTCACCAGCATGCCGGTAGAAGAAGTCACCGATGGCACCGTTGTGCATCCTGATCGCGTGTACGTGATTCCGCCGGACTGCGACTTGTCGTTGCTGCAGGGCGTGCTTCACCTGACGGTGCCGTCCGCCGCGCGGGGCCTGCGGCTGCCCATCGACCACTTTCTGATCAGTCTGGCCGATGACTGCCAAGACATGTCGGTTGGTGTGCTGCTGTCGGGCATGGGCTCGGACGGCGTGCTTGGACTTGCTGCCATCAAAGCAAGGGCCGGGCTCACACTCGTGCAGGAGCCGGCCAGCGCTGGCGCTGATGGCATGCCCAGCAGCGCCATCCAGGCCAGGGTGGCCGACTTCGTTGCCAAGCCCCAGGAACTGCCTGAGTGCATCCTGGAGTTCCTACGGCGCCCCACAAGTCAGCGTGTGGCCAGCGATGCCAACGCCCCAAGCCATGGCGACGACGCGGCCGCACTTGCGAAGATCCTCCTTCTGCTTCACGCCGCGAGCGGCAGTGATTTTTCGCTCTACAAGTCCAACACCTTGTTGCGCCGCATCGAACGACGCATGGCGGTTCATCACAGGGCCAGTCTCGACGAGTACGCCCGATTTCTGCAAGGCGAGCCCCAGGAGGTGGGCCTGCTTTTCAAGGAGTGTTTGATCGGTGTGACCAGCTTCTTCCGTGACCCGGCGGTCTGGGACCAATTGCGCGATGTGGCACTTCCCAAGCTGCTTGCGCGGTTTCCGGCGGGCAAGATCTTGCGGGCCTGGGTGCCGGCCTGTTCGACCGGAGAGGAGGCCTACACCTTGGCCATGGTGTTCACCGAGGCTGCACGCGCTTTCGGATCGAGCATCCCGTTCACGCTGCAGATCTTCGCCACCGATTTGGACGACACCGCAGTGGAGGTCGCCCGAAAAGGGGTCTACCCCGCCAGCATCGTCGCCGATGTCTCGGTCGAGCGATTGGCTGAGTTTTTCTCAGCCGAAGAAGGCGGTGGCTTTCGGGTCAAGAAGCACTTGCGCGAAATGCTGGTGTTTGCCAAACAGAACCTCGCGAGCGACCCACCGTTCACCAGGCTCGACATCCTGAGTTGCCGCAACCTGCTGATCTATTTCGACGTCGCGCTGCAGCAGCGCATCCTGCCCTTGTTCCACTATGCGCTGAATCCAGACGGACTGTTGGTGCTGGGCAGTGCCGAAAGCGCTGGCAGTTTCGAACAGATGTTCGTGCCGATCCGCCCCAAGGAACGGATCTATCGCCGCAGCCAGCAGCCGCGAGGCTTGTCCTCACTCAACTTCAGTCAGCAAAGGCCCACCATCTTGACTCTCCCCGATGAACCACCTTTCCCGGAACCGGGGGAGGCTATCGGTCGCCTCACTGACCAGCTTGTGCAGCAGACCTGGGCTCCCGCAGCCGTGCTGGTGAACGCCAATGGCGACATCCTCTATATCAGCGGACGCACGGGGAAGTACCTCGAACCCGCCGTCGGCAGGACGAACATCAACATCCACGCGATGGCGAGGCAAGGACTGCGCGAAGCGCTTGCAGGCGTGATCCACAGGGCGATCGCCGAAGAGCGTCCGATCCTGCTGCGGGGGCTTCGCGTCGGCACCAACGGCGGCACACAGGTTGTCAACGTCACGGTGCAGGCGCTCGACAAGCCAGAGCTGCTTCGCGGGCGCGTCATCGTCGTCTTCAGCGACGTGGCTACTCCTGCAAAACGACGCAAGTCCGTTGGCGCCGGCGCGTCGGCCTCGCAAAGCGCGCTGCAAGACGAGTTGCAGCAAGCGCGCGACGCACTGCAGGCGACCCATGAGGTCATGCAGATCACCGTCGAAGAGCTGCGGTCCCGCAACGAGGAACTGCAGTCCACCAATGAAGAGTTGCAGTCCACCAACGAGGAACTCACCACATCGAAGGAAGAGCTGCAATCTCTCAATGAGGAACTGCAAACGGTCAGTGCGGAACTGCAGTCGAAAGTGGACGACCTGACCAGCGTGAAGAACGACATGGCCAACCTGCTGAACAGCACGGAAATTGCCACCGTCTTCCTGGACGCCAAGCTGAACGTACGCCAATTCACCACGTACGCCGTGAAGCTGTTCCGGCTGATTCAGGGCGACATCGGCCGGCCCTTGTCACATGTGGTCACCGACCTGGACTACCCACAGCTGGTGGCGGACGCGGCTGAAGTTCTTCGCACACTGGTGTTCAAAGAAACGACCGTTGCAACTGCCGATGGCCGCTGGTACCGTGTCAGGGTCATGCCCTACCGAACGCATGACAACGTGATTGAGGGGGTGGTGATCACTTTCACCGATGTCACAGCCATCAAGCAACTGGAAGCCGAGTTGCGAAGTCATTGCCCTTAGGAGAATGCGATGGAGTCAAGCATGGTCCCGCCGCCGAACAGCCAGGAGACCGGAGCATCCGGACTGCGCCGGCTCGCCGAGCAGCGCCTGGCTCGCCGGCCGGAAGCACCTGAGCTGACCCTCGCCGATGCCAAGCATCTGGTACACGAGCTGCAGGTCCATCAGGCCGAACTGCAAATCCAGAACGAAGCCTTGCAGCAGTTGGAGACGAAGGGCCGCGAAGCGCTGCAGCACTTGGTCGAATTGCACGAGACTCTGGAGCAGAAGGTGGTCGACCGCACGGCGGAACTTGCGATGGAACGGTTGGCAGCTGAGGCTGCCAACCGTGCCAAGAGCGCTTTCCTGGCAAACATGAGCCACGAGTTGCGAACACCGCTCAACGGCATGATGGGAATGACTGGGCTGGCACTGAAGCGAGCGACGGACCCGGTGCAGATCGACTGGCTCAACAAGGCTCTGCGCGCATCGGAACACCTGTTGTCCGTCATCAATGACGTGCTGGAGATCTCCAAGATCGAAGCCGACAAGATGGAATTGGCGCAGGAGGCGTTCCAACTGGGCGGCGTCTTGGAAAAGTTGACCAACTTGCTTTCGCTGCAAGCAGAACAAAAGGGGCTCGGATTCAAAGTGGTGATTGCGCCAGAGTTGGCGAGTCGTCTGCTGGTGGGCGACGCTCAGCGCCTTGGGCAGATATTGGTGAATCTGGTCGGAAACGCTGTGAAGTTCACGGAAGCGGGCGCGGTGCGTGTCGAGGCGCGTGTCGATCAGGAGTTTGAAGACGGCGCGCTGGTCCGCTTTGAAGTCGAAGATACGGGGGTGGGCATCGCGCAAGAAAACACAGCCCGACTTTTCCAGCCCTTCGAGCAGATCGACGCATCGTCCACGCGCAGGAATGGCGGTACGGGCCTGGGCCTGGCCATTTGCAAGCGACTGGTGCAATTGATGCACGGGGAGATCGGCGTGCACAGCAGACTTGGTCTGGGCAGTACGTTCTGGTTCACCGCTCGTCTGGGGGCTGGCCAGGCGACGCATCAGGAGGTTTTGCTGCCATCTCTGAGCGATGCTCGGGAGCAGTTGCGCCGCGAGTTCGCCGAAGCCTCGGTCCTGCTGGTCGAGGACGACCCGAACAACCAGGAAGTGCTGTGTGCCTTGTTGGAGGATGCGGCCTTGAAAGTGACCTTGGCCGACAACGGCGCGTCGGCCCTGGCGCTGGTTCGGTACATTGACTACGCGCTTATCTTGATGGATGTGCAAATGCCTGTGCTTGATGGAATTCAGGCCACGCGCGGAATTCGCCAGATTCCTGGACGTGAGCACACACCCATCATCGCGTTGACGGCCGGCGCATTTGTTCAGGACCGAAACGCTTGCCTCGATGCGGGCATGAGCGAGCACCTCGCAAAGCCTGTCGATCCCGATGGGCTGTACGGTACCTTGCTGAAGTGGTTGCGTTCAAAGCCGACGATGCTGCAGGTTTGAGTCTGGGCATGGATTGAACGGCAGCTCTTCTTGATTTGGAAGCGCCCGTGCGCATCGCTTGATCACTGCAGGAAAAGTGATGTTCCGCACTAGATGGACATCTTTGCCCGGACGCCCTCTGCTTCCATGTCCTTGCCGCGTCCGCGCTGGATGATCTCGCCGCGCTCCATCACCAGATACTGATCCGCCAGCTCGGCGGCGAAGTCGTAGAACTGCTCGACCAGCACGATGGCCATTTGTTGCCCCGGGGTCATGCCGCGATCGGCCAGCATGCGGATCACCCGGCCGATGTCCTTGATCACGCTGGGCTGGATGCCTTCGGTCGGCTCGTCGAGGATCAGCAGCTTCGGCCCCGCAGCCAAGGCGCGTGCGATCGCCAACTGCTGCTGCTGGCCACCTGAGAGGTCGCCGCCACGGCGGTTGATCATCTGCTTGAGCACCGGGAACAGCTCGAAGATCTGCGATGGAATCGGCGTGCTGCCACTCTTGTAGGCCAGTCCCATGCGCAGGTTCTCTTCCACCGTCAGTCGCCCGAAGATCTCGCGACCCTGCGGCACATAGCCCACGCCCTTGCGCACCCTTTCATACGGCGTGTCGCGGGTGATCGCAGCACCATCGAGGGTAATGCTTCCGGTCCTTACCGGCACCACCCCCATCAGGCTCTTCAGCAAGGTGGTCTTGCCCACGCCGTTGCGGCCCAGGATCACCGTGACTTCACCGAGCTTCGCTTCGAACCCGACGTTGCGCAGGATGTGCGAGCCACCGTAATACTGATTGACGCCTTCGACTTTCAGCATCTCAGTGTTCCCGATCTGCACGGAGGATGGCTTTTCGACGAAAGTCCTGCAACG
Source organism: Burkholderiales bacterium (assembly GCA_947462065.1). Lineage (GTDB taxonomy): Bacteria > Pseudomonadota > Gammaproteobacteria > Burkholderiales > Burkholderiaceae_C > PBB1. The sequence goes on along the minus strand of CANHNO010000060.1, from coordinate 915 downwards.
GTGGTTGCCGAGGGTGTCGGGTGACCGGCGCAGCGAAGTAAAGGAGGAGAGTCGGGCAAAGCCCGGCTCGGGGGACATGAGCGGAGCCGGTTACCCGGCGCCCTCGGCGCGCGCGCCTGGGTGTGAGCCATCTCAACGCCCAAGGTAAACCTCCACCACTTTCTCGTTCGCCTGCACCTCGCTCAGCAGCCCCTCGGCCAACACGCTGCCCTCATGCAGCACGGTGACCTTCTTGCCGTTCCTGCCGTTTTGCGTCAGCTCGCCGATGAACTTCATGTCGTGCTCGACGACGACCAGGGAATGGTTGCCTTCAAGAGACAGGAACAGCTCGGCCGTACGCTCGGTCTCCTCGTCGGTCATGCCGGCCACCGGCTCGTCGAGCAGCAGCAGCTTCGGATCCTGCATCAGCAGCATGCCGATCTCCAGCCACTGTTTCTGGCCATGGCTCAGCAGCCCGGCATTGCGCTGTGCGCTGTCCTTCAGGTGGATCAACGTCAGCATCTCGGCGATGCGGTCGAGTTGCTCGCCGCTGAGGCGAAAGAACATCGACGCCCGCACGCCGCGGTCGGCGCGCAGCGCCAGTTCCAGGTTCTCGAACACGCTCAGCTGCTCGAAGACGGTGGGCTTCTGGAACTTGCGGCCGATGCCGATCGACGCGATCTCGTTCTCGCGCAGGCGCAGCAGATCAATCGTCGAGCCGAAGTAGGCATGGCCCAGGTCGGGCCGTGTCTTGCCGGTGATCACGTCCATCATCGTCGTCTTGCCGGCGCCGTTCGGGCCGATGATGCAGCGCAGCTCGCCGGCGCTGATGCTCAAGGAGAGCGCATTCAAGGCCTTGAAACCGTCGAAGCTGACGGTGATGTCATCGAGGTACAGGATGGCGCCATGCGAAACATCCAGCGTGCCCGGTTCGTG
>CANHNO010000059.1 GCA_947462065.1 Burkholderiales bacterium | reverse complement strand
GTGCCCGCGCCTGATCTGACTTCTGAGGTCCAGCAGCGCGCGATCGATGCCGCTGAGCGGGTGGCGGCATCGCTGGGCTATGTGGGCGTACTGTGCGTCGAGTTCTTTGTGCTGAAAGACGGCAGCCTGGTCGCCAACGAAATGGCGCCACGTCCGCACAACTCCGGCCACTACAGCGTCGATGCTTGCGACCTGTCGCAGTTCGACCTGCAAGTGCGCACGATGACCGGCACACCCCTGGTCGCTCCGCGGCTGCATTCCCCGGCGGTGATGCTGAACCTGCTCGGTGACCTGTGGTTTGTCTCCGCAGAGGCTGCAGCGCGCGAACCCGACTGGGCCGCTTTGCTGGCGCTGCCCGGTGTGCATCTGCACCTCTATGGCAAGGCGACGCCGCGCCGCGCGCGCAAGATGGGGCACCTGACCGTCACCGCGGCCACCGCCGAACAGGCACGGGCCGTGGCGCTCCAAGCCGCTGCGGTGCTGGGCTTGCCGGCTTTCTGACGCTGCCGACCACGTCGCACGCTGCCATGCTGCTGGATGGAGACGATCCCGGCGCCATCGCCGAGGCGGCTGATGCCATCGCTGCCGGTGAGCTCGTCGCCTTTCCGACCGAAACTGTCTACGGCCTGGGCGCTCGCGCTGATGACGATGCCTCGGTAGCTCGGATATTCGCGGCAAAGGGGCGCCCGACAAACCATCCGCTGATCGTCCACGTCGCCGACGCCTCGGCCGCCCGCCCGTTCTGTGCCGACTGGCCCGATCTCGCGCAGAAGCTTGTCACTGCGTTCTGGCCCGGTCCGCTGACGGTGATCGTGCCGCGCGCCGATGGTGTGGCTGCAGCGAGTGCCGGCGGGCAGGCAAGCATCGGCTTGCGCTGCCCTTCGCACCCCGTGGCGCTGGCGTTGCTGCGTGAGGTGGCTGCACGCGGGGTGCCTGGTATCGCCGCACCAAGCGCCAACCGCTTCGGCCGCCTCAGCCCGACGCGGGCAGCGCACGTGGTGGCCGAACTGGGTACCGGTCTGCGCGTACTCGACGGCGGCGATTGCGACGTCGGCATCGAATCGACCATCGTCGACTGCTCGCGCGGGCTCGCGGTGCTGCTGCGACCGGGCTCGCTGACGCGCGGCGCGATCGAAGCGGTGCTTGGCCAGTCGCTGGCAGACCGCGATGCAGATGCGCCCCGCGCTTCCGGAACGCTGGCCTCCCATTACGCGCCGCGCGCCAGGGTCAGGTTGATGGCGCCGGGTATGTTGCAGTCGGCGCTGAAGCTGCTGGCCGACGTGCCCACCGATGCCGCAGCGCAAAAGTCGGTCGTACCGCTGGCGGTATATTCGCGCCTGCCTGTGCCGAGTGGTTCTGCGGTGGCCCATCAGGTGATGCCCTCCCGCGCCGACCTCGCGGCCCACGAGTTATTCAACGTGCTGCGCCGCTTCGATGACCTGGGTGTCCAGTTGATCTGGGTCGAAGAGCCACCGGCAGGCCCCGACTGGGACGGTGTGCGGGATCGCCTGTGGCGAGCGTGCGCAGACTGACCGTACCCCAACCCCATTTCCTTTGGAGACCGCATGAATTTCAGAGTCGATCGATGGAGCGCTGTCGCGTTGCGCAGCAGCCTGGTAGTCCTGACGACGGTGAGCGCGCTGCTGCTGTCATCGTGTGGCGGGGGCGGACAATCCAGCCAGACCAACCGGTTCAACCCGACCCGCATGATCGTGTTCGGTGACGAGAGCAGCCTGCTGCTGCCCGGGAGCAACGCGACCGCCATTGATGGGCTCAAATACACCAACAACGGCTTCTCCACTGGCACGACGACGCTCGACTGCAACGCAAACCCGATCTGGGTGCAGACCCTCGCGGCCGAGTACGGTTTGGTGTTTGCCGAGTGCAATCCGGGCGGCGTAACCCCGACTGTGCAGATGCGCGCCACAGCAGGCGGCAAGGTGGCCAATGTGGTGGCAGCCGTTGATGCCTTCCTGGCCTCGACTCCTGGCAACAAGCCGGTACCCACCGACATGATCACGATGATGGTGGGCACCAACGACGTACTGGAGCTCTACAACAGAGTGATCACGTCCGAGCTCACGGAGGCAGCTGCTGTCGCTGAAATCGAGCGTCGCGGAGAGTTGCTCGCGACTCAAATCAACCGTCTGACCAATGACAGCAACACGCTGGGCCGTGTGATGTACTCAACGGTTCCTCGGGTGAGCCTGACGCCATTCGGCAGGAGTCAATCGTTAGCTGACCAGACGCTACTGAGACTGCTCACCGACAGCTTCAACGAAACGATGCGAGGTCTGGTCCGGATCAATGGCCGCAGCTTGGGCTTCCTCAATACAGCGCAGACATTCGACAACGTCGTCGACGACGTTAACGACGGCGGGCGGCCCAACGGCATCATCAACGTGAGCGTCCCCGTCTGTACGGTTGCCATCTTGAGTTGCACTCCACTGACGCTGGTCACGGGTGGATCCATCATCAACCACCTGTGGGCTGACGACACTCGCTTCAGCTTCGCTGGGCACATATTCATCGGGGAAGACGCGGCCGACCTCGCTACCAGCCTGCCGTGGTGATGCTGTTGCCTGTCAGCGATTCCGCCTGACCTTCAGCCCCCGCAGTTTCATCACCAGGATCGCCAATGCCAGCACCAGTGTGATGGTATTGGCGACAACGATGGGCCACGCACCCAGCACCACGCCGTAGGCCAGCCACAGCGCCACGCCGACGGTGAAGCAGGCGTACATGCCGAGAGAGATGCCGCTGACGTCGCCAGTGCGAAAACTCAGCCAGGCTTGTGGGATGAACGAGGCCGTGGTCAGCGCTGCGGCTGCGTAGCCGAGCACATCAATCCAGTCAGATGCGCTCATCGGGTCATCTCGCGCTGTTATCCGTGCCAGTTGAAGCGCTGCGGGCCAGGGCTTTGGTCAGCCCATCGTCGGCTGCCCACTGGATCAGCGCTTCCAGCGCAGGCCTGGTCGCCGCCGCGTTCGGGTGATTGACGATCCCCACCAGGACATAACGCTGGCCACTGGGCGCCAGCAGGTAGCCGGCCACCGCGGTCACATCGCGCAAGGAGCCTGTCTTCAGGTGCGCACGACCGGTGAGCGTCTGCGTCCGTCGCATCGTGCCATCGACACCGCTGACGGGCAGTGAGGCCATCAGCTCGGGCATCAGCGTGCTGGCCGCAGCGTCCTGCAGCAGCCGCGCCAACACGGCGGCGCTGATGCGGGTTTCGCGCGACAGGCCCGAGCCGTTGTCGATCACCGCGGCCCGGCCGGCATCGCCGTATCGTGCAGCCAGCCAGCCGCGCAGCACCTCGCGCGCGCCGTCCGGAGTGCCCAGGCCGCGTTGGTTCAGCGCCAGCGTCAGGAACAGCTGCTGCGCCATCACGTTGTTGCTGAATTTGTTGATGTCGCGGATCACCTCGGCCAGCGGTGGTGATGCCAGTTCGAATGTGGGCGCCGTGGCCGGTGCCGTGCCGTCACGTACGCTGCCCGTCAGCTTGCCGCCCATCTCGGCCCACAGACCGGCCAGCAGCCGCCCGTTGTAGCCCGCTGGGTCAATGTAGGCCACAGGCCATTGCTTCTCGCCGCACGCTGGCGAATAGATTCCTTTGAAACGCAAGCGCTGCGGGTCAGAAAAATCGGCCTGCAAGGCGCTGCGCCAGTCGCTGCACTGGGTGGCGCCGACACCTGCCGCCAGTGGCACGCGGACATCGGCGCGCACACCCTCCAGCGTGGGCTCGGTCGAGATCACCGCGACACCGTGCGCCGGGTCGGGCGTGAAGGTGAACGACAGCGCCTTGTAGTTCAGAAGCAGCGCATCCGCGAGCACGTTGTATGGGCGAAGCGCTTCACCGTCGAAATCGGCGGGGTTCTGCTCGGGCACTTCGAACGCGCTGCGGTCGAGCACGATGTCGCCGCGGATCTCACGCACGCCGAGCTGCTGCAGCCGGCGCAGCAGCAACCAGACACGCTCGACGACCAGCTTCGGATCACCGCCGCCCTTGACCACCACATCGCCTTCGAACACGCCACTGCCACCAGTGGGCCACGCGCCCTGCAGCCACACCGGTGTGGCCCAGGTCCAGGCCGGCCCGAGCAGGTCGAGCGCGGCGTAGGTGGTGATCAGCTTCATCAGCGAGGCAGGATTGACGGCCGCCTGCGCCTGCCACGACAACTGCGGGGTGCCACTGTGGCCGACCTCTTGCACCACCGCCGACAGCGACTCGCGGGGCACGCGGGCGCGGTCCATCGCGGCGGCGACTTCGGGCGGCAGCGTCTTCATTGCAAACGGCGGTATCGCTGGCGCAGCCACCGCTTGGCAGCCGAGCAGCAACAGAAGGAGGGTCGATCCCGCGCGCAAAAGCATCCGGGAATGATCGCATGCGCATGCCTGCACAGACCTCGAAAGCCCGGCGCAGACAGGCCCGGTCTGCCGCAGCTAGACTCGTCTGATGACCTCTGCCCTGACCGCCTGCCTGGCCTTCGACACGGCCACCGAGCACCTGAGCATCGCACTCCAGGTGGGTGATCGCGTTTGGTCGCACGATGGCGCGGGAGGGGCGCTGGCCTCGTCCACGCTGATCCCCGGTGTGATGGATCTGCTGGCGCAGGCCGGCATCGGTTTGCGTGACCTCGACGCCATCGCATTCGGACGCGGGCCGGGCGCCTTCACCGGGTTGCGTACCGCGTGCTCGGTGGCGCAGGGGCTGGCGTTGGGCGTTGACAAGCCGGTGTTGCCGATCGACACCTTGTTGGCCGTGGCGGAGGACGCACGGAGCCTGTCTGGCGCCGAGGCCATTGACGACGTATGGGTCACGATGGATGCGCGGATGGATGAAATCTACGCAGCGCACGCGCTGTTCGAGGCGGGCGTGTGGCGGCTCGCCACCGCGCCTTGGCTGTGCACGCCGAAGCAACTGAACGAACGCTGGTCCATCGCGGTGCCGCGCGCGGTGGCTGGCACTGCGCTCGCAGCCTTTGGTGATCGGCTGGCCTGCGGCGCTGCCCTGTGCCTCCCGCAGGCCTTGCCGCGAGCGCGTGGGATGCTGCCGCTGGCCGCGGCGCTGTGGGCACGAGGTGGTGCCGTGGATGCCGCACTGGCGCTGCCCCTCTATTTGCGTGACAAGGTGGCGCAGACGATGGCCGAGCGGGCGACCGCAAAGGCGCTCGCCGCATCCGGGGTGCCGGCGGTGCTGCCATGAATGCGGTGCTGCGCCAAGCCCGGCGGCTCGAGAAGATGACGACCTCCCACCTCGACGTGGTCATGACGATCGAGAACGATGCCTATCCGTTCCCATGGACGCGGGGCAACTTCATCGATTCACTGGCGTCGGGCTACCCCGCGCAGGTGCTGTTCGGCAGCGACCGACGCGGAGATGCGATCGGCTACTTCGTCGCGATGGACGGTGTCGAGGAAATGCACCTGCTGAACCTGACGGTCGCGCCCGAGGCACAGAGTCAGGGCCACGGCCGGTTCATGCTGGATGCGTTGGTCAATCTGTGCCGGCAACGCCATGCGCTGCAGCTGTGGCTGGAGGTGCGGCAGAGCAATCCGCGAGCGCGCGCGCTTTACCAGCGCTATGGATTTCGCGACATCGGCGTGCGGCGCGGTTACTACCCGGCTGCGGCCGGTCGGCGCGAAGATGCGCTTGTCATGAGCCTGGACGTGTCCGGCGGTGCAGCATGACCTGGACTGAGCGCCAGCGCGCCATGCTGGCCGAGATGGGCCTGCGGGTGTGGGATGCGCCGGCAGCGGGCGAGAAGGGCGTTGCCGCTTCCGCGGCACCTGCAGTCGCTGAGGTACGGCTGACGAGTCGCCCTCCCGATGCAGTCATCAAGGTTGCGCCATCCCCGGTCGCAATCGTTCCGAACGCGGCGATCTCTTCGGCTCTGGGTACCGCTTCGTCGATGGATTGGCCTGCCCTGCGCGAAGCGGTCACCGCTTGCACCGCGTGCAGCCTGCACCAGAGCCGCCGGCAGACGGTGTTCGGTGTTGGCCATCCTCAGGCGCACTGGATGATCGTCGGCGAGGCGCCGGGCGAAGAAGAAGATCGCCTCGGCGAACCCTTCGTCGGCCGCTCCGGGCAGTTACTCGACAACATGCTGCGCGCGATCGGGCTGAGCCGCCAGGCCAGTGAGGCACATGATCCTTCAAAACAGGTGTTCATCGCCAATACGCTGAAATGCCGCCCGCCGGGCAACCGCAATCCCATGCCCGATGAACTGGCGCGCTGCGAAGGATTTCTGATCCGGCAGATCGAGCTGGTGCAACCGAAGATCATCCTCGCGATGGGCCGCTTCGCCGTGCAGAGCCTGCTGCGCAGCACCGCGCCGATCGGCCAGTTGCGCGGCCGTGTTCATCACTACCAGGGTGTGCCCTTGGTCGTTACCTACCACCCGGCCTACCTGCTGCGCAATCTGCCGGAAAAGGCCCGCGCCTGGGACGATCTGTGTCTGGCGCTCGACACCGTCGAAGCGGCGGCCGCGCACCTCGCTCGTGGTGTCTGAGGCGGCCGCCCACACCGCGCGTGAGTTGCGCTGGCTGCTGCTCTCGCCGCCGCTGCTTGACACCGCGCCGGGTGCGCATTCAGCCCCTGTTCAGCAGTTCAGCCCAGCCGAGCGAGGCGCCATCTCGGCGTGGCTGGATGGCATCGACCGTGCACCGCAAGCGCTGTACGAGGCCGTGCATGCAATCACAGCGCGCGGCACCGATCTGCGCTTGGCCCGCCCACCGTCGCTGCGCCTGGGTCGTCGCGCTGAACGGCTGATGGCGTTCTTCCTCCGGTACGGTCCGACCCACTGTCTGGTGGCCGCTAACATTCCGCTGCGCCACCTGACGCCTGATGGCGACCGCACAACGCTCGGTGAAATCGATTTCCTGCTGCACGATGTCTGCGGCCATCCCTGGCACTGGGAATTGGCAGTCAAGTTCTTTCTGTGCACTGCCACCGGGCCGCAAGCGAGCGCCGCCGACTTCATCGGCCCCGATCGCGCGGAAACCTTCGACAGCAAGCTGCGCAAGATGTTCGATCGCCAGCTGTGCCATCTCCCGCCGCCACCCTGGGACCACCAGACCTGGACCCCGGCCGCCTGCACGCGTGGGCGCTTGTTCTATCGCCACGGCAGGCCGGTGCCGTGCACGCCCGGTGTTCACCCCGACCACCTGCAAGGCCGCTGGATCGAGCACGATCGTGTGGCCGGACTGCCTGCCGCCAACGAGCCGGTGTGGCACGTGGTACCGCGCAATGACTGGATGTGCCCGCGACCACCGATCGCGACAGAAGGCCGTTCCTTGCACGCCATCGCCGCGCGTCTCATCGACGAGCCGACGGCGCTCGCCACGATGGTGCTGCGCGATGACGAGCCCGAACCGTTGCCGCTTTTCGTCGTCAGCCCGGCTTGACCGGGCGTTTCCAGGTCGGCAACGAGACCTGCCGGCCGCGCACCACTGTCAGCTCGCCGGCGGGCGCTTGGCGTGTGATCGTCGAGCCGGCGCCGATGGTGGCGCCCGCGCCGATCGTGACCGGCGCCACCAGCACGCAGTTGCTGCCCACGTGCACATCGGCGCCGATCTCGGTGCGGTGCTTCTTCGCGCCGTCGTAGTTGGCGGTGATGCTGCCGGCACCGAAGTTCACCCGCTCGCCGACCGTCGCGTCGCCCAGATAGGCCAGGTGGTTGGCCTTGGCACCATCGGCCAGCGTCGAGTTCTTGACCTCGACGAAATTCCCGATGTGGACTTCAGCGCCGAGTACCGCGCCGGGCCGCAGGCGGGCGTAGGGGCCGATCAGCGAGCCGCGGCCCACCGTCACACCCAGCGTGTCGCCGTCGATGTGGGTGTAGGGGTGGATCACCGCATCGTCACCAATCGTGGCATTCCGGATCACGCAGTTGGCGCCCACCTTGACTCGATGGCCCAGCGACACCGCACCTTCGAACACGCAGTTCACATCGATGCTCACATCGACGCCGCACTGCAGGTTTCCGCGCACATCGATGCGCGCCGGGTCGGCGAGCCGCACGCCAGCGGTCATCAGCGCCTCGGCCTGGTCGCGCTGGCACAGGCGTTCGAGTTCGGCCAGCTGCTGCGGGCTGTTGACGCCCAGCACTTCGCTGGCGCGCTGCGGTTGTGCGGCTACCACCGGCACGCCATCGGCCACCGCGAAAGCAACCACATCGGTCAGGTAGTACTCGCCCTGGGCATTGCGGTTGTCGAGGCGGGCGAGCCAGCGCTTGAGCAGTGCGGTGGGCGCTGCCATCGCGCCGGTGTAGACCTCGGTGATCGCGCGCTGTTCCGGTGTGGCGTCCTTGTGTTCCACGATCGCCTTGACCGTCGAGGTTCCATCTGCCGCCGCGCTGCGCAGGATGCGGCCATAACCGGTGGCATCGGCCAGCGTCACCGTCAGCAGCGCCAGCTTGTCACCGGCGCAGGCGTCCACCAGTGCACGCAGTGTCTCGGCCTGGATCAGTGGCGTGTCGCCATTCAGGATCAGCGTGATGCCGTCGCTGTGCAGCACGGGGGCAGACTGTTGCACCGCATGTCCGGTGCCGAGTTGCGGGCTCTGTCGAACGAATTGCAGATTCGGCGCTCTGACAGAGGCCTCCACCTGCTCGGCGCCATGGCCAGTCACCACCACGACGCGGTCAGCAGCAACCTCACCGGCGGTGTGGAGCACATGCTCCAGTAAGCTGCGCCCGGCCAGTTCGTGCAGCACCTTGGGGCGGTCCGACTTCATCCGAGTGCCCTTGCCCGCCGCCATGATCACGATGTCCAACGCCATGTCCCGTTCCCCTGAGTCAAGTGCAACTCGCATGTCGGGCGCGATTATGGGCGGGCCGGATGCCACGGCACTGGGGCGCTGCCGCGGATGGCGACGCGTGGTGCTGCTGTCGTGCTTGGCGTGGCTGATGACAGGCTGCAGTGCGGTGCGCCTCGGCTACAACCACGCGCCCGATCTGGCTTACTGGTGGTTCGACGGCCATGTCGATTTCAGGGACGATCAGTCGGCGCGCGCTCACGAGGTCATCGACGATTGGTTCAAGTGGCACCGGCGCGTGGAGCTGCCGGTGTATGCCGAGTTGTTGTCCAAGGCGCGGGGGCAGGTCGCAGGGCCAGCCACCGCGGCGCAGGCCTGTCAATGGTTCAACGACGTCAGACTCCGTGTCGAAGCGTCGCTGGAGCGTGCCTTGCCGGGCGTGGCCGAAGTGGCACTGAGCTTGTCGCCACAGCAGATCGCACATCTGGAGCACAAGTACGCAGAGCGCAACGAGGAGTTGGTCGACAGATATCTGCAGCCCCAAGCCGAGGCTCGAGCCCGGGCACAGCTCAAGCGCGCGCTCGAACCGATCGAGATGATCTACGGTCGCATGAGCAACAGCCAGCGCGAGCGCATCGCGGCGCTGGCCTTGGCGACGCCGTTCGATCCGCCACGTTGGATCGCCGAGCGCCACCGCCGTCAACAGGACACCTTGCAGACGCTGACGCGGCTGAGCACGGAGCAGACCAGCCTCCCGCAGGCGGTGGATGCGCTGCGAGCGCTGTCTCAGCGCTCCCGCGTGTCACCGAAAGACGGGTACCGAGCCTATCAGCAGCGGCTGATCGAGTTCAATTGCGCCTTCGCGGCCGAGGTGCACAACCTGACCACGCCCGAGCAGCGTCGTGCGGCCGCCGAGCAGCTCAAGGACTGGGAAGATGACGCGCGTGCGCTGGCTGCTGAAGCCAAACCATGATCGCCGTCAACGCACCAGCGGCGTCGTGACGCTGCGCGCCTTCTCCTCGGTGCCTGGAAACGGTGTCATCGCCGCCTGGAACATCGCCGTCATCAGCGCGGGGGTCAGTTGCAGCACTCCATCGCTGCTGGCGCGCGTCTCGTACACCACGCGGCCGCTCTTGCGGTCGCGGATCAGCACCGACACCTCGCGCACATAGCGCCGCAAGGAATCGTCCAGACCGAAGATGTGGCCTCGACCGAGCCCGCCGCCAAAGCCGACGTGCCCGAAACGCGGGCGATAGAGCCCGCCGTCCCACCAGATCGGGTCGTCGAAGGGTGAAAAGTAGCTGGCCGTCACGCGCGTGCCGAGCAGCACCACGACATCGGCGGTTTGCGCCTCGGGCGCCGGCTTGAAGCCAGCGGACTCGATGGCCGAACGCGCGGCGTCTTCCATGCGCTGCTGGTCTGGCTGGTCCTGCTGAGACGGCAGCCGCTCGAACACATAGGTGTCGGGCTGGCGATCGGCCGGCCAGCTGCCGAAGGTCGACACGTCGCTGCTGATCTGGGTGGCGCACCCACCTGCCACCAGCATGGCAACGAGGCCACATGCAATGAAGAGCTGACGGCGCATGGTGATCCTCCGGTTCAGGGTGAATCGATCCAGTGCAGTTTCACGGTGGAGTTCGCCTGTGGTGCACTGCCGCAGCTGTCGTCCTCATCGAACGCGCGATCGCCATTCGTGTCGGCCACGCCAGTCGCCTGGAGCGCGGTGAACGGGAACAGGTTCCGGTCGGCGAGATGAGAGGGCACGACGTTCTGCATCGCACTGAAGACATTCTCGACACGCCCGGGATGCCGCTTGTCCCACTCGCGCAGCATCTGCTTGATCTGCACCCGCTGCAAGTTGTCCTGGCTGCCGCACAGCGTGCAGGGGATGATCGGGAATTGCCGGTGCTCGGCCCAGCGCTCGAGGTCGGTCTCGGCCACATAGGCCAGCGGGCGGATCACGACGTTCCTGCCATCATCGCTGACCAGCTTCGGCGGCATGCCCTTCATCTTGCTGCCGAAGAACATGTTCATGAACAGCGTCTGCACGATGTCGTCGCGGTGGTGGCCGAGTGCGATCTTGGTCGCGCCCAACTCGCCGGCCACCCGGTACAGGATGCCCCGGCGCAGCCGCGAGCACAGTCCGCAGGTTGTCTTGCCCTCCGGGATGACGCGCTTGACGATCGAGTAGGTGTCCTGGTTCTCGATGTGAAAGGGCACACCGACCCTGGCCAGGTACTCGGGCAGCACGTGCTCCGGAAAGCCGGGCTGCTTCTGGTCGAGGTTGACGGCCACCAGTTCGAAGCGGATCGGCGCGCGCTTTTGCAGGCCCAGCAGGATGTCGAGCATCGCGTAGCTGTCCTTGCCGCCCGACACGCAGACCATCACCCGGTCGCCGTCCTCAATCATGTTGAAGTCGATCACCGCCTGACCGACCAGCCGGTGCAAACGCTTGCTGAGCTTGTTGATTTCCAGCGCGGCTTTATCGGTGGAGGTGTTGACAGCAGACATGGTGGCTCGAAAGTCGATCATAAAAACGGAAAGTCTCTGCGCATCGAATTCAGATGAAAGCCTGCATCCACCATCAAGGTGCTGCCCGTGAAGGCTTGATTGGACACGGCAAACGACACGGTGGCCGCGACCTCCTGCACGGTGGGCAACTTGCGTGTCAGCGCATGGCCTGCCATGGCAGTGAGGTGCTTGTCATCAATGAGATCACTGCCTGTGGTCAGGCCAGGTGCCACACCGACAACGCGCACTGTCGGCGCCAAATCAAGTGCCAACACGCGGGTCAGCAACTCGAGCGCCCCTTTTGACAGCGCGTAGGAAAGATAGTCCGGATTGGGATTCCAAAGGCGCTGGTCCAGCATGTTGATCACCACGCCTGTGCGCTGGCCCGCCGTCGTCAGGTGCTCATGAAGTCTGCGTGCCAACACCAGGGCGGCGCCGGCGTTGACATTCATGTGTGCGGTCAGGCGCGCATAGCTCAGACTGCTCACATTGTCATAATCAAAAGCGGATGCGTTGTTGACGATCGCGTCCACTCGGCCATAGCGCTGGACGATGCGTGGGAACAATTCCTCGCATTGATTCTCGTCAGCCAAGTCAGCTTCGAACACCTCTGCGTCGACGCCCAGGACCGAGATTTCCGCCGCAGTCTCCAAAGCCTGTTGCGGCGAATGGGCGGTGTGCACGGCGATGTTGTATCCGTCGCGGGCCAACCGGAGGGCGATCTCTCGGCCGATGCGTTTTGCCGATCCAGTGACCAAGGCAACCGGTCGTTGTCTGGTGGGCGATCCTTCGTCAAACATGGGTGATATCAGCTCAGATGGGTATTGTGAAAGACAAGGCGCTCAATGTGCCACGGCTGTGCGCCGGCGATGGCCTGCGGGCACAGAATCTCACCATGACGAATCCTCAGCTGACCGATCTGATCCGTTCGGTCATCGCACGCCAAGGGGGCTGGCTGCCCTTCGATCGATTCATGGCCTTGGCCTTGTACGCGCCAGGCCTGGGCTACTACGCCAGAGGCGACCGGCAGTTCGGGGTGCTGCCCTCGTCGGGCAGCGACTTCGTCACGGCGCCCGAGCTGTCGCCGCTGTTTGGCCAGGCACTGGCCCGACAGGTCCGGCAGGCGCTGGACGGCAGCGGCACCGACGAGGTGTGGGAGTTTGGCGCCGGCTCTGGCGTGTTGGCGCGTGAACTGCTGGCCACGCTGGGCCCACGCGTGAAGCGCTACACCATCGTCGACGTGTCGGGCGCCTTGCGCGAGCGGCAGCGCGAGGTGTTGCGCGGGCATCTGGACCGCGTGCACTGGGCGGACGAATGGCCCGAGAAGCTGCAAGGCGTGGTCGTCGGCAATGAGGTGCTCGACGCGATGCCCGTTCAAGTGCTGCACTTCGACGGGCAGCAGTGGCGCGAGCGCGGCGTGAGCTTGCGGGAAGTCGAAGGCGACTCAGAGAAGTCAGCCCCACCGTGGGTCTGGGCTGATCGCCTCACTGACTTGCGCCCGCCGGGCGATGAGGCCGTCAACGGGGACGCAGAAAGCGGCGCCGTGTTCACCACCGAGATCCACCCTCAGGCCGAAGCTTTCATCGCCACCCTGGCCGATCGTCTTCGGCGTGGGGCTGCTTTCTTCATCGACTACGGTTTCCCCGCGGCCGAGTTCTACCACCCGCAGCGCAGCGGCGGTACGCTGATGTGTCACCGCGCCCATCAAGCCGACACCGACCCGCTCGCCGATGTCGGCGACAAGGACATCACGGCGCACGTCAACTTCACCGGCATCGCGATGGCCGCGCAGGAGGCCGGGTTGGACGTGCTGGGCTACACCAGTCAGGCCCGATTCCTGATGAATTGCGGCGTTCTCGACCTGCTGCAGGGTGCGGACATTCAAACTGTCGCCAACGCGCAAAAGCTGCTGACCGAGCACGAAATGGGCGAACTTTTCAAGGTCATCGGCTTTGCGAAAGACTGCGATGCCGCATTCACCACCTCACCCATCGGATTCACCCATGGTGACCGCACACACACGCTGTAAGGCTCCGACATGATCCGCTGGCTGATCGCGATCTTTCTTGTCCTGATGGTGTTCACCGGCCTGCACCGCTGGCTGGAGAAGATCGGCCTCGGCCGCCTCCCCGGTGATTTCCGTTTCCGTCTGTTTGGCCGTGAGTTCTTTGTGCCGATCGGCAGCAGCGTGCTGCTGAGCCTGATCGCCCTGGCGCTGAGCAAGGTCCTGTGACGAACCAGAACCTTTACTGCGCGTTGCGCGACGCCTTTCCGGCGGGCCTGGACCGCACTGCGATCGAATGCGTGGCCACCGAGAGCGCTGCGGGCGATGCGCTTTTCTACACCTGGCGCGACCTCGACCGCAGCAGCGCCATGATCGCGAACCTGCTGGGGTCGCTGGCGCTGCCAGCCAACGCACGGGTGCTTGTGCAAACCGACAAGTCAGTCGAGGCGCTGATCCTTTACCTGGCCGTGCTGCGCGCAGGGCTGGTCTACGTGCCGCTGAACAGCGCCTACCAGGCGGGCGAGCTGAGCTACTTCATCGATAACGCCGAGCCGGCCGTGGTGGTCTGCGCGTCGCGCGATTTCGGGTGGCTCTCGAAGATCGCGTTTCGCGCGGGCACGGCGCATGTGTACACGCTGGACGATGACCGTCGCGGCAGCTTGCTCCAACGCGCCGCGCATCACGCCGACATGCAGGCGCCAGTCCAGCGCGCGGCCGCTGACGTGGCCAGCATCATCTATACCAGTGGCACCACTGGTCGCAGCAAGGGGGCGATGCTCAGCCATGGCAACCTGCTCTCCAACGCGCAGGTGCTGAAAACGCTGTGGGCGTGGCGCAGCGAAGCCGACAGTGGCGACGTACTGATCCACGCGCTGCCGCTGTTTCATGTCCACGGCCTTTTCGTCGCATCACACGGCGCTTTGCTGAACGGCAGCAAGATGCTCTGGTTCGCGAAGTTCGATGCACGCGCTGTGACCGCTCGGCTGCCCGACGCGACGGTTTTCATGGGCGTGCCCACCCTCTATGGGCGCTTGCTCGCCGAACCCACGTTCAACGCTCAGGCGTGCCGGGACATGCGCCTGTTCATCAGCGGCTCGGCACCCTTGCTGGCCGAGACCTTCCGTCAGTTCAGCGAGCGCAGCGGCCACACCATCCTCGAGCGTTATGGCATGAGCGAGACAGTGATGTTGACGTCGAACCCCTACGCGCCTGTGCAGGATCGCATCGCGGGCACGGTGGGTTTCGCGCTTCCAGCGGTGGGTCTGCGGGTGACCAGC
>CANHNO010000058.1 GCA_947462065.1 Burkholderiales bacterium | reverse complement strand
CACTGTCTCTGGCCAGCGACTGGCTCAGCCAACTGAGCTCGATCACCAACACCGCTGATGCGCAGGTGCTGGAGAGCGTCACCCGGGGCAACGTCGCAGGCCGCCAGGATCAGGTGTTCGTTAACCGCGTCCCGGAGCCTTCATCGGTCACGCTGGCGGTGGCAGCACTGCTGGGGCTTGGGTTCCTGACACGCCGGCGTCAGCGCCAGCACTGACCCTTCGCAGGCCAGACACGACGAGGGCTTCAGAACTCCATATCGAGTTCCTCGATATCCTCATGTTCCAGTTTGGCGGCGGCGATCCACTCCTTCATATCGGGCATGGCAAGGATCTGCTTGCAATAGGCGCTGCTGACGCGGTCGACGGCGACGTGGTAGGTCAGGAATCGGGTGGTCACCGGCGCGTACATCGCATCGGCAATGCAAGGCTTGTCGCCAAACAGAAACGGCCCTCCGTACTTCGAGATGCAGTCGCGCCAGATGGTCGTGATGCGCTCGATGTCGCCCTCGGCCTTGGCCCACACCTTGTAGCCCGGGAAATCTCCCTTCAGGTTCATGGGCAGAGCCGAGCGCAGGCTGCTGAAGCCGGAGTGCATCTCGCCGCAGATGGCGCGGCAATGGGCGCGAGCGGCCATGTCGGCGGGCAGCAGCCCGGCATCGGGCTTGACCTCGTTGAGGTACTCGCCGATCGCCAGCGTGTCCCACACCTTGATCCCGCCATGGGTCAGGCAGGGCACCAGGATCGAGGGCGATAGCAGCAGGATCTCCTTGCGGGCATCCGCGTCGTCGGGCGACACCATCACCTCGTCGAAATCCAGCCCGGCGAGCCTGGCGATCAGCCAGCCCCGCAGCGACCACGATGAATAGTTCTTGCTGCTCAGCGTGATCGACGCTTCCACCGTGGTTCGCGCCTTCGGAGCCGATCGAAGCGGGGTGGCACTGCGCTTCGGTTTGGCAGCAGCGGAGCGGCCCTGCGGTCGGGTCTTCGGTGCAGTGGCCATGGTTGCGGCTCCTTGGTGACGTTATGCTCAGTTCGAGTGCAAGCGCTGTGCCAGTCGACGGGATCATCATGACACGCCGCGCTTGGAATCGGTTCACCAACCAGTTGCGATCGACGTGCTGGCGCAGGAGTTGCAAGAGTACAAGCCATGGCAGGTTCCTGGGGGGAATGGATGATGTACGAGGCTTACCAGGCGCAAACGGACCTGATGTGGCCGCTGCGTACCTTCACCAAGGCAGCGCTCCCCATGCTGAAGGACGACACCTACGGCTGGAACCGCTGGATGCCCAACCGCAACCTGGCGGCTGCGCTGGAGGTGTTCGAGCTCAGCGAGGTCACGCACAAGCGCCGCCCCTTTGGCATCGACCATGTCACCGTGAACGGCGCTGCAGAACCGGTCGCTGTCACCGAGGAAGCCACCCATGTCGCCTCGTTCGCGACCTTGCTGCACTTCAAGAAGGCTACTGACAACCCGCATCCCAAGGTGCTGATCGTCGCGCCGATGTCGGGGCACTTCGCCACGCTGCTGCGCGAAACCGTGCGCACCATGCTGGCCGACCATGACGTCTACATCACCGACTGGCACAACGCGCGTGATGTTCCACTGTCGCATGGCAAGTTCGGGCTCGACGAATACACCGAACACATCATCGAGTTCCTCGACATCATGGGCCCGGGCTCACACCTGATGGCCATATGCCAGCCCTGCGTGTCAGCACTGGCCGCCACCGCGCTGATGTCAGAAGACCAGCATCCAGCCACACCCATCAGCCTGACGCTGATGGCCGGGCCGATCGACTGCCGCATCAGCCCGACCTCGGTCAACCAGCTCGCCGTCACCAAGCCGATCGAATGGTTCGAGGCCAACCTGATCGGCCGCGTGCCGATGCGCTACCCCGGCGGCGGGCGGCGTGTCTACCCCGGCTTCGTGCAACTGGCCGCCTTCATGAGCATGAACAAGGACAGGCACGTCAACTCCTTCAAGGAGCTGTACGAGCTGCTGAAAAAGCAGGAGCCGGAAGGCATGCTGAAAGCCGAGGCCACCCGAAGCTTCTACGAGGAGTACTTCGCGGTGGCCGACCTGCCGGCCGAGTTTTACCTGGAGACGGTCAAAGCGGTGTTCCAGGACTACTCGCTGCCCAAGGGCGAACTGAAGTACAAGGACCGGCTGGTCAAGCCCTCGGCGATTCGCCGTACCGCGCTGCTGACGGTCGAGGGGGAGCGCGACGACATCTGCGCGGTCGGCCAGACCCTGGCGGCGCACGATCTGTGCACCGGTCTGCGCGACTACCTGAAAACCCACTATGTGCAGCCGGGCGTCGGCCACTACGGCGTGTTCAGCGGCCGTCGCTGGAACAACACCATCTACCCGATGGTGCGGGAGTCGATCTATACCGCGCAGGCGTCGCTTTGATTTGACTGCGGTTGCACGCCAAGGAATTCAATCGCAGAACGCTTCGGTGATGGCCGGAGCGCTGCGGTGGGCCGCTGTGTGGAGCGAGGTAAAGGAGGAGGGCCTGTCTTTTCAGGCCCGGGGGACACGAGCCCAACACTGCGGCCGGCCGCAGTGCTCACGCGCACACGCAGGGCACATGATCCATCGCAAAGCGAGGTATCAGCCTTTCGGCGCAGCCCCCGCAATCGTCGCGCTTGTGACGTGCACATCGCTGCATTGGGCACGATGCCGTAGGGCGTGGTCCATCAGCACCAGCGCCAGCATGGCCTCGGCGATCGGAGTCGCCCGGATGCCGACGCAGGGGTCGTGGCGGCCGAAGGTTTCCACCGTCGCTGGCTGGCCGTTGAGGTCGATGGACTGGCGTGGACTGCGGATCGAACTGGTCGGCTTGATCGCAATGGACACGGTGATGTCCTGACCGGTGGAGATGCCCCCGAGAACGCCACCGGCGTTGTTGCCAAGGAAGCCCGAAGGGGTCAGCTCGTCGCCGTGGATGGTTCCGCGCTGGCTGACGCTGGCGAAACCGGCGCCTATCTCGACGCCCTTGACCGCATTGATGCCCATCATCGCGTGGGCGATGTCGGCGTCGAGCTTGTCGAACAGTGGCTCGCCCCAGCCCACGGGAACGCCGCGCGCGGCCACCTCGATGCGCGCGCCGCAGGAGTCACCGGCCTTGCGAAGATCATCCATGTACGCTTCAAGTCGCGGGATGTCGCTGACATTCGCGGCGAAAAACGGATTGTTCGGCACGTGCTCAAGTGATTCGAACGGGATGGCGAGCTCGCCCAGCTGCGACATGTGCCCGGTGAAGCTCACGCCGTGGTGCTCGCGCAGCCACTTCTTGGCCACCGCGCCAGCACCGACCATCGGCGCTGTGAGACGCGCCGAACTCCGCCCGCCGCCGCGCGGGTCGCGCAGTCCGTACTTGTGCCAGTAGGTGTAATCGGCGTGCCCAGGGCGGAACGTCTGAAGGATGTTGCCGTAGTCCTTGCTGCGCTGGTCGGTGTTGCGAATCAGCAGACAGATCGGCGTGCCGGTGGTCTTGCCTTCGTACACGCCAGACAGTATCTCGACCGCATCAGGCTCGTTGCGCTGCGTCACGTGGCGGCTGGTGCCGGGGCGGCGGCGGTCGAGCTCAGGTTGAATGTCGGCTTCGCTCAGCGCCATGCCGGGTGGGCAGCCATCGATCACGCAGCCGATGGCCGGGCCGTGAGACTCACCGAAGTTGGTGATGCAGAACAAGTGGCCGAGGGTGCTGCCGGACATGGCGACGGGCTTTCGAGGAGTGTGAGGTGGTGAGTCGGTCCTGCCGCAGCGGCGCAGCGTCAGGTGGATCGCCGAGCATAGCAATCCAGCCAGCCTTGCTGCGACACGGCACCGGGCGACCATGGCGCGCTGGTGCGCCATCCCGGTGCGTCACATTGAGGGCAAACGCCCCAAGGCAACGTTCTCAGCCCGTGGCCTGGCTGGACGCCGCCTGATTCGCAGTGCCGTCCGCTGGCCAGTCGCGGATGTAGGCCTTCAGCATGCGGTTCTCGAAGTCCTGCGAATCGACCACTGCCTTGGCGACGTCGTAGAACGAGATCACGCCCATCAGGGTGCGCTGCGTCATCACCGGCATGTAACGGGCATGGTGACCGAGCATCATGCGGCGAACCTCGTCCATCTCGGTGTCTGGCGTGCAGGTGAGCGGGCAGTCGTCCATCACGGAATGCACGATCAGCGAGCCGACCACCCCGCCATTGCGAACGATGGCCTGAATCACCTCTCGAAAGGTCAGCATGCCGACCAGTTCGCCGTGGTCCATCACGACGAGCGAGCCGATGTCCTTCTCGGCCATCGTCTGCAGGGCTTGCGACAGGGGCGTGTCGGAACTGACGGTGTAGAGCGTGTTGCCCTTGGCACTCAGGATGTGGGTGACCTTCATGGGAGTCTCCTCAACGCAGGCAAAGTGGATCGGATCAATATAGACCCAAACCGGGCCGGGCGACATTGTCGCAAGAGCCTGATTGGGGGCGTCTTGCGGCCCGTCAATCGACGGGGTCAGGGCGCGATCAGATCGCGCAGCATCAACCGATCAAGGTTCGCCCGCTGCCAGAAAGCAGCCAGCTGCGGTGACGGATCGAGCAAGGTGGCGGCCAGCAGCGCGCGGGCGGCCGTGGTGTCCGGATCACACAGCAGCACGTGACGGGATCCGCCAGGCTCTTCGAGGCGGCCCACCCAGTCGATGGCGAGCAGCGCATGCAATGCCGGTTCAACCTGCAGCGGATCGGTGTTCAGCGCCTTTGCGATCTGCTGCGCTGACAGACCACGCACGCCGGCCTGGCGTGCCTTCGCCAGACTGCGCAGCACGGAGACCGCCAGTTCGAACCGGTAACCTGGCACATGACCGCGCTGGACGACGCGGGCCTGCAGCGTCGGGGCGTAGGCAGCAATCACCGCGCCGAGCAGCACGATTACCCAGCCGAGGTAAATCCAGATCAGGAAGATCGGCACCGTCGCAAAGGCGCCGTAAATCGTCGAGTAAGTTGGCACCTGCCGCAGGTACCAGCCCAACGCCTCCTTGGCCAGCTCAAACCCGATCGCCACGAAGACACCGCCCGCCAGCGCATGGCGCCACTGCACCCGGGTGTTCGGCACGTAGTAGAAAAGCGCAGCCATGCCCAGCGCTTGCAGAGCGAACTCCACCGCCAGCAGCAGCAGGCTGACACCCCCAGGCAGACCGCTGACAAAGCCGCGCGATGCCGAGACTGCATACGACGTGACGCTGAGGCTCACACCCAGCAGCAGAGGCCCCAAGGTCGCAGCAGCCCAATAGACCAGCACCCGCTGCGCCACCGGTCGCGATGAGCGCACGCGCCAGATCGCATTCAGCGTGTGGTCGATGGTCAGCATCAGCGCGATCGCCGTCACCACCAGCACGATCAAGCCGACGGTGCCCAGGCGCTTGGCCTTGCCCGCGAACTGCGTCAACGCGCCCAGCACTGGCCTGGCGATGCCCTCGGGCACCAGCGCCTGCAGGAAGTACTTCTCCAGCGCACCCTGGAAGCTCGAGAACATCGGGAAAGCCGAGAACACCGCCAGCATCACGGTGAACAGAGGCACCAGGGAAATCAGCGTGGTGAAAGTGAGGCTGCCGGCGGTAAGGCCAAGGCGGTCTTCGCGAAAGCGCTGGCGCAGTGTGTGGACGGTGTCCATCCACGGCCAAGTCTGCAGCGTCACCAGCCAGATCGCAGCCTGCTGGCGCCAGGTCTCGGCAGCCGTGGCCTTGTGCGTCGGTGGGGACTCCATCGATGGCTATGATGCCATTGATGAGTCCGTCCACCACCCCGCCGCTGCCGTCCAGCATCGATGCGCCAGCATCGGCACTGCCTCCTGTCGTCGCCTGGAGCCGCGCCGTCGCGGTGGGCAGCCTGCTTGGCCTGATCGTGCTGGGTCTTGCGTGGGAATTGGTGCTCGCACCGACCGGCAACCGCACGCTGGCGCTGAAGGTGCTGCCGCTGGCGGTGCCGCTGGTCGGGCTGTTGAAAAACCGCATGTACACCTACCGCTGGGTCAGCCTGATGATCTGGCTGTACTTCATCGAAGGCGTGATTCGCGCCTCGGGCGACCGCGGCATCAGTGCCTGGCTGGCCGGCGTCGAAGTGCTGCTGTGCGTGGTGCTGTTCGCCGCCTGCGCGGTGCATGTGCGGTGGCGCCTCCACCGGGCACACGCCCTGACGGCGGCCAACGCGGATACCGCCGCCGGCTGACGCCTGACGGACCGAAGCGCCACGCTTCGCCATGACCCTGCTCGACGATCTGCGCGCTGCCCTCGGTGCCGAACAGGTGCTGATCGATGGCGATCTGTCGGCCTGGGAGATCGACTGGCGTCGTCGCTACCGGGGTCGCGCGCTCGCCGTCGTGCGGCCGGCCGACACCGCGCAGGTGGCAGCCGTCGTGCGGGCCTGCGTGCGGCATGGTGCGAGTCTGGTGCCGCAAGGCGGCAACACTGGCCTTGTCGGCGGCTCGGTGCCGGATGGCAGCGGCACCCAGGTGCTGCTGAGCCTGGCACGGCTCGCGACCATCCGCGCCATCGACATTGACAACCTGACGATCACGGTGGACGCTGGTTGTGTGCTGCAGCAAGTTCAACAGGCTGCATCCGAGCGCGGCCTGCTGTACCCGCTCAGCCTGGCAGCCGAAGGCAGTGCGAGCATCGGTGGCACGCTCGCCACCAATGCGGGCGGCACGCAGGTGCTGCGCTACGGCACGGCACGCGAGCTGTGCCTGGGTCTGGAGGTTGTCACTGCAACGGGCGACATCTGGAATGGCCTGACTGGCCTGCGCAAGGACAACACCGGCTACGACCTGCGCGACCTGTTCATCGGCAGCGAAGGCACGCTGGGCGTGATCACCGGCGCGACACTGAAGCTGGTCCCGCAGCCCGCTGCGGTCTGTACCGCGATGGCAGCCGTGCCAACCCTTGAGGCCGCGGTGCAGCTGCTGAACCTCGCGCGCAAGCGTCTCGCAGCCGGCCTGACCGGCTTTGAGGCGATGAACGGCCACGCGCTGGATCTGGTGCGCACCCATTTTCCGCAGTGGCCTCAACCGCTGCCGCCAGGGCCGTGGACCGTGCTGCTCGAACAGTCGGACACCGAAAACGAGGCCCACGCTCAGACCGTGTTCGAGTCGCTGCTCGAAGCGGCGCTGAACGAAGGCTGCATCAGCGATGCCGTCGTGGCGGCCAGCCTGGAACAGAGCGCCGCGATGTGGCGGCTGCGTGAAGGCATTCCGCTGGCGCAGGCCGAAGAGGGGCTGAACATCAAGCACGACATCGCGCTACCGGTGTCGCGCATTGCCACATTCGTGCACGAAACCGACGCAGCCTTGGGCACAGCGTGGCCCGGCATCCGCATCGTCAACTTCGGTCACCTCGGTGACGGCAATCTGCACTACAACGTGCAGGCACCGCTGGGCGTGTCGCCCGCGGATTTCCTGGCCGACCATGAGGGGGCGGTGAATGCCGTGGTGTACGAGGCGGTGCAGACCCACGGCGGATCAATCTCGGCGGAACATGGCATTGGCATGTTGAAGCGCGAGGTGCTGGCGCAGACCCAGTCGCCCGTGGCGAGGCAACTGATGCGCGCCATCAAGGCCGCGCTCGACCCGCGTGGCACGATGAACCCAGGCCGCGTGTTGTGAGCCGCAGATGGCAAGCGCAGCGAGCCCGCTCAGCCACCACGACATCCTCGGCATCGTCGAGCCCTTCACCCGTCGCAGCCGACAGGTCGATCTGGCCGCGAGCGACCGGCTCAACCGGCGCCTGCTGTTCAAGCCGATCGAGCATGCGGCAAACGACGCAGGGCTGCCAGCCTTGCGCGAAACCCTGCAACTCGACAGCTACCGCTCGGGCAACTTCGACCTGACGCGCACCTTGACCGCAGCCGACGGTCAGTCCGCCACGCTGCAGACCAGTGGCCGGCAGCCGGCGGACCTGCTGGCGCGCATCGATGCGGTCATGCCCCATCAGCAGTTCAGCGCCGGCGCGGGTTTTCTGATCACGCGCAGCTACACGGTGCCAGCTGACCCGACCGTCTCGACAGAGGGCCAGACCTCCGTTCAGCTGGTACTCGCGCGCGCCGTCGTGCATACGGCTGATCTCACGCTGACACTCAACGTGCCTGAGGCGCGCGGCGTCTCGGCCGACATCACCATCAAACCGACGCAGGTCGACGACGGCAGCACGCTGGCGCTACCGGACGATCTGCTGGCCGTCATCGGCTGGGACTGGACGCGGCTGGTCCACAAGAAAGACCTCTGGGAAAGCAAACTGCGTCTGCGCGGCGGGGCTGCGCGACGCACCCGAATGGCCGAGCAGGCGGCGAACCGCGGAGCACAACATCTGGCACAGGCCCTGGCCGAACCGCCGGGTCGATTCCATGAACGGCATCTGCGCGCGCGCTGGTGGGCAGCGCTGCGTCGCGCGATTCCGATCCTCACCCCGGTCGGCCTCATCGTCACGGTGCTGCTGTTCCCTCGCATCGATTTCGGCGAGAAGCCCGGGCTGTGGGTGATGCTGTACCACCTGCCGACCGCGCTGGTCGCGCTGAGCTTCTGCCTGCAGGAGTTGCCGGAGTTCGTGATTCCGCCGTTACCACGCCGCTCGGAGTCGCCAACATGGCGAAAGCCCGCGAGAGATGCAGTCAGCAGCGTACCAGGCAGCGGCTGAGCCGGCTCAGGGCAATGCGAAGGTGCGCACGAACGGCATGAAGCGCGCCAGGATCACGGTAATGCCGCCGTACTTTTCGTAGAACGCATGCGCCTGCTCGAACGCCGCCTTGTTGAAAAAACGCGACTGCTCCCACTGGAACACCTTGGGCCCGAAGTACCGCCCGATCGTGTAACAGGTCTGGTCACCGAGGATCGCCGCCACAACCAGCAGGGCCATGGCCAGCGGCAGACTCATCAGCCCTGCGCCGCACAGCGCACCGACCACGAACAGCAGCGAATCGCCGGGCAGGAAGGGCATCACGACCACGCCAGTCTCGACGAAGATGATGACGAACAGCAGTGCATAGACCCAGGCGCCGTACTGATGCACGAAGTTCGCGAGGTGCACGTCCACGCGCAGGATGAAGTCGATCAGTGCCGCGACGATTTCCATGGTGAACGATTACGGTTGTCGCACATTGCAGCCTCGCGCAGTGCGCCCGTGACCGACTTCGCGGATACCGCTGCGGGTGCGGTTTCTACAATGTGTCAATGAATGCTCGTGGGCCCCATACACCTCGCCGCCCGATCCGGGAACTGCCCGATGAGCTGATCAGCCAGATCGCCGCCGGCGAGGTGGTCGAGCGGCCGGCATCGGTGGTGCGCGAGCTGGTCGACAACGCGCTGGACGCAGGTGCACGCGAGGTCACCGTCAAGCTGATTGCCGGTGGCATCCGTGCGGTGCTGGTCGAGGACGACGGCCACGGGCTGCCCGCCGCCGAGCTGCCGCTGGCACTGCGCCGCCACGCGACCAGCAAGATCGAATCGCTGGGCGATCTGGAGAACGTGGCGACCATGGGCTTTCGTGGCGAGGCTCTGGCCGCCATTTCGTCGGTGGCCGAGGTCTCGATCGCCAGCCGCTGCGCCGACGACACTCAGGCACGCCGGCTCGATGCGCGATCGGGCGAAATCACGCCGGCAGCGCGCGGGGTGGGCACCAGCGTCGAGGTGCGCGAGCTGTTCTTCAGCACGCCGGCGCGCCGCAAGTTCCTGAAGACCGAAGCCACTGAGCTGGCGCACTGCGTGGAAGCGGTGCGCCGCCACGCGCTGACGCGGCCCGATGTCAGCTTCGCGGTGTGGCACGAAGGCAAGCTGGTACAGCAGTGGCGGCAAGTGGCCGACCAAGGCGACGCTGACGCGCGACTGACCGACGTGTTGGGAGCGGAATTCATCACCGACAGTCGATCGGTGTCGCTGGATCTGGGCGTGCTGCGCATCACTGGTCGCGCAGGCACGCCAGCGTCAGCACGCAGCCGATCCGACCTGCAGTACGTTTACGTCAACGGCCGCTTCGTACGCGACAAGCTGATCGCGCACGGCGTGCGCAGCGCCTATGAAGACGTGCTGCACGGTGGGCGGCAGCCGGCCTATGTCCTGTTCATCGACATCGCGCCCGACCGCGTCGATGTGAACGTGCACCCGACGAAGATCGAGGTGCGCTTTCGCGAATCGCGCGAGGTGCACCAAGGGGTGCGGCGGGCAGTGGAGGCGTCGCTGGCAGACGCGATTGCACCAGCCAGCCCTGCGGTGAGCAGCGCCCTGCAAAGCAGCTCCGCCTGGCCCAGGCCACGCAGCGGTTTCGAAGGCGGCACACCGACCGGCGCACAGGTGGCACTGAGCCTTCATCAGGCCACGGTGCTTCATGCGCATGAGCCCGATGCACCGTGGGGCGCCAACGGACTGCGGCACGAGGACGCGCCCCTTGCGCCATCGCCCGCCGACGCAGAACACGATCCCGGTACCTGGCCACTCGGCAAGGCCATCGCGCAGATCGCCGGCATCTACGTGCTGGCCGAGAACGCGCAGGGTCTGGTGATCGTGGACATGCATGCGGCCCACGAGCGCGTCGTCTACGAGCGGCTCAAGGCGAGCCTCGCCGCATCGCGCATCGACGCACAGCCGCTGCTGATCCCGGCCACCTTCGCCGCCACCACCGCCGAGATCGCCACCGCAGAAGCGCATGCCGACACGCTGCACACGCTGGGGCTGGAGGTGTCGCCGCTGTCGCCGACGGTGCTGGCGATCCGCTCCCAGCCCTCGGCGCTAGCGGGCGGCGACGCGGTCGAACTCGCGCGCGGCGTGCTGGCCGAACTGGCCGAGCACGAGGCCAGCAGCGTGGTGCAGCGCGCGCAGCACGAGATCCTGTCGACGATGGCCTGCCACGGCGCGGTACGTGCCAACCGGGAATTGAGCCTGGAGGAGATGAATGCGCTGCTGCGCGACATGGAGCGCACCGAGCGCGCCGACCAGTGCAACCATGGCCGCCCCACCTGGCGACAGATCACCCGGCGCGAACTCGACGCGCTGTTCTGGCGCGGTCGCTGAACTGCCAGACAACCCAACGCCGAGAGGCGCCCCTCTTTTTTCTGCACATCTCCGCACCCTGACTGGACCCGCATGGCCACGCTGAAGATCAAACCGAAGAACACGGCCGGCTCCGCTGCCCGCACCGACCGAGCCCCTGTGCGCGGCGCCGGCATGGGCGTGCGCCGACGCCCGACGCTGGCTGAAGCGCAAGCCGAACGCGCACGGCGTGAGGTCCAGTCGCCAAGCGACAGACCCGCCGAGCGCTCACGCGAAGCGTCCTTCGACCGACCGAAGGACCCCCGCTCGAAAGCACCGACTCGTTCAACAGCGCGCCCACCATCTCGCGCGCCCTTCGACGCAGCGCACCGCGATGCAACTCGCCCAGCCGCACGAGCACCGTTTCAATCAGACGCCGACCGTGGCAGCGAGCCTCGTCGCGCGCCGCCCTCCGACCGGTCACCGCGCCCGGACGACCGCCAGGCCGAGCATCGGCGTCATGCGCAGCCAGCCCCTCGCGGTGAGCGTCTGCCAGAGCGGCGAGACGGTCCGCCGCCGCGCCCCAGCGGACGCCATCGCGACGCACCGCCGCAGGCGCCGCAATCGCGTGACCCGCGCGATCGCCAGGCCGATCGCCCGCCGATCATCGCAACGCCGCGCTTCCCGGTCAGCCCACCCGTGCGGCCACAGGAGCGATCGCAGCCACGACCGCAGGAACGCCCGCCGCAGCGCCCGGCTGAACCGAAGCGCCGCCATGTGGCTCGACCGGTTCGCGACGATGACGATGACGAGCGCGGCCATTTCCACCATCAGGTCGAAGCCGCGCCAGGGAGCCTGCGCTTGTCTAAACGGATGAGCGAGCTGGGCCTGGCCTCGCGCCGCGAAGCCGACGAATGGATCGAGAAGGGCTGGGTGCGCGTCGATGGCGATGTGGTCAAGGAACTCGGCTCGCGCGTGTTGCCCGATCAGCGCATCACCATCGATGCGCGTGCCAAATTCCAGCAGGCGCAGAAGGTCACCGTGCTGATCCACAAGCCGATCGGCTACGTCAGCGGCCAGGCCGAAGACGGCTACGAGCCGGCGGTGGTGCTGGTCAAGCCCGAGAACCAGTGGAGCAGCGACCAGTCGGGCACGCGCTTCCTGCGCGAACACCTGCGCAGCCTGGTGCCCGCCGGCCGGCTCGACATCGATTCGACCGGCCTGCTGGTGCTGACGCAGGACGGCCGCATCGCCAAGCAGTTGATCGGCGAGGACAGCGAGATCGAGAAGGAATATCTGGTGCGTGTGGCCGGCCCGCTGGGGCAAGGACCGGCATCGAGCGAGTTGTCGGCCGTAGACCTGGCGCTGCTGCGCCACGGCCTGGAGCTCGACGGCGAAGCGCTGAAGCCGGCCATCGTCGAATGGCAAAACGACGACCAACTGCGATTTGTGCTGCAAGAAGGCAAGAAGCGCCAGATCCGCCGCATGTGCGAAGCCGTCGGCCTGAAGGTACTGGGCCTCAAGCGCGTGCGTATCGGCCAGGTGATGCTGGGCGATCTGCCTGCGGGGCAGTGGCGCTATCTGCGGGGGGATGAAGTGTTCGGGTGATCTGCCACGTCGAACACGTTCGGCATGCACAACACGCCGGTCAATCCCGATCCGGCGCGATCTCGGTCGCGTAGTCCACCAGGTCGCCCAGGATGCTCTGGGCGCGTTCGTCGTCAGGGTCGGGCATCGACTCGCCGAGCTGGTCGATGCGCTCGAAGAACGCGGCCAGTGTCAGCCCACCACCCACGCCATCGTGCAGCCGGCTCGCCCGGTGTTCGTGCCATTGCTGCTGCTCGGCATCGGTCAGCGTGTCAGGGAAGTTGCGGGCGCGGTAGCGGAACAGCAGTTCGCTCAATCGGCCATCGGCGAATGCCGGACGCTGCTCGGCCAGCGTTGGCGGCGGTAGCCCTCGCAGCCGCTGCAACATGCGGCGGTCATCGTTGCCGACGAAGCCACCATACAGGTCTTCATCGACATCGGGGCGGCCTTCCGACGCCGGGCGCTCGAACACCTCGGGCCACAGCCCGGCGAGCAGCGCGGTCTGTTGCGCGGCCACGTCTGCATGCTTTCTGGCCTGGGCGATATCGATGCCCCAGCGTGCGGCCATCTCGGGACTCAGTGTCTTCAGGTTGCCGATCACCACCGGCGACTTGTTCAAGTGGATGGTCTTGATCGGCAGCCGCGTCACGCCCTCGGGCAACGCATCGGTCCGGCTGAACATCCGTTGGCGGATCGTCTCGGCGTTCAGCGCCTGCAGCACGCCCGGGTCTTCGGCCAGGTCCCAGACGATGACTTCGTTCTTGTTGGTCGGGTGTGGCGCCAGCGGCCACACGACGGCGATGCAGCCGCGATCGGGCGGGTACATGCCAGACACGTGCAGAAACGGCTGCCCTGCCTTTTGCGCGTTGGCCATCTCCTCGATGACCGCGTCCTTCCTGCGCAGGCGCAGGCAGAAGTCCCACAGCTTGGGTTGCCTGTCCTTGATGAGCCGCGCCAGCGCCACGGTGGCGCGCACATCAGACAGCGCATCGTGCGCGGCCTCGTGCGCAATGCCGTTGGCGGCGGTCAGGTGTTCGAGCTTGAACGAGGGCCGGCCGTCGTCGTGTCTGGGCCAGCTGATGCCGTCAGGCCGCAAGGCATAGGCGCAGCGCACCACGTCCAGCAGGTCCCAGCGGCCACACTGGTTCTGCCATTCGCGGGCATACGGGTCGATCAGGTTGCGCCAGAACAGGAAGCGCGTCACCTCGTCGTCGAAGCGGATCGAGTTGTAGCCCACACCCACGGTGCCGGGCTTGGCCAGTTCCGCCTCGATCGCTGAGGCGAAGGCGTGTTCGGGTACGCCCCGTGCCAGGCACACCTGCGGGGTGATGCCGGTCAGCAGGCAGCTCTCGGGGTCGGGCAGCGTGTCGGAAGTGGGCTGGCAATACAGCGTGACGGGCTCGCCGATCTCGTTCAGGTCGACATCGGTGCGCAAGCCGGCAAACTGCGCCGGGCGGTCGCGGCGTGGCACCACGCCGAAGGTTTCGTAGTCGTGCCAGAAGAAGGTGATCGGGTCCATGGACTGCAACATACCACCCGTCCACAATGACCGGCATTCTCATCACACCCTCTCGTCAGGAGCACTCATGAGCCGATCTGCCGCAAAGTCCACGACACCCAAGCATGCGTTCGCCAGGACGCTGAAGACATTCACCACCCAAAGCGGCGTTGAAGGCGGCTACTACTCACTGCCAGCGCTCGCCAAGTTGATCCCGAACGTGGCGCGACTGCCGGTGTCGCTGCGCATCGTGCTGGAGTCCGTGCTGCGCAACTGCGACGGCAAGAAAGTGACCACCGCCCACGTCGAACAGCTCGCCAACTGGAAGCCCAAAGCCGAGCGCAGCGACGAAATCCCCTTCGTCGTCGCCCGCGTGGTGTTGCAGGACTTCACCGGCGTGCCGCTGCTGGCCGATCTGGCCGCGATGCGCAACGTCGCTGCCGCCATGGGCAAGAACGCCAAGACCATCGAGCCGCTGGTGCCGGTCGATCTGGTTGTCGACCACAGCGTGATGGTCGACCACTACGGCAACAAGAAGGCACTCGACCTGAACATGAAGCTCGAGTTCCAGCGCAACCAGGAGCGCTATGAATTCATGAAGTGGGGCAT
>CANHNO010000057.1 GCA_947462065.1 Burkholderiales bacterium | reverse complement strand
GCCGCATCGCCACCGCACATCACGGTGAGCGCGCCGTTGATGGCGCCGACGTTGCCGCCCGACACGGGTGCATCGATGAATTGCAGGCCCAGCGGCAACGCAGCGGCACTCAGCTCCCGCGCCACGGCGGCCGATGCGGTGGTGTGGTCGATGAACACCGCGCCGGATGCCATGCCGGTGAAGGCGCCTTGCTCCCCCAGCACGACCGAGCGCAGGTCGTCGTCATTGCCAACGCAGGCGAAGACCAGCGTCGCCCCGTTGACGGCCTCGCGCGGCGTCGATGCAGTATGGCCACCGTACTCGGCCACCCACGCATCGGCCTTGGACCGTGTGCGGTTGTAGACGGTGACCTGGTGCCCGGCGCGGGCCAGGTGGCCAGCCATCGGATGGCCCATCACGCCCAGGCCAAGAAATGCAACGCGATGCGGGGAAATCGGAGCGTAGGTTCTGGTATTCATTTTTGAATACTACCGACCTGCGAAGAAACAGCCGCTGCTGCCTGTTATCAAGCCACCCCTCGGGGGCTCAAACTATGCTCATGTGCTCGGTGCCCGCCGACAGATCGGTGTTGCGCGCCCGCTGGCTGTTCAGCTTGATCTGCAGTCGCAGGTCATTGACTGAATCCGCATTGCGCAGCGCGTCTTCGTAAGTCACCGAACGAGCTTCGTAGAGATCGAACAGGCTCTGGTCGAAGGTCTGCATGCCCTGCTCGCGGGAGCGCTTCATGACCTCCTTGATCTCGGCCACCTCGCCCTTGAAGATAAGGTCGGAGATCAGGGGTGAGTTCAGCATCACTTCGACCGCAGCGACGCGGCCCTTGCCTTCCTGCCTCGGCAGCAGGCGCTGAGACACCAGGGCCTTCAGGTTCAGTGACAAGTCCATCAGCAGCTGCGCGCGCCGCTCTTCGGGGAAGAAGTTGATGATCCGGTCGAGTGCCTGGTTGGCACTGTTCGCGTGCAGCGTGGCCATGCACAGGTGGCCGGTTTCGGCGAAGGCAACCGCGTGTTCCATGGTCTCGCGGTCGCGGATTTCGCCCATCAGGATCACATCGGGCGCCTGGCGCAGCGTGTTCTTCAGTGCGGCCTCCCAGCCTTCGGTGTCGATGCCCACCTCGCGCTGGGTGACGATGCAGTTCTTGTGTGGGTGCACGAATTCGACCGGGTCCTCGATCGTGATGATGTGGCCGAACGAGTTTTCATTGCGGTAGTCCACCATCGCGGCCAGTGAGGTGCTCTTGCCCGAGCCTGTGGCGCCGACGAAGATCACCAGTCCACGCTTGGTCGACGCGATGTCCTTGAGCACCTTCGGCAGGTTCAGGGCGTCGATCGTCGGCAGCGTTTGTGGAATGGTCCGCATCACCAGCCCGACATGGCCTTGCTGCACGAAGGCATTGACGCGGAAGCGGCCGATGCCCTGTGGCGAGATCGCGAAGTTGCACTCCTTGGTCCGCTCGAATTCGCCGGACTGCTTGTCGTTCATCACCGCGCGCGCCAGCGCCATCGTGTGCTGACCAGTCAATGGTTGTGGCGACACCTTGGTGACCTTGCCATCGACCTTGATCGCCGGCGGGAAGTCGGAGGTCAGGAACAGATCAGAGCCGCTGCGCGACACCATCAGGCGCAGCAGATCGTTGACGAATTTCGAGGCCTGGTCACGTTCCATGAGATTTCCTTCGAGTCCTTAGAGGAGCACCAGCGAAGCGACCGGAGGGCTGTCTGTCATCCGGGGAAGTTTTCCGGGAACTTCGCCTTGGCGCGGGCCTCGGCAGGTGCCACCACATTGCGTCGTACCAGGTCGGCGAGGTTCTGATCCAGCGTCTGCATGCCGACGCTGTTGCCGGTCTGGATGGCCGAATACATCTGCGCGATCTTGCTTTCCCGGATCAGGTTGCGGATGGCCGCCGTGCCCAGCATGATCTCGTGGGCAGCGACGCGGCCGGTGCCGTCCTTGGTCTTGCACAAGGTCTGCGAGATGACGCCGATCAGCGATTCGGACAACATCGCGCGCACCATTTCCTTCTCTGCCGCCGGGAACACGTCGACGATCCGGTCGACCGTCTTGGCAGCGCTCGACGTGTGCAGCGTGCCGAACACCAGGTGGCCGGTTTCAGCGGCCGTCAGCGCCAGCCGGATGGTTTCCAGATCGCGCATTTCGCCGACCAGAATTGCGTCGGGGTCTTCGCGCAACGCCGAACGCAGTGCGTTGTTGAAGCTGAGCGTGTGCGGCCCGACCTCACGCTGGTTGATCAGGCATTTCTTCGACTCGTGCACGAACTCGATCGGGTCTTCCACCGTCAGCACGTGGCCGTATTCGTTTTCGTTCAGGTGGTTGACCATGCCAGCGAGCGTGGTCGATTTGCCCGAGCCGGTCGGCCCGGTCACCAGCACCATGCCGCGCGGCTTCAGGGCGAGCTCGGCAAAGATCTTCGGCGCATTCAGCTGCTCCAGCGTCAGGATCTTCGACGGGATGGTCCGGAACACTGCGCCGGCGCCACGGTTGTGGTTGAAGGCGTTGACCCGGAACCGGGCCAGGCCCTGGATCTCGAACGAGAAGTCGCACTCCAGAACTTCCTCGTAGGCCTTGCGCTGCGAGTCGTTCATGATGTCGTAGACCATCGAGTGCACGTCCTTGTGCTCCAGCGGGTCCACGTTGATCCGGCGCACGTCGCCGTTGACCCGGATCATCGGGGGCAGGCCGGATGACAGGTGCAGGTCGGAGGCCTTGTTCTTGACCGAAAACGCCAGCAGTTGTGTGATGTCCATGGGGCTCGCTAGAAGGCGGTGACGACGGGCTGGGGGCGGCAGCGGCGGCAGTTGCGCTGCAATGCCACTGTTATCGGCAGATACTGCGGAAGATTATGGCGACGATCGCTGAAAACATACAGGAAGTGAGACAGCGCATCGCTGCGGCCTGTGCACTTGCCCGCCGGCCCTTGGAAAGCGTCACGTTGCTGGCGGTGGCCAAGACGTTCCCGGCAGATGCCGTGCGGGCCGCCTTCGACGCGGGAGAGCGCAGCTTCGGCGAGAACTATGTTCAGGAGGCGCTCGACAAGATCACCGCGCTGGCCGATTTGCGCGACCTTCTCCAGTGGCACCTGATCGGTCCGCTGCAGAGCAACAAGACCCGCGTGGTGGCGGAGTCCTTCGACTGGGTCCACACCGTTGATCGGCTGAAGATCGCCCAGCGCCTGAGCGAGCAGCGCCCCGCCGGCCTGCCGCCGCTGCAGCTGTGCCTGCAGGTCAACATCAGTGGCGAAGCCAGCAAGAGCGGCCTGGCCACCGATGAGGTGCTGGACGTGGCGCGCTCGGTGGCCGCCTTGCCCCGTGTGCGCCTGCGAGGTCTGATGGCGGTGCCTGCGCCAGCGAGCGATCCAGCCGCGCAACGTCTCCCGCACGCGCGACTGCGCGAGCTGCTGGCTCGGTTGCAGCGCGATGGCCTGGACGTCGACACCTTGTCGATGGGGATGACGGCCGATCTGGAGGCGGCGATTGCCGAAGGCGCCACGATCGTGCGTGTCGGCACGGCGATCTTCGGCGAGCGCTGACGAAACCGCTGGAGTGGGTCGTGTTCACCGAGCCGATGACCTTCCCCCCGAACCCGAACGCACCCAGCTTGCTCACCCCACACGTGACGAGATTGATGTTCTGACGCGCCTCGCGCCTGCGGTGCAGGCGGCACTGGACTGGCGTCGCGTCATCACCGAGGCCCAGCCCTGGGTGCAGGCGGTGCGCGACAGGCCTGCCCCGTTTTGGGCGCTCGAATCGCTGCTGCGTGTACCGGACACCAAAACCGCTGTCGCGCTCACGGCTGACCAGCTCGGCCACGCCGATTTCAGCGATCGCCGTGACGCACATTACCCGGTGCTGGCCGGCTTGTCGGCGCAGGCCGACATCTCAACCTCACGATCGACGCCGAGGAGAGCGATCGGCTCGAATTCTCGCTGGACGTGTTCGAGGCGCTGGCTGCGCGTGTGGCCTTGCAGTGGCCAGCCTGGCGTGGCTTCGGACTCGCGATTCAGGTCTACCAGACCCGCGCGCTCGACGTCGTGAACGAAGTGGCGCGCATTGCCCGAGCCCAGGGCCTGCGGTTCGTGGTGCGGCTGATCAAGGGGGCCTACTGGGACGCCGAGATCAAGCGTGCGCAGGAGCCGGGCCTGGCAGGCTACCCGGTCTGCACCCGCAAGCAACACACCGACTTGCCTTATCTCGCCTGCGCCCGCGCGATGCTGAATCACGCTGATGTGATCTACCCGCAGTTCGCCACCCACAACGCGGGCATGATCGCGGCCATTGCCCAGATGGCGCAGCCGTCAGGCGCTCTCTACGATCTGCAACGCCTGCACGGCATGGGCGCGGGTGTCTATCGCGAAGTGATGCAGGATCCGTTGGTGCGAGTGCGGGTGTACGCGCCGGTGGGAGAGCACCGCGATCTGCTGGCCTATCTGGTGCGGCGGCTGCTGGACAACGGGGCCAATTCGTCGTTCGTTCACCAGCTGGCCGATGAATCGATAGCCATGGATCAGCTGCTGGCGTCGCCTCTGGTGCCCGCCACGGTGCTCGGCCTGCCGCTGCCGGTGTCGATGTTCGGCTGGCGTGCCGACTTGCCAGGCCAAGGCCGACCCAATTCGAGTGGCCTCGATCTCGCCTGCATGCCGCTGGCAGAGCCTGGCCCGA
The DNA here is from genome assembly GCA_947462065.1 of Burkholderiales bacterium. Classification (GTDB taxonomy): domain Bacteria; phylum Pseudomonadota; class Gammaproteobacteria; order Burkholderiales; family Burkholderiaceae_C; genus PBB1. The sequence goes on along the minus strand of CANHNO010000057.1, from coordinate 10,108 downwards.
CCGGAGAGCGCAACGAATTGCGGCGGTTCGGGCGGGGTTTGTTCGTCTGCATCAGTCCCTGGCGAAGCAGTCGGCGCCGCACTGGTGGCCGACGGCAGCGCGTTGCCCGAGCAAGTCGTCTACGCAGTGGTGCAGAGCGCCTTCCGCAGCGCTGGTCAGCGCTGCTCAGCGTTGCGCCTGTTGTGTGTGCACGAAAGCATTGCAGACGCCGTGATCGCGATGATTCGCGGCGCCCTGGACGAGCTGACCGTCGGTGATCCAGCGCTGTGGAGCACCGATGTCGGCCCGGTGATCGACGACGAGGCCTTCGATCATCTGCAACGGCAGATCGCGCGATCGCGAACCGAGGCCAAATGGATCGGTGAGGCATCACGCATCGCGGTTCATGCGCCGATGCTGGTTGCGCCGGTCGCCTTCGAGGTGGCGCGCATCGGCGATGTGCCACAGGAAATCTTTGGCCCGGTGTTGCATGTGGTGCGCTGGCGCGGTGATCCGGGCGCGGTGATCGCGCAGATCAACGCGCTGAGCTATGGCCTCACGCTCGGCCTGCAGACCCGCATCGACAGCAGAGCCCTGCATCTGGCCGAAGCGGCTCGGGTTGGCAATGTCTACGTCAATCGCAACATGATCGGTGCGGTGGTCGGTGTCCAGCCCTTCGGCGGCGAGGGTCTCAGCGGCACGGGCCCGAAAGCTGGCGGGCCGCACTACCTGTTGCGGTTCTGTGCGGAGCAAACACTCACCGTCAATACGTCGGCGGCGGGTGGCAATGCAGAGTTGCTGTCGCGGACGCCGCCCGCGTCCGGGCACTGACTATGGGGGGCGCAGAGCAGCCATCTGCCGTGGCGACGCGGTTACAGTTCCTCTCGACGGCCCGTTGTTCACGTCCCGTTCAGGAAAATCCGATGCAAAGCGCACAACGCTTCCAAATCCCCAGCCGTTTCGACGCCCCCTTGATGCAGGCTGTCCGCTCATGACACTGTCGTCGGTGGTGTTCGTGGGCGGAGGCAACATGGCCGGCGCCTTGATCGGTGGTCTGGTGCGCAGTGGCTGGGTGCCAGGCGTGATCAGCGTCATCGAACCGGACCCGGCTCGCCGAGCGGCCCTTGAGGCCAGCTTCGGGGTGCGGACACTCGGCGCTGCAGACCGCACCCTGAACGGCATCGACTGCGTGGTCTGGGCGGTGAAGCCACAGCTGTTTCAGGCGGCAGCATCCCCCTGCGCTGCGCACATCGCCGGCGCCTTGCAGTTGAGCGTGATGGCCGGCATCCGCAGCGATGCCATCGTGCGGGCCACTGGCAGCGAGCGCGTGGTGCGCGCCATGCCCAATACCCCGGCATTGATCGGGCAAGGCATCGCTGGCCTGTATGCGCGGCCAGCCGTGTCGCCCGATGAATGCACCGCAGTAGACCGCTTGCTTGCGCCCACGGGCCTGACGCTCTGGGTCGAGCGGGAAGAGCAGCTCGATGCCGTCACCGCGTTGTCGGGCTCCGGCCCGGCCTATGTGTTCTACGTGCTGGAGGCCCTGATCGAAGCGGGCGTCCAGATGGGTCTCAGCGCAGCGCAAGCTCGGCAGCTGGCGCTGGCCACCCTCTCGGGAGCCACCTCGCTGGCGCGAGACGCCGATGAACCACCCGAGGTGCTGCGCCAGCGTGTCACCTCGAAGGGTGGCACCACCCATGCGGCCATCACCGCGCTCGACGCTGACGGCGTCAAGGCTTCGTTCCTGCGTGCGCTGAGCGCAGCGAAGCGACGAGCGACTGAACTGGGCGACGAGTACGGCCGCTGAGCCGTCGGACAGTCGTCGGGCTGATTCACTGACTTCGCTGGCGGATCAAGGCGTCTAGCAGCACGCCGGCAAACACTGCCAGTCCGACCCAGTGGTTGAGCCGGAAGGCTCGGAAGCAACCGTCGCGGGATCGGTCGCGAATCAACGTGAAATGCCAGCCTGCCAACGCGGCGGCAGCGGTGACTCCGGCGAAGTACGCTGCGCCCAGGGCCAGATGCAGTCCGATGGCTGCCCACACTGAAAGGTACACCGCGTAGAACACCATCACTGCCGCGACATCGAAACGCCCGAGCGTGATCGCCGAGGTGCGGATACCGATCTTCAGGTCGTCGTCGCGGTCGACCATGGCGTACTCGGTGTCGTAGGCCAGCACCCAGAACAGGTTGCCCAGCAGCAGTGCCCAGGCCATGGCGGGCACTTCGCCGAGCACGGCCGAGAACGCCATCGGGATGCCGAAGCTGAAGGCCAGACCCAGCACGGCCTGGGGCATCGAGAAGAAGCGTTTGGTGTACGGGTAGATCAAGGTCACCACGAGGGCGGCCACACTCCACAACACGGTTGGCAGGTTGGTCGTCAGTACCAGCAGGAACGCGGCGAACGCGAGCGCCGCGCCGCACAACAGCGCCTCACGCGCGGTGATGGCGCCGCGAGTCACCGGCCGCTCGGCGGTTCGCTTCACATGGCGATCGAAATCGCGATCGGCAACGTCGTTGATACAGCATCCGGCGCTGCGCATCAGCACTGTGCCGAGCGTGAACACCGCCAACAGGTGCCAGCCTGGAAAGCCGCCGGCAGCGAGCCACAGCGCCGACAGCGTCGGCCACAGCAGCAGGTAGCTGCCAGCGGGCCGGTTCCAGCGGATCAGGTCAAGGTAGAGCGAAAGCCGTGAGGGGGCGGGCGGCGAAGACATGCGGCAGATTGTCGTGGCGCATCAACGGGCGGCGACCTGTCCCGCAGTCTCCGGACGTCGCTGTTGTTCGGGTCAGGCCGCCTTCAACCCGCCGAACAGCCCAGTGGCATTGCAGCAGCGGGGACGGTACTGGCCCACTCGCTGCGCGATCTCGGCGATGTGCGCTGGTGTTGTGCCGCAGCAGCCACCGGCGATGTTCAGGAAGCCACTCTTCGCGAACTCTTCGACCAGCCGACCGGTGATCTCGGGGGTCTCGTCGAACCCTGTGTCGCTCATCGGGTTGGGCAGTCCGGCATTCGGGTAGCAACTGATGAAGGTGTCCCCAGCCACCTTCGAAAGCTCTTCGATGTAAGGCCGCATCAGGGTCGCGCCGAGCGCGCAGTTCAGGCCCACCGCCAGCGGCCGCGCGTGGCGCACGCTGTGCCAGAACGCGGTCACCGTCTGCCCCGACAGGATGCGCCCCGATGCGTCGGTCACCGTGCCGGAGATGATGACCGGCAGCCGTTCGCCGGTGGTCTCCATCAGCTCGTCCAGCGCGAAGATCGCCGCCTTCGCGTTCAGCGTGTCGAAGATGGTTTCCACCAGGAACAGATCGCACCCGCCCTCGAGCAGCCCTGCGGCCTGTTCGAGATACGAGTCCTTCAGCTCGTCGAAGCTGACATTGCGCGCGGCCGGGTCGTTGACGTCCGGGCTGATGCTCGCAGTGCGAGGCGTCGGGCCCAGTGCGCCCGCGGCGAAGCGCGGCTTGTCGGGCGTGCTGTAGCGCTCGCAGGAAGCCCTCGCCAGCTGCGCTGCCACCACATTCATCTCGCGCGCCACCGAGGCGAGGCCGTAGTCGTCTTGTGCGACGCGGGTGGAGCCGAAGGTGTTGGTCTCGATGATGTCGGCGCCCGCAGCCAGGTACTGGTCGTGGATTTCTGAGATCACGTCCGGCCGGGTGAACAAGAGCAGCTCGTTGTTGCCCTTCAGGTCCTTCGGGTGGCTCTTGAAGCGCTCGCCGCGGTAGTCGGCCTCGCCCAGCTTGTAGCGCTGGATCATCGTGCCCATGGCACCGTCGAGGATCACGATGCGCTGGCGCAGCAACTCTGGCAGCTCGGCGCCGCGGGTGTAGGGCTTGATCGTCATCACCCGCATTCTAGAAACGATGTCTGACGGCGGTGCCTGCCTCGGGGTCAAACCAGTTCAGGAGGCCTGGTTTCCTTGAACAAGGACGAGCGGAAATTCATCGTGCGCGGGCCCACATCGTCCATCGCCCACAGCGCCAGCGCTTTGGCCGACATCGGCTTGGCGAAGAGGAAGCCCTGCAGCTGGTCGCAGCCGAACTCGCGCAGGATCTTGTTCTGGCCTTCGGTCTCGACACCTTCTGCCACCACTTTCAGATCCAGCGATTTCGCCAGGTTGATGATGGCGGAGGCGACCTTGCGGGCGTCTTCGCTGGTTTCCAGGTCCAGCACGAAACTGCGGTCGATCTTGAGCTCGCTGGTGGGCAGCTTGCGCAAATAGGCCAGGCTCGAGTGGCCGGTGCCGAAGTCGTCAATGGAGACGCTGACGCCCAACAGCGACAGCCGCTTGAATATCTCGATGGTGCCTTCGGCGTCTTCCATGGCCACCGACTCGGTGATCTCGCAGGTCAGCAGGCCAGGATTGACATCGCGCTCCTTCAGCGCCCGAGCGATGCGATCGACCAGATCAGGCTGACGCAGCTGATGCACCGACAGGTTGATCGCCACACGCATGCGCAGCCCGCCGTCGCGCCATGTGCGGATCTGCCGGCACGCCTCGTCGATCAGCCAGTTGCCCAGCGCGCCGATCAGGCCGTAGCGCTCGGCTATCGGAATGAAGATGCTCGGGCCGACCAATCCCAGCTTCGGATGCTGCCAGCGCATCAGCGCCTCCGCGCCGGTGATCTCGCCGGTCGGCGCATGGATCTTGGGTTGGTAGTACAGCTCCAGCTCGCCTTTCTTCAGCGCGCACCGCAGGTCGCGCAGCAACTCTGTCTGTTCGCGCAGCCCACTGACCATGCTCGCCTCGAAGAAGCAGTACGTTGCGCCGCCGCTGGCCTTGGCCACGCGCATGGCCGCATCGGCGTGCGCGATCAGCGTCGACAGGGCCCCATGCTTGGGGTACTTCGCAATGCCGATGGAGCTCGTGACGATGGCCTCGCGGCCGTCGATGCGGCAGGGCAGGCAGGTCGATGCGAGCACCCGGGTGGCCACGCTGGAGGCGTCTTCCGCAGTCGGGTCGTCTGGCAGCAACAGCAGAAACTCATCGCTACCTAGCCGCGCCACCATGTGTGGCTGAGCCATGCTGCGCAGCCTGGCGGCGATCTCGCGCAGCACCCGGTCTCCCGCACGATGACCAAACATCTCGTTGATGGGCTTGAAGCCGTCCAGGTTGATCAGCAGCAGGGCCAATCGCCCGCCTGTGGCATCCGCCTTCTGCACGCACTGCGCCAGCATGCCCTCGAACATCGATCGATTCGGCAGCTCTGTCAGCGGGTCGCGAAGCGACTGCTTTTCAAGTTCGCCCTTGGCGAGATGCAGCGATGCCTTCAGGCGCAATTCGATCTGCGACATCAGCAACAGCATGACCAGCAAGCCGATGGACCCCACGGTCGCCAGCATGGCCATGCTGGCGGACGGGACTCCAACCGACCAGGCGCTGGACGTCTGTCCGTCAAGCGCGGCCGCGTTGATCACTGCGGCCTGCGAGCCGACGATGGAGATCGCGAGTAACAGGGCCGACACCGCTTGCCACGCCGGATGGCCACGTCTGATGCGCGCTCTGACCTCGCTTTGGAACCACAGTGCTGCGGCGCAGCCAACTGCTGCCAGGGCAGTCGCTGCGATGAGGGTCTGCATGGACCAGATCACGCCCGGACTGAATCCGAGCGCATGAATGAACACCACTTGGGATGCCACGATGCCGCAAGCAAGCAATGCGGATCCCAACCAGGTGCCCCACGCTGCCGACTGGTTTCGGCAGCCCACGGCCAGGCCAAACGAGCAGAGGGCGGCGGTGCCCAGCCAGACCCCGAATGCCAGCAGCGGGTGATAACCCAGATCAAACAGCAGGTTCCGGGAATCCACACCCAGCACAGCCAGCGAACACAGCCCGGTTGAAAGGGCCAAAGACGCTCCGATGAGGTAGAAAGCCGCGTCGACAGTGAGTTTGGACTGCAGCCGCTTCGATAGATCGAAGGTGACGAAGGCCGCCAGGAAAGCCAGGGCCGACTGCAGCCCGAGCGTTGCCTGTGCGAAGAATTCGGTCATGGACTGATTATCGGCAGCCCCTGTAGAAAACTGAGTCGGATCGGTGGCGGCTCGCGCAATCCTTCTCAGATCAGCGCTTCAGTGCATGACCACTGGCTGATGCATCAGCGAGGCAAAGCCCTCGAGGTAGTCGTCCATTTCTTCTTGCGTCGGCCCGGCAGGCCGGGCCACGATCAGGGCCTCGACACCATCCTTGAAGATCTGCGCCATTGCGCCGTCGATATAGATTTCCTTGCGCGCGAACTTGTCGACGATCTCGTAGCCGCCGCGTGCAAGCGTATCTCCGGTGTCGGGAAGCGTGGGATCGGCTGGCAGCTCGAATTGCAGCACGACGAAACTGTCAGAGTTGTAAAGCATCTGCATCAGGGACTCCTCGGAGCGCGAAGTCTGCGCACAGTTCTCAGTTGGGTACGTCTGAACCGCTTTCAAGCGGCCCCCGCTCAAGGCCCCGTCCGCAGCTCCCGCAACTGCAGGTCAAGCGCGCTGTCAGACTCGCCCTGGGTCAGTCGCGCCCGCACCGGCAGGTAGTGGCGCTTCGGGTCCAGCCAGACTTCGGCGAGCGTGTCGCGAGCGGTGCGCGCGGTGCGTGTGAACTTGATGGTCTGCAACGCGCCTGAGGGTGTGTCAATGGTTTCGGCGCCGCTGGAGCGCAGGTCCCAGATGTCGACGTCGCCCCTCGCTCCAGCGATGTAGAGCACCACCTCGCCGCCTGTCGCGGCGCGTTTGGGATCGCCGGCCAGCACGGCCGGCAACTGGATCATCCAGCTCAGGCGGTCTTGGGATCCTGCGGCGAGCGCGTACTCGTCGCGCGGCCCAGAGAACGTGATCTTGCCGGCCTCGCGCTGGAAATTCGCCGCCCGCGCCGCCTTGCGTGTTCGCTGGTCGGTGAAGCGCGTCGGCGCCAATCCAGCGGCGTCGAAGCCGCCTTGGCTGACCTGCGTCAACAGCGTGAAGCCGGCGATGCTCGCTTCCAGCCGCACTTCGTAGTGCCCGCTGCCCTGCCGCCAGCTCAGTTCTCCGATGCCCGACAGCCCGCCGCGCTGGATCTCGTACTCGATGGTCGTGGTCGGTGGAATCCGGGTCTTGTACACCGGCACCGGACGCTCTGGCTGGCGAAGCTGAGGCGATGGCTGCTCCGCAGCCGAGGCCGATGCCGCCTGTGCTGGTGTGGTTTCCACCGGCATGTCAGACGGTGGGGCGACCAGCTCTGCAGGCGCTGCACCAGATGCACCAAGCGCTGGCGCGGGGGTATTGCTGGCGATCTGCACCGCTGGCAGCACCTGTCTCGGGGCTGACCGCACAGGTGGTGGCGCCATCGTGGTGTCTACAGGAACTGGCGGCGCTGGCTCCGCCGCATTGGCTGCTGCAATCTGCCGCACCTGAACGGTCGTCGCGATCGGTAGCGCCGCGTAGGCTGGTGTCTGCAAACTGCCAAGGGGTACACCATCGAGCACGCAACCATGTACGGTTGCCGCCACCAGCGTGAGAGCCAAAAGCGCGCGGGCGGGCGGGCGACCTCGCGGTAGCGTGGAGCAAGTGTCTGGATGCATGGGTGCGCAGGTGCGTCGAGAATGTAGGAAGGAAGGCATCGTGCTCGTGGTTTTTGGCTGCAGCTTGCGCAGCCTGCCTGCCGTCGCGGTCTATCTCACCATACCCATGAAACTCGCCAGCCGCTGGAATGGTTTACACGAAGGGCTGGATTGCCCGTCAACAGCCGTCAAGGCGACGCTTGATTGTCGGACGCCGCGGCAATGAGCCAGGAGTTGCCGCGCACCCTCAAGGTGGTCACGCTGTGGCTGCTGCTCGGCCTGGTGCTGTTTCTCGGCGTTCAGTGGTGGCTGCATCAGCAGCAGAGCTCCCGCTTTCACAGCGATGGCGGCGTGATCGAGATCGCACGGGGCCCCGATGGCCACTACCACTGGCCGGGAAGCATCAACGGGCGCCAGGTCGATTTCCTGGTCGACACCGGTGCTACCTCGACCGCGATCTCGGCGGCACTGGCGCGCGAACTGCAGCTCGATGTGCTGGGCTCGGTGAAATCGAAAACCGCTGGCGGCGTGGTGGCTGGCCAGGTGGTGCGTGCTGACGTGGCATTGGACGGCGGCGTCACCGCCGAACGCTTGCAGATCATCGCGCTGCCTGCTCTCGGTGAGCGCCCACTGCTCGGCATGGACGTGCTCGGCCGGCTGCGCTGGACGCAGGATGCCGGGGTGCTGCGCATCGAGCTGCGGCGCCCGTGAAATCTGGTGACTGCGCCGCACGCCGCTGAGCGCGCGCCAGTACCCGAGGGGCACAATCCGTGGGTAGAGCGTCCAGGAGACCCCATGACAGACACCCCTGCCTTCACGTCATTTGCCCCCGGCTTTGAGTTCCTGCAGGGTCTGGTCAAGAACGCCGGCGCAGCGCTGCCGGCCATGGGCCAGTGGGTCGCGCCGACGCTGAGCCCAGAGGAGCTGGACAAGCGCATTCAGGAATTGCGGACGGTTCAGTTCTGGCTCGAACAGAACGCTCGGATGCTGGGTGCGACGATTCAGGCGCTCGAGGTCCAGAAGATGACCCTGGCAACGTTGCAGACCATGAATGTGCAGATGGGCGACCTGCGCGACGCTTTGACGATCCGCACGCCGACCGCAGCAGCTGCGCGCAGCGCGGCGGAATCTGCGAAGCCACCGGAACCCGAAGCGCCTGGGGAACGCGCCGCCGGCACGCCGCAGGCCAATGCGAAGCCGGCCGTCGACCCGATGCAATGGTGGGGCGCCCTGACCCAGCAGTTCAGCGAACTGGCTGCTTCCGCGCTGAAGGACGGCGCCGCCGAAGCCGCAGCGCGGGTCGCCTCCGCTGCGACAGCACCCGCGGCGAAAGCGATGAAGTCGTCCTCCGCCACGCCGTCGTCGAGTCAGCCCCCCGCCAAGAAGGCACCGCGCCGCAGCGCGCGTCCGGCCTCCACAGCTGCCCCCCGAAAGCCTTCTGGGCGGGCGCCACGATGAAACTGTTCCTTCACGCTCACGCCACGCACCCTGACTGGCGCTTCGCGCTTTCCCTGGTCACCGCGCAGCTGGAGGCGCAACGTGCCCTGCCCGATCACATCGATAACCCGACCCTGGGTTGGATCTACTTCAGCGATCACTACGGCGCCGCCGCCGAGGCTCTGCTGGCCGCGCTGCGCGGCCAGTGGCCCGGCGTGGCCTGGGTCGGCTCTGTCGGCGTCGGCATCGCGGGCAATGGTGTCGAATACTTTGACGAGCCCGCCCTGTCGCTGATGCTGGGCGATATCGCTCCGGCACACTTCCGGGTCTTTTCCGGATTGCAGCCCTTGTCCGGGCAGCCCGGCTTCACCGCTGCCACGGCCTTGGTGCACGCCGATTCGTCGGCGCATGATGCCGCTGATCTGGTCGCCGAGCTGGCCGGTCAGACCGACACGGGCTACCTCTTCGGTGGCATGGCCTCTGCGCGTGGGCCTGCGACACACATTGCCGATGGTGTCTACCACGGCGGCCTGTCGGGGGTCGCGTTCGACGCACAGGTGCCCCTGATCTCGCGCGTCACCCAGGGCTGCCAGCCAATCGGCGTGGTCCGCCGCGTTACCAAGGTCGAGCGCAACCTCGTTGTCTCGCTGGACGACGAGCCCGCGCTGGGCTGCCTGCTGCGCGACCTGAAGGTCGATCCCCAAGATCCCCGCGAAGCCCTGCCGCGTCTGCGCGGCACGCTGGTTGGCCTGAGCGACCCGGACGGTGCCCAGGCGCGCGGCGGCAACTTCGGCACCGAGACGCGGGTGCGCCATCTGGTGGGCATCGATCCGGGTCGGCATGCGGTCGCCGTGGCCGATGTGGTCGAACGCGGCATGCAGCTCGCCTTCTGCCAGCGCAACACTGACGCTGCACGGCGCGACCTGGTGCGCATCTGCACCGAGATCCGCGAGGAACTTGAGCCCGACACGCTGCCGTTTGAAACCGCGATGGCCTTGCACCGTGGGGACGCGGGCGCGGCGCCCCACCTGGCTCGACAGATCGCCGGCGCGGTGTATGTCAGTTGCGCCGGACGGGGAGGCCCGCACTTCGGATCGCCATCGGCTGAGCTCGCCATCGTGCGGCATGCGCTCGGCGACGTGCCACTGGTCGGCTTTTTTGCCAACGGCGAGAT
>CANHNO010000056.1 GCA_947462065.1 Burkholderiales bacterium | reverse complement strand
GGTCGGCACGCCCGAGATGTCGACCAGCAGCCGCAACCCCTTGGCACGCGCCTGCTCGGCAATGATCGAATGCACGGCGCGCAGCACCTCAGAGAGATGAAAGTCCGTGGCCTCGATCTGCACCTCGCCAGCCTCGATCTTCGACACGTCGAGGATGTCGTTGATGAGGGCCAGCAGGTGCTGCCCGGCGGAGGCGATCTTGCCGATCTGATCGGACTGTGTGGGCGTGGCGGACGTGTCGCGGCTCAGCAACTGCGCGAACCCCAGAATCGCATTCAACGGCGTGCGGATCTCGTGGCTCATGTTGGCGAGGAAGGCGGTCTTGGCGTTGTTCGCGAATTCGGCTGCCTCCTTCTCCTGCTGTATGGCTGCTTCCAACTGGGCGTCGCGAGTGATGTCGCTGAGGGTGCCGTGCCAGCCGATCGTTTGGCCGCGGACATCGCGCAGTGGTTCGCCGCTGAGCAAGAAGGTGAAAGGTACCGTTTCAGCTCGCAGCCGGACCGCCACGCGCAGGGCGCGGAACGGGCGGTCACCAGCCAACACTGCACGCAACTCCGTCAACCCGGTGCAATCGCCAGCATCGGCGAACACATCGGCCAACATCACGCCTTGCAGCATCCGCTGGCCCAAGGGCAGCGTCTTGCTCATCGTCACGATTCGACCCTGGCGATCAGTCTGCCAATAAGCGTCGGATTGCAAGTCCACCAGGCTGCGGAACTGCCGGTCGCTGAGGCTGATCTGGGCCAGCGACTCGCGCACCAGCAGCACCTGGCGCAAGGTCGCCAGCGAGACACTGGCCTCGCGGTCGGTGTCGGTCCAGGGGCGGCTCTTGCCTTTGACGATAGTCGTCCAGCGCGCGAATGATGATCGAGGCGCGAGCACCGGGCGGCCGTCGGCGTCGAGCTTCACTTCCACCGGCTTATCGGGGTCGCCGCCCCACATCACCTCGCTGCGATGCTCAGGTCGCAACCAGACCAGCCCCGACGAGGGAAGGCCGTCAAATTTGATGGCCATCAAGCCGCAGACCTCGCGCAGTTCGGCAGGCTCCAGCGGGGGCTGGAGGTCAGCCTGCTCGGTGTCGATGTGGTCTGCGCCCGAGGTGGCGAAGGAGTGGCGTACAAAACGCAGCACCGACTCGCCCCGAGGCCCGTCCGGCCACTGTCCGAACGGCAAGACGGTTTCGTCGCGCCACAACGCTCCTCCCGAGGCACCGACCATCTGCATCAGTGGCGTGGTGCAGTGCTCAATCACGTCTCGCAAGGGCACCTGCACCTGGTTGAAGGCCTCCACGATCATGCCCTGGGCCTTCGCCGCCGCGGCGGCTGTGGCGATACGCTGCTGGCTGGTAAACCAGCCCGTCATGTAGCCGGCCGTGACAGACAGCGCATAGCAGGCGCGTCGCAACCGCAGCGGCAAGGCCGTCGGCTGGCGATGATGGCAGGCGATCAGCCCCCAGAGGCGGCCATCGACCATCAAAGAAAGGGTCAGCGTGGAGGCCACACCCAAGTTCTGCAGGTACTGGATGTGCATGGGCGAGATGCTTCGCAGCATGGCGTGGCTCATGTCCAGCGGCTGCATACGCACAGTGTCGAGCCAGGGCAGCACCGGCACCGGCGTGTAGCCGACGTCGGCGATGTAGCGCACAAGGTTGCTGGCATACAGTGCTCGCGCCTGAGCCGGGATGTCGCTGGCCGGATAGTGGAGGTTGTGGAACGATTCCATGCCGCGCTCGCGGGCGTCGGCCACGACTTGGCCGTGGTAGTCCTCGTCGAAGCGGTACACCATCACGCGGTCGAAGCCCGTCAGGCGCTTGACGCGGAGTGCCATGCGTTGGTACAGATCTTCCAGCCCGGTGGCGCTGCGCAAAGCATCGACGGCGTCGCTCAGGCCCTGCAGCCAGTCATGGGGGTGGGAGGTGGCTGGGACCGGTTCGATCTCGATCAGGCCGACCCCACGGTGGCTGTGCACCAGCGCCTCCAGCGCATGCGGCTGGCCGGCGTCAGGTCGCGCCGGCAGGTCCAGCACCTCGTGCCGCACCGGCCCACCGGCACGCCCGGCAAGCGCACGAACCACTCGCTCGTGGGCCGGCTCGCCCAACAGGTCCAACAGGGACAGGCCCTTGACCGGCAGGTTGCCCACCGGCAGCCAGTGCCCAAGGTTGGTGGAGGCGTGCAGAACCGAACCGACCGCGGGATCGAAGGCGATCAGTGCCCCCGAAGGCTGGATCGACCCAGGGATGTGGATCGGCTCGCTGTCGCAGTTGTCCAGCGTGGGCTTGAAGACCTGCAGGCCTGCGGCGACGCCGGATTCAGACGCTGGCAGATTCATCGAATTCGGCATGAATCCGCTCCGAGAAATGCGTTTCGAAGGCGCGGAAAGCAGCGGACGCACCTGTGACGACATCGGGCCAGAGCATCGAATCGACGTCCTCCAGCCGTGCCAGAAAGTCCTTCCAGCGCGCACCCGTATGCTCGCCGTAGCCCTGCACGAAACGGTTGGCAGGGCCCTGGGCAGGATGGGTGGCTGGCAGAGCGCGGACGCTCTGGCGTATGCCGAGCGTCGCGCCTTCCAGGACGTACATCGTGCCAAGGGCCTGCGCCGCGCTGTGCGGCCGGTCCCAGACGATCTGCCAGGCCTCGGCGGCACAGTGCAGCGCCGCCAGGTCCTGCTGCAGCCACAGCGACTTGACGAGCCGGGCATCGGCCCAGCCGGCGCCCAGCCAGCCCTGCAACACGGGCTCCATCACGCGGTGCAGGTGCCACTGCCGCGCAAGGTAATCGGCGTAGACCGCCGGCGGCGTGCAAGCCGAGGAGAAGGCCCGAAGCACGCCGGTTCTCTCCAGCGCGGCATGGTCGCCTGCAGTGGCTTCCTTCAGCGTGTCCCTCAGGTTCATAGGTGCCGGAAAATCATTGCATGTACTCGACGGGACGCGTCAATCTTCGTAGCAACTGGACTCTGATCGGCACAAACCCAGCGACAAGACACGGAAGTCTTGCAAAGACACTCTATTACATGGACAGGGGAGATGCAACGGAATGAAGGCTCGGCCCTCAAACATCCACATCGACCTCGTCACCGTGCAGTTCCATCAGATCACGCCGCGCCTGCGCCTCGCCCTTGCCCATCAGCTTGGTCAATGAATCGACGGTGGCTGCAAAGCCGAGTTGACCGAAGGCGATTGGCAAGAGTCGCCGCGTCTCGGGGTTCAGCGTGGTGTCCCACAGCTGTTCGGCGTTCATTTCGCCCAGACCCTTGAAGCGGCTGATGCTCCAGGCGGTCTCGCGGCAGCCTTCCTTGCGCAGCCGATCGAGCGTCGCGGTCAACTCGCCCTCGTCGAGGGCGTAGATCTTCGCAGCTGGTTTCTTGCCGCGCGCCGGGGCATCGATGCGGAACAGCGGTGGCTTCGCGATGTACAGGTGCCCGGTCTCGATCAGCTTCGGGAAGTGGCGGAAAAACAGCGTCAGCAACAGCACCTGGATGTGCGAGCCATCGACATCGGCATCACTCAAGATGCAGACCTTGCCGTAGCGCAGGCCGCTCAGATCGGGCGTGTCGGTCGCCGCATGCGGATCGACGCCGATCGCCACCGCGATGTCGTGGATCTCGTTGTTCGCAAAGAGGCGATCGCGCTCGACCTCCCACGAATTGAGCACCTTGCCGCGCAGTGGCAGGATCGCCTGCGTCTCCTTGTTGCGGCCCATCTTGGCACTGCCGCCGGCCGAATCGCCCTCGACCAGGAACAGCTCGTTGTGCAGCAGGTCGCGGCTTTCGCAATCGGTCAGTTTGCCGGGCAGCACGGCCACGCCCGAACCCTTGCGCTTCTCGACCTTCTGGCTCGCGCGCTGGCGCGTCTGCGCTTGCTTGATCACCAGTTCGGCGAGCTTCTTGCCGTATTCGACATGCTGGTTCAGCCACAGCTCAAGCGGCGGCTTGACGCAACCGGACACCAGCCGCAGCGCATCGCGGCTGTTCAGCCGCTCCTTGATCTGGCCCTGGAACTGAGGGTCCAGCACCTTGGCACTCAGCACGAAACTGGCGCGCGAAAAAACGTCGTCGGGCATCAGCTTCACGCCCTTGGGCAGCAGGCTGTGCAGGTCGATGAAGTTCTTGATGGCGCCGAACAGCCCGTCCTTCAAGCCCGACTCATGCGTGCCGCCGTTGACGGTCGGGATCAGGTTGACATAGCTCTCGCGCACCGGCGCGCCGTCTTCGGTGAAGGCCACGCACCAGGTCGCACCCTCGCCTTTGGCAAAGTTGGCGAAGTTTTCGGACTCGGAGCCATCGGCGTGGAAGGCGCCCTCGAACAGCGGGATCAGCGGGTCGGCGTTCAGCGTCTGCATCAGGTAGTCGCGCAGACCGCCCTGGTACAGCCAGGTCTGCACCTCGCCGGTTTTTTCGATCGTCAGCGACACGCTGGCGCCAGGCATCAGCACCGCCTTGCTGCGCAACAGGTGGGTCAGGTCGGCCCGAGGCAGATCGACACTTTCGAAGTACCTGGCATCGGGCCAGGCCCGCACAGTGGTGCCGCTCTTGCGATCGCCCGACGACGCTGACAGCACAGCCTTGCGCAGCGTCAGCGGCTCGCTGACATCGCCGCCGGCGAAGGCGAGCTGCGCCACCTGGCCCTCGCGGAACACCGTGACCTCGAGCCGCTTCGACAAGGCATTGGTGACGCTGACCCCCACACCATGCAAGCCCCCCGAAAAGCTGTAAGCGCCGCCCGAGCCCTTGTCGAACTTGCCACCCGCGTGCAGCTGGGTAAACACGATCTCGACCACCGGGCGCTGCTCTTCGGGGTGCAGACCGAACGGGATGCCGCGGCCATCATCGTGCACGCTGACAGAGCCGTCGGTGTGCAAGGTGACGTCGATGCGCTTGCCGTGGCCGGCCAGGGCTTCATCGGCAGCGTTGTCGATCACTTCCTGCACGATGTGCAGCGGGTTGTCGGTGCGGGTGTACATGCCCGGCCGCTGCTTGACCGGCTCAAGGCCTTTCAGCACACGGATCGAGGCTTCGCCGTAGCTGGAGGGGCTGGCAGACGCGGGGGTGGTGAGGGTTCGTGCAGGGGGGCGGGTGACCATGGCGGAGGATTGTAGGGAGCGGGGTCCCGGCGCCGACAGCACCCGAGCAGCCGCCTCTGGGCCGGGCTGGCATACATTTCCACACGCGCCTGCGCACGCCCACATGACCGATCCTTCGATGCCAGAGCCGCGCTCGCTCCCATCCCACAGCAGCGCCATCGTCTCCGACTGGGTGCGTCGCTGGTCTCACTTGGTGCCCGCCGGCAGCACCGTGCTCGATGTGGCCTGTGGCAGCGGTAGACACACCCACTGGTTCCGTGATCTGGGTGGCACGGTCACGGCGGTGGATCGCGACGCCGCAGCGCTTGAAGGTCTGCGTGAGCTGGCGCGCACCGTGGTCGCCGACCTCGAAGGACAGCCCTGGCCCTTCCGTGGAGAAACTTTCTCGGCCGTGGTCGTGACGAACTACTTGTGGCGTGCGCTCTTGCCGGACATCGCCCGAAGCGTGGCTGCTTCAGGTGTGTTGATCTACGAAACCTTTGCCGAAGGGAACGCCAGCGTCGGCAAACCCTCCAACCCTGAATTTCTGCTGCGCCCCGGCGAGTTGCTGCACTTCGCAACAACGCACGGATTGCGCGTGGTGGCTTACGAAGATGGTTTTTGCAGCCAACCCGATCGTTTTATCCAGCGCCTGGTGGCGGTTCGCCCATCGACCAGCAACGCCGACATGCAGCGCCATCCGTTGCAGCCCTTGAATCCTTCTCGCGCCAGCTAAAATCGAAAGCTTGCAAGGAATTCCCATGAAACCGATCACTGGCAGCATCGTCGCGCTGGTCACGCCGATGCACGAGGACGGCAGTGTCGACTACGACACGCTGCGCAGCCTGATGGACTGGCACATCGCCGAAGGCACGGACTGCATCGGCGTGGTCGGCACCACCGGTGAGTCTCCGACCGTGTCGGTGGAAGAGCACTGCGAGATCATCCGCGTGGCCGTGGAGCATGCACGCGGGCGCGTTCCCATCATGGCCGGCGCTGGCGGCAACTCGACGCGCGAAGCGATCGAGTTGACGCGCTTCGCGAAGCAGGTTGGCGCGGACTGCGTGCTGTCGGTGGTGCCTTACTACAACAAGCCCTCTCAGGAGGGCATCTACCAGCACTTCAAGGCGATCGCCGAGGCGGTCGACACACCGATCGTTCTTTACAACGTGCCTGGGCGCACCGTGGCAGATATGCAGCCGGAAACCACGCTGCGCCTGGCGCAGTTGCCGGGCATCGTCGCGGTCAAGGAAGCCACGGGCAACATCGAACGCGCGGCATGGCTGATCAAGCATGCGCCGCCTGGCTTCTCTGTCTATTCTGGCGATGACCCAACAGCCATTGCGCTGATGCTGTTGGGCGGACACGGCAACGTCAGCGTCACTGCCAACGTGGCGCCGCGTGCGATGCATGATCTGTGTGTGGCAGCGATGGCGGGCAAGGTGCGTGAAGCCACGGCCATCCACATGCGTTTGCTGCCGCTGCACAAGCATCTGTTCACCGAGCCCAGCCCAGCACCGACCAAGTGGGCGCTGTCCCAACTGGGTCGATGCAAGAACACACTGCGTCTGCCGCTGCTGCCGCTGACCCCGACAGGCGTGGCCACCGTCGGCGCGGCCCTGCGTGATGCGGGCTTGCTGTGAGCGGCCGTCGCCGGTCGCCCGATACACCTCGAATGTCCTTTCTTTCGCCATCGGCGATCAATGGGCTGCGCGGCACTGGCGCCGCCACCCCCACGGAGATGAACAACGTGACAGATACGAAACAAGCCCCCTCCAACACCGTATCGAACAGTGGGTTGCACGCCAGGCGCCTCGTCAGCTCGGTGGTGGTGATCAGCCTGGCAGGTTGCACCTCAGTCGGCAGCTTGTTCAAGGGCGATAAGGTCGACTACCGCAGCCAATCGGCGCAGACCCAGGGCCTCGAAGTCCCGCCGGATCTGACCCAGTTGGCACGTGACTCTCGCTACAGGCAGGATGGCTCAGGTGTGGTCAGCGCGGCGACCTACCAGCCGCCTTCGTTCGCCACAACCACCGGCGGCGGCACGAACGCCGCGGGGGTGGTGCCAAGCACCGATCCGGGTGTGACCATTGACCGCAGTGGCAACGACCGCTGGATCGTGACCACGATGACTCCGGAGCAGGTGTGGCCCAAGCTCAAGCAGTTCTGGGGCGAGCGTGGATTCACACTCGTGATCGACCAGGCTGACGTCGGCGTGATGGAGACCGACTGGAACGAGAACCGGTCCAAGATTCCGCAGGACTTCATCCGCTCGACCATCGGCCTCGTTTTCGATTCCGCCTGGGACAGCGGTGAGCGAGACCGCTACCGCACGCGAGTGGAGCGCAGCGCAAACGGCAGCGAGATCTACATCAGCCACCGCGGTGCGGTCGAGGTGTTGACCGGCTCGAACAAGGACAGCAGCACCTGGCAGGCGCGCGCGGCCGAGCCGGAACTCGAGGCCGAGATGCTGCGTCGGTTGCTGCTCAAACTAGGCGCGAAGGAAGAGCAAGCCACCGCCCTGGTCGCGCCTGGAGAAGCTGCGCCCGCTCGCGCGCGCCTGCTGTCGGGCGGACCGGCAGGAACCGTGGAAGTGGACGACGATTTCGATCGCGCCTGGCGGCGTGTCGGCTTGGCGCTGGACCGCAGTGGCTTCGCCGTGGAAGACCGCGACCGCGCACAGGGCTTCTATTACGTGAGCTATACCGATCAGAGCCAGGCGCCGACGAAACAGGAGCCAGGTGTGTTCAGCAAGCTGCTGAACTTCGGGGGCTTGGGCAGCGACAAGAAGGACGCGAAACAGGTGGTTCGCTACCGGGTGCAGGTCAAGAGCGAAGGTAAGCGCAGCAAGGTCACGGTGCAGAACTCCGAGGGCGGCGCGCCCGACAACGATGTCGCCACACGCTTGGCCCAAGTGCTGGTCAACGACCTGAAATAGATGTCATGTATCCCGCTGGGCCATGGCAGTCGCTGCGGCCTTGACGGCGGGTGAAGCAGATTCAGTAGCGCGTTTGCAGACGCCCACAAAAAAGCCGCCCTCAGGCGGCTTTTTGTCTCGGGCTGACCCGATTACTTCTTCATGGCACCCGTAGCAGCATCAGCGGCCTTGGCAGCAGCGTCCTTGGCGGCATCGGCTGCGGCATTGGCTGCATCCATCGTCGCGCCGGCTGCACCGCTGGCGGTCATCGAGGCATCAGCAGCAGCCGAAGCGGCGGTGTCGACTGCCGAGGCGGCAGCTGCAGAGACGTCTGCGATGGCTGGTGCAGCAGCGGAAGCAGCCGCTTCGACGGCTGGAGCGACTTCTTCTTTCTTGCCGCAAGCGGAAAGAGCAACAGCAGCAAACAGGGTGGCCAGCACGAGCGACTTGTTCATGTTCATCCTCAGTAGAAAGGTGGATAAGAAGGGATAGGGTCCAGAGTCGTCGCCTGAACGACAAACCCAAAACTCAGAAACTAAAGGCCAACAAACCCTTAGTCATCAGCCGTCTAGTATATGTCTGTCGCGAGCGGAATATCACTCACAACCCGAGCGTGCTTGACGGGAACGCTTCGACGGAACGTTGCATCAACACGTCAAGCCTCTCACGTGCCAGAACGGCATCGGCGGGATCAGCGGAAATCGAACCTCGCCAACGCTCGCGATCGATCAGGCTCAGCGTCAAACAGCCTGGTGCCAGCAGCAAACCAGGCAGCGGGTTGGATTGCGACTCATCGGGGGTCCGGCAATGCACCGCATGCGACCGCTGCCGTCGCCAGTGCACCCAGCGCGGGTGCAATCTCTGAATACTGTCGTAGCGACTGGCCATCACCATGCATCGCCGATGCGCGCCAGCCCACTGCGACAGGTGCTCAACGACTTGCGAATCATTGAGCGGCCAATCCGCAAAGTCTTCATCACACAGCCAGACTTCGCGTGCGCCCGCTGACGCAATCTGTGCAAACGCCGATCGCACGGCGGACTGAAACTGAGCGCGGGTATCAAACAGCTCATCCGCTGGAAGATTCATGGTTCGAGCTCCTCGCTGGGTCCATCACGGTGAGCAATTCAACAGCCATCTGCACGCACATCCGCACGCAGCCACCCTTGAAACACCCACGACTGCAGCAGTTCCCAGGCATCGGCGCTGAGAGCCGCCACCGCACGTGCATCGAGCATTCGGGCGTCCGCCAGTTGCCGCATCAAGCGCGCGTCACGCCCCGAAGCGTCGAAGGATTCTCCGTTGATAAAGACATGCCTGTCGTCGTACAGCATGCGGGTGCGCTGATCCAGCGCGACAGCGCAGGGACCGGGCAAGGCATCGATGGGCTCAAACCAGGTCTGCGGCTTGGGCTCGCTGAGCCATTCGCCCAGCGCGCACTGCAGTGAAGAAGGGTTGTCGACAAGGCGCCTGACCGCATCGGCGGCGAACTCGACCAGTCGCGAGGGGATGCGCGCGGGCTGGTCGGTAGCCGTTTGTGAGGCATCGCGATAGCGGGTTGCGGTGCCCTCGTCATCATCGACGCCATCAAGCATTCTCTGCATCACCTCGAGGCCGACCTCGTTGCGGGTTGGCGCCCGGAAGCCGATCGATGCGGTGAGGCATTCACCGTCCGCTACACCCTCGTGCGCCCAACCTGGCGGCAGGTACAGCATGTCGCCCGCCTCCAGTGTCCATTCGTGTTCTGGCTTGAAGTTCGCCAGGATCTTCAGGGGCACATCAGGCACGAGCGCAGGTTGCTTGCCGCGGCCGATGCGCCAACGCCGGCGACCGGCCAACTGGAGCAGGAATACATCGTAGGAATCGATGTGAGGACCGACGCCGCCGCCATCGGTGGCGTACGAAATCATCACATCATCGAGCCGCACATCGGATGCAAATCGGAAGTGCGACAGCAATCGATGTGCAGCCGGCGCGTGCAGATCGACGCCCTGCACGAGCAGCGTCCAATCGGGCCTGGCAAGCGGCGGCAATTGGCGTCGGGTGAACGGCCCATGGCGCAAGGACCAACGGCCTTCGCGTCGCTCAATCAGACGTGACTCGACGCCCTCGGTGTCGGCCAGAGCGAACAACGCGGCTCTGTCGAGCGCAGGTTCGGCGCCAGGAAGTGCCTGGCGAATCAGCAATGGCTTCTTCTGCCAGTGGCGGCGCATGAAAGCCTGGGGGCTCAGCCCGCCCAGCAGGGGCGTGGGAGTGTCGATGGTCATGCGCGCGATTGTCCATGCGCCCGTTCGACCAGAAAGTCGCATCGCCACAGGCACCGTTCAGCCCTGTGCGATCATTTCCGGATGCACATTCAATCCCCTTGCGTCGTCGCGCTCACCTGGCGACTTGAAGACGCCCAAGGCCAGCTGATCGACGAACTGGCAGAACCGGTCGAGTTTTTCTATGGCGGTGTCGATCTGCTCGAACAGGTTGAGGCTGCGGTGCTCGACCAGACCATTGGCTTCGAAGCCTCGCTACATCTCGAACCCGAACATGCCTTCGGCGACTACGACGCGGCTCTCGTGTTCTTCGAGGAGCGCTCGGTGTTTCCCGGTGGCATCGAAATCGGCATGCAGTTCGAGGGGGTGCCCGAAGGCGCCGTGACGCCTGACATGCCTGCGGACGTGCTCTACACCGTCACCGAGGTGTACCCGACGCATGTTGTGCTCGATGGCAACCACCCGTTAGCCGGGCTGGCACTGCGGCTTCACCTGAAGGTACAGGACGTGCGCACAGCCACGGCTCACGAGGTTGAGGCGGGCAGTGTCGGCCAGCCGGCTTTCAGCGTACTCAACGCCATGCCCCCCGGCCCGCTCCTTCACTAAATGGGCACGGCGACCTCAGCGCGCACCGGTCGATCCAAAGCCCCCCGCACCGCGGTCTGAGGCCTCGAACGAGTCCACAAGGCGAAAGCTGGCCTGCACCACCGGCACGATGACGAGCTGCGCAATGCGCTCCATCGGCTGCACGTTGTACGCCACCTGACCGCGGTTCCAGCAGCTGACCATCAACGGGCCCTGGTAGTCGGAATCGATCAGACCGACCAGATTGCCCAGCACGATGCCATGCTTGTGGCCGAGCCCCGAGCGCGGCAGGATCATCGCGGCCAGGCCCGGATCGGCGATGTAGATCGCCAGACCGGTGGGGATCAACCGCGTCTGGCCTGGTTCGATCAGCAAGGCCTCTTCGAGGCAGGCGCGCAGATCCAGGCCTGCGCTGCCCGGAGTGGCATAGGCCGGCAGGGCCTCGGCCATGCGCGGGTCCAGTACTTTCACATCGATCGTCGTCATAGGAGTGTTTCCGTGGATTGGAGCCGCCGCGCGATGTCGGTGATCAGCCAGCGCGCAAGGGTCAACTTGTCTGCGGGTGGCAGGTCGCGGTGGCTGTGCGCGTCGACCAGCACCAACGCGTTGTCGTCGCGCCCGAAGGTGGCAGGTCCCAGGTTGCCAACGATCAACGGGATCTGCTTGCGCTCGCGCTTCTCGCGCGAATGTTTCAGCAGGTCGTGGCTTTCGGCCGCGAAGCCGACACAGAACGGGTGACCCTCCACCAGTGCCCGCTTGGCCACAGCTGCCAGGATGTCCGGGTTCTCGGTCAGCTCGAAGGTCGGCGCCACTTTGCTGCCGTTCTTCTTGATCTTGTGCTCAGCCAGTATCGCGGGCCGCCAGTCGGCCACCGCCGCGGTGGCTATGAACACGTCCTGGGTCGGCGCCAGAGGGATCACCGCATCGGCCATCTGCACGGCCGTGCGCACATCGATGCGCCGCACGCCGCGCGGTGTACACACATGCACCGGCCCAGTCACCAGGGTGACCTCGGCGCCCGCCTCAGCCGCCGCCCGTGCGATTGCAAACCCCATCTTGCCGCTGGAGAGGTTGGTGATACCGCGCACCGGGTCGATCGGCTCGAAGGTGGGCCCAGCAGTGATCAGCACGCGCTTGCCTGCGAGCGGCTTCGGGCGGAAAAAGCCGATCAATTCCTCGAGCAGTTGCTCGGGTTCAAGCATCCGGCCGTCACCAACTTCACCGCACGCCTGCTCGCCGCTGTCCGGACCGAGGAGGTGCGTGCCATCAGCGCGCAGTTGAGCGACATTGCGCTGCGTCGCCGGATGTGCCCACATCTCGCGGTTCATCGCGGGAGCGATCAGCAGCGGGCAGGTCTCGATCGGGCGCGCCAGACACAACAGGCTCAGCAGGTCGTCGGCGCGACCGTGCAACAGCTTGGCCATGAAATCTGCGCTGGCCGGCGCCACCAGCACCGCATCGGCATGCCGCGTCAGGTTGATGTGCGCCATGTTGTTCGCGTTGCCATCCACATCTCGCGTGTCCCAGGCGCTGGTGAACACCGGGCGTCCCGACAAGGCCTGCATCGTCACCGGGGTGATGAACTGCTCGGCTGCCTCGGTCATCACCACCTGCACCGTGGCACCGGCTTTTACCAGCGCACGCGCCAGCTCGGCGGCCTTGTAGCAGGCAATGCCACCCGACAGGCCAAGTACAACGTGCCTGGCGTCGAGATCACCGCGTGAGGCCTCTGCGGGAGTCATTGTCGAATCGGATGGATGGGTCATCGTTGTTGCACCGAGAGGTTCATAGCGGCTTCCACGCCCTGCCAGCTTGCCTGAAGTTGAACAGCACGCGAACCGCCTTGCCATAGACCTGCTCGTGCGGAAGGAAGCCCCACTCGCGCGAGTCGCCGGAGGCATCTCGGTTGTCGCCAAGCATCAGGTACTGGCCCGCCGGCACGGTGCATTGCCATTCACCTCCTCGCGGAGACTGGCAGTGCGCGGAGAGGCCAGCGTCGTCCAGATTGAGCGGTGTGCGGCCGAGGATGAAAGGGTTGATCTTCAGCACGCGGGGTGGCGCCGCAGCCGATTCACGAACCAGCCACTGTCCACGGTCCTCGTCAGTGCGGCTCACCTGCAGTGGAGCCAGCTCATCGTCCTCCAGCATCTCTGCCCTCGGTGCTTCGCCGTTGATCGAGGCGATCCCGCCGGCGAAGACCACCACATCGCCCGGCATGCCGACCAGGCGCTTGACATAGAACTGCGACACATCGTGCGGGTAGCGAAAGACGACCACGTCACCGCGCTGCGGCTGCCCGAACTCAATGGCTGTGTTGGTGAACGGCAGCCTGGGGCCATAAGCCAAGTGGTTGATCAACAGATAGTCACCCACGCGCAACGTAGGCTCCATGGAACCCGATGGCACGCTAGGCCAGTCTGCAACCGCCACACGACAGGTGAAGATCAACGCAACGACAACGAGCAACTCGGCACCAAGGCTCGCCCAAAGCGGCCGTCGCTGCGGTGGTTCGATCATCCGACTCAACTTGCGCCGCCAGACCCAGCGGCAGGCGCCTGCTGCGACCACGACGCAAAACAAAAATTCGTTATTGGAAAATCCGATTTGCATGGAGGGTGGTCGAAAGCCACTCGGATTATCGGGGGTGGGCATTGCCGCAGCATGGCGCGCGGCCGATTGCGTCCACACCCTGCGCTGGCGGTGGCCAGGCAACACAATGCGCTGAAAGATCGGTGCAGCACGGCCGACCACCGACCATGGAGCACCCTGCCTTGACACCCACCGCATCGTTCGTCTCATCGCCAGCGACGGACTTTGCTGCAGTCGCACCCCTTCGTCTGGTGCAGGTACATCGCGCTGACGCTGAGCTCGCTCGCCACGAATTGCTCGACGGGCTGGGCGCTGCGCAGGCCACGACGTCCCCGAAGTTCCTCTACGACGCACTGGGTTCGCGCCTGTTCGAAGCAATCACCGAGCTGCCAGAGTACTACCCGACACGCACTGAGGCAGCCATCATGTCCGCCAACGCCTTGGCGATCGCGCAGGCGATCGGCGAGGTCGGCACATTGGTCGATCTGGGGGCTGGAAACTGCGCAAAGGCGCTGCGGCTGATCCCATCGCTGCGACCCACACGTTATGTCGCGGTCGACATCTCGGTGGGCTTTCTGGAACAGGCGCTGACCGACGTGCAGCACCAGCATCCGACGCTCAGCGTGACAGGTGTCGGCCTGGACTTTTCCAGCGCACTGGCGCTGCCAACGGACATGGTTCAAGGCAGGCCAGTGTTCTTCTACCCGGGCTCGAGCATTGGCAACTTCACCCCCGAGCAGGCCGAGCTGTTTCTCGCCAGCGTTCGACGCCAGTCGATTGGAGGCGGTCTGCTGATCGGCGTCGATCTGATCAAGGGGGTTGAATGGCTGGAGCCGGCGTATGACGATGCACTGGGTGTCACCGCCGCCTTCAACCTGAACCTGCTGCGCCACCTGAACCGGCTGATCGGTAGCGATTTCGACCCGCGTGACTGGCGTCACGTGGCTTTCTTCAACTCCGATGCGTCGCGCATCGAGATGCACCTGGAAGCGCGACGCGCGCTGCGTGTGCGCTGGCCCGAGGGCGAACGGCGATTCGAGGCCGGCGAGCGTCTGCACACTGAAAACTCCTACAAGTACAGCGTCGAGCGCTTCGCCGGTCTGCTGCAATCGGCGGGGTTTGCGCGCACGCGCTGCTGGGTTGATGCCCAGGGATGGTTCGCTGTGTTCTGGGCGCAGGCCTGAGCGCAGGAATCATTCAATGCATCGCACGGGCCCCATCAATTTTCAGTAATTACTGAATATTCGATACACTACGCGCCATCTATTTCGGTGTGGTTCGTCTGATGCAAGCGCATCCCAATACTTCGGCGCTCTCTCCTCTCGTGCTCAGCTTCGTCAGCCACTTTGGCGAGATGGGCAGCCGCTGGGGCATCAACCGCACCGTCGGCCAGATCTACGCGCTGATCTTTGTCTCCC
>CANHNO010000055.1 GCA_947462065.1 Burkholderiales bacterium | reverse complement strand
GTGTGAGGGCGGGTCTGTTGCCGCGCAAGAGACCCACAACTTTTGGGTAGAAATCTGAGGCAAGGCGGCGCAACCGACTGCGCTGGACGCCCACAATCGCGGAATGACATCGCCAATGCCAATGCCAATGCCAATGCCAATGCCAATGCCAATGCCAATGCCAATGCATCCCTTCTCGTCCTCGTCCCCTGCCTGGGGCCGGGCGGCTCTCGGCCTGGGCATGAGCCTGGGCCTGTCCGCCGCACTGATCACCGGCACTGCACAGGCGCAGACCGCCACGCCGGTCCCGCTGGCCACCGTGTCCAGCGTGGATCTGGATCGCTACATGGGCCGCTGGTACGAGATCGCGCGTTTCCCCAACCGATTCCAGAAGGACTGCAGCGGCCCGGCCACCGCCGACTACGCGTTGCAGCCGGGTGGCCGCGTGCAGGTGACCAACCGCTGCCCGCAGGCAGACGGCAAGACCGACGAGGCTCTCGGCGAGGCACGACGCATCGGTGGCGCGGGCTCGCCGAAGCTGGAAGTGCGTTTTGCGCCCGCCTGGCTGTCGTGGTTGCCCATGGTCTGGGGCAACTACTGGGTGATCGACCTCGATCCCGCCTACACCCTGGCCGTGGTGAGCGAACCGAAACGCGAATACCTGTGGGTGCTGGCGCGCCAGCCGCAGGTGGATGCGGCGAGCTGGGATGCACTGACAGCGCGCCTGCGAGCGCAGGGCTTCGACCTCTCGAAGCTGCAGAAAGCGGGCGGCGGTAGCCTGCCGTGAATCAGGCTTCGACCCGTCGCTTCAAGGTACCTTCGACAGAGCCATCGGGTTATTGCCCCGTGGAAATCCCGCCAAGGCACGGCCTTGCGGTGGCAGAGGTGCCGATGCCGGTGGCGCTTTCAGATGCCGGACTTCAGTGGTCGTTGACGTCGGATCGGCGATCACCGCGCAATTCCGCGCCCTGCAGGTACAGCGCCTGCGATGCAGCGTCGATCTGCACGCCATGAACCTGAAGGTCACCGCCCCCATGTCTCATGACCATGTTCCGTCAGCCAGCGCCGGTACCCCAGCGTCTAACCGTGTTGCGTCCCGCATGCTTGGCTTCATAGAGCGCACGGTCGGCACGCACCACCGCCTCCATGGCTTCCATGTCCGAACCGGTCAGCAAGGAAACTCCAATGCTGACGGTGATTCCGATCGAGTGTCCTTCGAACTGCAGAGGTTCCAGCGAGACTTGCAGGCGAAGGCGCTCACTCAATGCCTCGGCCTCATCAAGTGCAGTGTTCGGAAGGAGCATCGTGAACTCCTCGCCACCCGTGCGGCTAAAGACATCACCCGCTCGGGTGTGCCCGCTGACCACCCGTGCAACGTGTTTGAGCACGGCATCGCCCGCCGCATGGCCCCAGGTGTCGTTGACATGCTTGAAATGATCCAGGTCGAGCGCCAGCACGCTGCAGTGCGAACTTGGATGGCGCCGTAGCCTCTCGAACTCGACGCCCAGCGCTTGAATGAAGCTGCGCCTGTTGGCCACACCGGTCAACTCATCGGTGGTGGCTTGCATGATCAATGCTTGCTGGGCCAGTTTCAGGGCAGTCACATCGTCGTGCGTAACGACATAGCGCGGTGGATCACTTGCCTCGATTTGCGACACGCGCACCATGAACCAGCGCTGCTCCGAGGGCGAATGACACGCATACTCGAATTGGAAGTGCGTGCGATGCCCCGCCAGAACCTCTCGCAGCAATACCAAGAACTGCCCGGATTCCGCTGCATCAGGCGTGGACCTGGAGGCAGCGAGCTCGCAAAAGCCGAGGTAGTTGGCGCCCTCCTGCAGGTCAACCAGCGAACCGCCATTGCTGGCTGCGAAATCGAGCCATGCCCGGTTCACGGTGACGATGACGCCGGTGGCGTCGATCACGCAGACATGGGCAGTCAGTCCATCGAGGACCGATCGCGTGAATCTTTGCGAAGCCTGAAGCTCCAGTTCCATGCGCCGCCGATCGGTGATGTCCACCACATAGACAAGGCGATGTAATCGGCCTTCGCCTCCGGGCACCTTGACAGAACGCGCGATGATGTTCAGCGCAGCACCGTCTCGCCTCAGCACTTCCCACTCGCCGTCCATATCGCCGCGACGACCATCGAGGTAGTCGCGGTGCAGCGCCATGACGCGCTCGCGCTGTGGCGGAGCAAACACCATTGTGAAGCTTCGTCCCAGCAACTCGTCCTGTCGATAGCCGTAGATCAGGCAATAGGAGGGGTTCACGCTGCGAAAGACCCCGTCGTGATCGATAACGGCCACGCCAACGGGCGAGCGCTCAACAATCTGGCCCATCAGCCGCAGGGCGTCTGCGGTCAGGCCGTGGCCTTGCGTCGCAATTGAAAGCAAGTCGTCCTCGTCAGGCAAGGAACTGTCTACCGAATATGGTGGCATTGGGGTCACCGCCTACCTCCACTACGGACGCACCATCTCACGGTCAAAGCTTCTCATTTCCTGAGGCCTTTGTCATGACGATCGTCGAAACAAGGTCCCCTATTCCCGATGAGGCGTGACCTGTCGCAATGTCCGCCGCAAGCAGAAATCCGAGGCGGGTTACTGGCGATGCGGCCTCGCACCCGTGGCCGCCAATGGAGATGGACTTTCAAGCCGCAAGGAAGGAACTGCTACAACGCCTGACCGGTTACGCGTGCGACAACCCGCAGAGCGCGTTCAGGTCGCCGAATGACCAGCGCTCGGGGGACTCCCAGCCGATCACCTTGTCGCCGCAGTTGTACTCGGCCAGATCGATCTCCAGCGGGTCGATGCGCTCCTTCGACGCCAGGCTGTAAAACGCATTGACCCTTGGTGAGAGCAGCGCTGCCGGGTTCTGCTCGACCACCACGGCCAGCTGGTTCGATTGCAGGCGCACCAGCGAGCCGACGGGATAGATGCCCACGGCCCTGACCAGCGCCTGCAGCGCATAGGCGTCGAAATGGCCCTTCCACTGCGCCATGTGGCGCAGCGCCTCGGCCGGGTCCCATCCGCCCTTGTAGGGTCGCTCGGACGTGACCGCGTCGTAGACGTCGCACACCGCACCCATCTTGGCAATGCGGGTGATCTGCTCGCTCGACAGGCCGTGCGGGTAGCCGCTGCCGTCGATTTTCTCGTGGTGATGCAGGCACACGTCCAGAACCGTGTCGCTGGCTGAACCGGTCTGCTTCAGCAGCGCGTGGCCGCGCGCCGGGTGCGTCTTGACGATGGTGAATTCGGCGTCCGTCAGTGTGCCGGGCTTGTTGAGAATCTCCAGCGGGATGAAGGCCTTGCCGATGTCGTGGAGCATGCCCGCCATGCCGGCTTGTCTCAGTTCCTCGCCCTCGAGGCCCAGTTCACGGCCCTGGCTCAGCATCAGCGCACAAACCGCCACCGAATGCATGTAGGTGTACTCGTCGCGACGCTTCAGGCGCACGACATTGATCAGAGCACCGGGGTTGTTCAGCACCGAGTCGGAGATTTCCTCGACGAGTGGTTCGCATTCGGCGCTGTCCACGGCCTTGCCCAGCCGCGCCTGGCTGAACATCGAGGCGATCTTCGGCACCGAACGACGGTACAGATCGGCGGCCTGGGCCACCGCGGCCTCGCGGTTCGCTGCGCGGCGGCTGGTGGGCGCAGGCGCACTCGTTGCCACGGGCAGGGCTGCAGGTGGCGCGGCATCGGCAACGGCCAGCGGCGCGGGGGTGTCGGCCGCTGCGACCTCGGAGCTCTCGTCCAGGCCCTTGTCGGTGTCGATCCGCACCTCGCGGATGCCGCTTTGTCTGATGCGGAGTATGTCCGTATCGTCTCGGAGCTTGAAGCGCGATCGCCAGAACGAGTGATCCAGCCAGGAGGCGTTGACGTCATGCACAAACATGCCCGGACGCAACCGGGTGACGGGAATCGTCTTGATCATGAACTGCCGCTCCTTTCGCTGCGATAGCGAGCACTGGGACTGAGCGAGCCCGACGCCAACGAAAACGCGTTACAGCCTGTTGCTCATTTCGCGCGTTGAACGCAGTATCAAATCGCGCTGTGCCGTGAGGCTTGCGCCAGATCAAGGTTGGTCGAAGTCGCTTTCGATGAAGCTTTCCATCACCTCGGGCGTGCTGATCCTCAAGGTCGCGAGAACCGAGGGCACCGACTGCGTCAGACCGCGGAACTTTCCCAGAGGCTCGTTCAAGGCACTTGCTTCATCAGGCCTCTGCACGCGTCCCTTTGAGGCTGGGCCAGCGCCTTCCCGCCGCGTTCCTTGGCGCGGGCAACCATCTGTTCGTGGTGCTGGGCATGGTAGGCCTTGCATTCGTCGTAGGACTTCATGGCGCGCATGTGTGCCTGATGATCCTTGCGCTCATCCGGCGTCATCAGCTTCCAGCCCGGCGTGTCGTCGGTGCCCCACCGTTCCGCGCCGTGGCCCATCCCCATGCCCGACGCGCTGGCCCCAGGTCCGGCACCCATGGGGCCAGTACCCATGCCCCCAGCGGGCTGGGCCAAGGCCGCGCCTGTCGAGAGGCCGATCAGCACTGCAAGCGCTGTGATTTGAACGCTGTTCATCTGTGGCTCCTTCGTCAGCATCGAATCGGATCAAGATACCGCTGCGGGTGCCGGGAGTCCTTGCGCGGGCGCAAGCGATCGACGGAATTCCGAGAGCATCACGGCTTGAACCGATCGAAGTTCAGCAGCGCGGCAACGACGCCCAGCGCACCCACCAGCCCCGCGAGTGGGTGCAGGATGAACGCCACCATCGGCACGATCAGAATGAGCTGCCGCAACCCCCAGCCATACAACACTCCGGCCTTGCGCACGTAGGCCGTGCCAGCAGGAGCCCAGCGGCGGCGAGCCTCGGACTCGACGGGCATCCCACCGATGAAGCCCGCATGGTTGTAGTACCGCACCGCCATCACCGATGACACCAGCGAAACGAACAGCAAGGCGATTACCATCAATTCCATCGCGAGCCGGGGCGTGAAGTTCGGCCAACCTGACGCGCCGTCTCCGAAGGACGCATGCAGAGAAGGAGCCGCGAGTGTCAGCGTCCCCATCAAACCGAGGACGGCGGTGGACGCGGTCATCGTGGCTGACATCAGCGAATTGCGCAGGGTCTGCACCGCGAGGATCTCCGACCCCGTCTGGGCTGATACCGCTGCGAACCAGTCCTCGCGCAGCGTGGCGTGTGCGGTGCGGGCCAGACGCTCGGGCTGTCGGTGCTGAGCGAATGCCAAGGCGACTTCGTAACCCAGCACGATGACCACGATTGCCGTGGCGATGCCCCATGTGATCACGGTCTCCATCACGTTCTCAAGAGGCCGTGGCCGTGCGTTGCGACTGGCGGCGCTCGAGCCATTCGAACACCCCCATGCCGGCCACCATTGCTGAAACGAAGACCACGGCCTTGATCTGGCCTGTACCGATGGAGACCAGCGCGGGACCCGGGCACAGGCCGGCCACGCCCCAGCCCACACCAAAGAGCGCGCTGCCGAGGATCAACCGACGGTCGATGTGGCGCGCGGAGGGCAGCTTCATCTCGGCCCCGAGGAAGGAATCAGTGCGTTGGCGCGCCACAGCGAATGCCACCAAGCCCACCGCGATGGCGCCCCCCATCACCAGAGCCAGTGATGGGTCCCAGGGTCCAGCGAGGTCCAGGAAACCCAGGACCTTGTTCGGATCGGCCATGCCGGAGATGAGCAGCCCGAATCCGAAGACGAGACCGGCGAGCAGGGATGTGAAAACAGTCATATCGATTCCTCAGAGACCCAGACTGTGACGAATCACGTACACCGTTGCAAAGCCAGCGGCCATGAAGGTACCGGTTGCCGCGAGGGATCGGGGAGACAGGCGCGAGAGTCCGCACACCCCGTGGCCGCTCGTGCAACCTGAGCCGTAGCGTGTACCCACACCGACCAGCAATCCCGCCACGACCAACGCGCCGTAGCTCGTGTCGATGAGAGCGGTAGGCCGGCCGAACAACACGGTGTAGAGCAACGGCGCCACGATGAGGCCCCCGACAAAAGCCACGCGCCAGGCCACGTCGCCCCGGTGCGGCGTGAGCAAGCCACCCAGGACGCCGCTGATGCCCGCGATGCGGCCGTTGAGCAGCACGAACATCGCTGCCGCGATGCCGATCAGAGCGCCGCCGGACAGCGCGGTCCAGGGCGTGAACGAGTTCCAGTCGATGGTCATGATTTATTTCTTGGGGCAGTAGATGCCGTAAAGCGCTGCGAGCACCTGGAGCAGGGTGGCGTCGGCGACGCTGTAGAAAATCTTCTTGCCGTCCCTGCGCGTGTTGACGACACCCTCGGTGCGCAGAACGCCGAGTTGCTGCGACAAGGTCGGTTGACGGATGTCGAGGCGCTCCTCCAGGTCGCTGACGCACAACTCTCCCTGGGACAGCTGGCACAGCAGCAGGAGACGGTCTTCATTCGCCAGCAGCTTGAGGGCGCTCACGGCGCGACCGGCGGCTGAGCGCAGGATGTCGGTGTCGAGTGTTTTGACGGGCATGGTTTGATGACTTCAGGGAACGTGATGACAATATACAAAACAATGTAATATTAGTCAACATAACGATTCCAAGGCGAAGCGCCATGAACGTCAGAACAACCATCAAGCCCTTCTTCGATTCCGCCACGTGGACGGTGAGCTATGTCATCTCGGACAACGCGACAAGGATGGCCGCGGTCATCGATCCGGTGTTGGACTTCGATTTCAAGTCGGGCCGTACCCGAACCGACTCAGCTGACCAGTTGCTTGACTACATCCGTACGGCAGGGCTGACCGTGCAGTGGATTCTGGAGACCCACGCCCACGCGGATCACCTCTCCAGCGCCGGCTACATCCGACAGCAGGCGGGCGGGCGCATCGCCATCGGCGAGAACATCCGCCAGGTGCAGGCGGTCTTCAAGAAGATCTACAACCTCGAGCCAGGTTTCGTGCCGGACGGCAGCCAGTTCGACCATCTCTTCCGGGATCGAGAAACGTTCAGCATCGGTGAGGTCGAGGCGGTAGCGCTGCTGGTGCCAGGCCACACCCCGGCTGACATGGCGTACCTCCTGGATGGCGCGGTGTTCGTCGGCGACACGCTGTTCATGCCGGATGTCGGCAGCGCGCGCGCTGACTTCCCTGGCGGAGACGCGCGCAGCCTCTACCGCTCGATGCGCCGGCTGCTGGATCTGCCGAGCGAGACGCGCATGTTCATGTGCCACGACTATCCGCCCGGCGGACGTGCACCGCACTGGGAGACCACCGTGGCGGCGCAGCGCGCGAACAACATCCATGTGCGCGATGGCATCGACGAGGAGCAGTTCATCGCAATGCGCAAGGCGAGAGACGCGACCCTGGAGGTGCCAACGCTCATCCTGCCTGCCATCCAGGTGAACGTGCGCGCAGGCCAACTGCCTCCGCCCGACGACAACGGGGTCTCCTACCTGCGCATTCCTCTGAACGTCCTGCCCTCAAGCCGATGACTGGCGGGCTGCCCCCGATCGCGAGCAGCCGGGTGCTGAGAGCGGCCGGACAGCTTTGTTCGGTCGCGCACAGACGACACCGGCGTAGGTCGCTAGGGTGCAAATCAGATGCCATCCAACCGCGCGCCGACGCAGGCGGCCCGGAGTGGTGCCTGCAAGCATCGGCAGCTTTGAACGGGGAGCTCTCGTGAACATCCGCAGGACCGCGGTCATCAGCGTCTGGGCAGCGCTGGTGACGACCGCTTCATGGGCTGCCGAGCCAATACCGACCGTCAACCTTGTCGGACGCCCAGTGCCACAGCTCGACAGCCTGCCCGAGGGGCCCTATCGCGCGCTCGTGCTGCAAGGTCATGAACTCAGCACCCGCACCTTCGCAGTCATCGGCCCTGAGGTGAAGGATCTGCGCAAGCGCTACGCCGGCAACAACCTGGCCTGTACGTCGTGTCACCAGGCAGAGGCCTCCAAGCCCTTCGCGATCCCTTGGGTCGGCGTGACGGCAACCTTCCCGCAATACCGCGGCCGCGAGGATCAGATCAGCACGGTGGAAGAACGCATCAATGGCTGCATGGAGCGCAGCATGAATGGCAAGCCCTTACCGCTCGATGCGCCAGAGATGAAGGCCTTCACGACCTACATCGCCTTCCTGTCCAGGGGCGTGCCGGTGGGCGCACAGATCGAGGGAGCAGCGGTCTTGCCAAGCGTGGTGCCCAACCGGCGTGCTGACCCCGACGCCGGCAGCATCGTCTACGCCGCCAAATGTGCTGCATGCCACGGCGCCGATGGCATGGGCCAGCGGACCGGCCAGCGCGGTGACGCTCAGGGCTATACCTTTCCACCGCTGTGGGGGCCAGACAGCTTCAACAACGGTGCTGGCATGAACCGCCTGCTGACGATAACGAGGTTCATACGGCAGAACATGCCGCTCGGCGCGAGTCACACGGCAGCTGTGTTGAACGATGACGAGGCCTACGATGTCGCGGCGTTTGCCTTGTCCAAGCCGCGCCCGGTGAAAGCCAACCTGGAGGCCGACTTCCCGGCACGGTGGAACAAGCCGATCGACGCCGCGTTCCCGCCCTACATGCTGGGTGCAAGCGCCGACCAATACCGGTACGGACCATTCCCTCCATTGGCTGAGAAGCAGCGCGAAATGGCCGACAGACGCAAGGCCGAGATGGCTGCAATCAGGGCCCGCTCATCAGCTGAGCCGGCCAGCGCTGCGAAGGACAAGTAAACGCAAGATGGGTATGCGCCAGCTACTTGATGGTGAAGCGCACGGTGAAGGCCTTCGCGGCTGGCGTGACCAGCGCCGCGACAACCTTGGCGCCAGGGGCGAGCGTGATGCCCTTTGCTTCGAGCCTGTTAACCACCACCACGAGTTCGGCCTCGGACTTCTCTGCACCGCTGAGCACCGTCAATTTGCCCTTCAGACCCGTGGGCGCCATCGGCTTGCCATGGTCCTCGATATAGATGACGGCGTTGCCACCCTCCGCTGCCAGCTCGAACGACAGGTCATTGGCCGTCGCCAAGACACCGCCATGCTTGGCCTTGGCGCTGCCATGGGCCAGCGCCACGTTGAACGAAAGCGCCGACAGAGCCAGCACCGCCACGATCAAAAGCTTCTTCATCATTTCAAGGTCTCCTTAGAGCATGCGGCGCGCTGGTACAGGCGGCGCCGCCGAGCCTGACATCAGATCAATAGGCTTCCTGGGTGCCTGTAGACCCCTCCGGTGCTTCGGGTACCGACTGGACCAGCCGCTTCGTTGCCTTCTCACCGAACAGCCAGAACAGCACCGGTGTGAGCAGGGTGTCGAGCAGCGTCGAGCTGACCAGCCCGCCGAAAATCACCACCGCCACCGGGTGCAGGATCTCCTTGCCCGGGGCGTCGGCCGCCAGAAGCAGCGGCGTCAGCGCAAAGGCTGCCACCAGCGCCGTCATCAGCACCGGCGTCAGCCGCTCCAGGGAACCGCGCACGATCATCGAACGCGAGAAGGTCTCGCCTTCGAACTTGCACAGGTTGATGTAGTGGCTGATCTTCAGGATGCCATTACGAGTGGCAATGCCGGCCAGCGTGATGAAGCCCACCATCGAGGCCACCGACAGGCTGACGCCGGCGAGCCACATCGCCACCACCGAGCCGATCAGTGCCAGCGGGATGTTGGCCATGATGATGCCGGCCAGCACTGCCGACTGGTAGCGGCTGTACAGCACCAGAAACATCATCGCCAGCGACACCAGCGACAGGCCGGCGATCAGGCGCGTGGCCTGCTCCTGGGCCTGGAACTGGCCTTCGAGGCTGATGAAGTTGCCGCTCGGCAAGGGGGTTTTTGCGATGATGTTGCGGATGTCCTTGATGACGCGCCCCATGTCGCCGCCATCGGTGTTGGCGTACACGATGATCCGGCGGCGCCCGTTCTCGCGGCCGATCTGGTTCGGTCCGTCGGTCTCTTCCACGGTCGCAATGCTGGAAACCGGCACGCGCCCGGCGGGCGTGTCGATCAGCGTGCGTGCCAGGTCCTGCGGGCTTCGCTGCTGGTCGGGCAAGCGCAGCACCAGTTCGTATCGACGCGGCCCGTCGACGATGTCTGCGCCGTGTGCGCCGTCGGTCAGCGCCTGCAGCACGCGGATGGCCTCGCCGGGCGACAGACCCATCTGCGCCGCCTTGCGGTGGTCCAGGCGCACGGTGATCTGCGGGATCAGCACCTGCTTTTCAACCGTCAGGTCCACCAGCCCCGGTACGGTCGCGAGCTGGCCGCGCAACTGTTCGGCCAGGCTGCGCAGCGTGTCGGTGTCGTCGCCGAAGATCTTCACCGCGATCTGCGCCCGCACGCCCGACAGCAGGTGGTCCAGCCGGTGGCTGATGGGCTGGCCTATCGCCACCTGCGCTGGCAGCGTCGAGAGCCGGTCGCGGATGTCGGCCATGATGGCCTCGCGGTCGCGCGCCGGGCCGTCGTCCGTGCGCTTCAGGTCCACGTCGATCTCGGCCGAGTGCACGCCTTCAGCGTGTTCGTCGAGTTCGGCGCGGCCGGTGCGGCGGCCCACCTGCGTGACCTCGGGCACCTGAAGGATCAGCGTCTCGGCCACCGCGCCGATGCGGTTGGCCTCAGCCAGCGATGTGCCTGGCTGCATCACCAGACCCAGCACCAGCGAGCCTTCGTTGAAGGCCGGCAGGAAGGCGCGCGGAAAAAAGGGCACTGTTGCCGCGGCGCCGGCCACCGCCAGCGTGGCCAGCACGATCAGCAGCTTCGCGCGGCTGAAAGACCAGGACAGCAGCTTGCTGTCCTGGCGCTTGAGCCACGCCACCAGCGGGCTGTCGCCGTGGTCCAGTCGCTTCATCGTCGGCAGCAGGTAGCAGCACATCACCGGCGTGACGGTCATGGACACGAGCATCGACGCACCGATCGACACGATGTAGGCGATGCCCAGCGGCGTGAACAGCCGCCCCTCGATGCCTGGCAGCGCGAACAGCGGCACGAAGACGAGCACGACGATGACGGTGGCGTAGACGATGCCCGAGCGCACTTCCACGCTCGCGCTGCGCACGACTTCCAGTATCGACAGAGGGTGGTTGGCGACCTTGTTCTGCTTCAGTCGACGCAGGATGTTTTCCACGTCCACCACCGCGTCGTCCACCAGTTCGCCGATCGCGATGGCCAGGCCGCCGAGCGTCATCACGTTGATCGACTGCCCAAGCCAATGAAAGACCAGGGCCGTGACCGCCAGCGACAGCGGGATCGCCACCAGCGAGATCACCGTCGTGCGCACCGACAGCAGGAAGGCGAACAGCACGATGGCCACCATGATGGCGCCGTCGCGCAGGGCCTCGGCCACGTTGCCGGTACTGGCCTTGATGAAGTCGGCCTGGCGGAACAGCACGCGCGGCTCGGCCAGGCCTTTCGGTAAGCCCTGCTTCAGTTCGGCGAGTGCCGCTTCGATCTGAGCGGTGAGCTTCACCGTGTCGGCATCGGGCTGCTTTTGCACGCTGATCACCACCGCTGGCAATCCGTTGTAGCCCGCGTCGCCTCGCTTGAGGCCCGCTGCAAAGGACACCGTGGCCACCTGCTCCAGCAGGATGGCGCGGCCGTCCTTCCACGCCACGGCAATCCCGGCCAGGTCTTCCGCGCGGTTCGTGCGGCCCAGGTGTCGGATCAGGTACTCGCGGCTGTTCAGGTCGATGAAGCCGCCGCCAGCATTGCCTGCATAGCCCTTGAGCGCCTGCTCGACCTGGGTCAGCGAGACGCCGAACTGCGCCATGCGCGCCGTGTCGGGTGCCACACGCAGCGTGCGCACCTCGCCGCCGATGGGGATGACCTGCGCCACGCCGGGAATCGACAGCAACCGCGGGCGCAGCACGAAGTCGGCGTACTCGCGCGCCTGCATCGGCAGCGATGACAGCCCCTCGCCCGGCGAGTACGCCGGACGGTCCCCCGAGGAGACCGCAGCCGCCTTGGGGCGGCCCGGCGCCGGCTGCGTGGCCTCGATCTGCACCGGCAGCGCGACGAGCATGATCTCGCCCATGATCGACGACACCGGCCCCATCACCGGTGTGATGTCGCCCGGCATCTGTGCGCGCACAAGCGCCAGCCGTTCGGCCACGAGCTGGCGGTTGCGATAGATGTCTGTGCCCCAGTCAAACTCGGCATACACCAGCGACAGGCCAACGCCCGAGGTCGAGCGCACGCGGGTCACACCCGGCATGCCGTTGAGGGCGGTCTCCAGCGGGAAGGTGACGAGCTGCTCCACCTCTTCCGGCGCCATGCCGCCGGCCTCGGTGAGCACGGTGATGAGCGGCTTGTTGAGGTCGGGGAAGACGTCGACCGGCGTGCGCCAGGCCACCGTTGCGCCGTAGACCATCAACAGCGCGGCCACCGCCAGCACGAACAGGCGGTTGTGCAGGCTGGTGCGAACGATCCAGTTGAACATGTGGGGACTCCTTCAGTCGGCGCCGGGCCGTTCCCAAGCCGACTGAACGCCCCCTTGGGGGGCAGTGAACGAAGTGAGCGTGGGGGTCGTCATCTCAGCGGATCTGCGCGATCAGCGCGGCACCCTGGACAACGACGCGGTTGTCCGCGCTGAGGCCCTGGGTGATCACGACCGTGTTCGCATCCAGCGGCCTGAACTGCACCGGCTGCGCAATGAAGCGCTCGGCACCCGACTTGATCCAGACGATGGGCTCGTTGGACGGGTTGCGAACCACCGCCTGTGCCGGCAGCACGATGCCCTTGATGCGTTCCTTGGATTGCGCCACCACGGTGACCGGCTGGCCAATCGCCAGCGGCAGTGCCGTGCCCGGCTTGGACGCGCTCACGGTGAAGGTGATCGGCAGCACCCCGTCGCGCATCGAGCGTGAGGTACCCAGCAGGCGCAGCGTCACATCGGGCACCCCCTGCAGCGACGCACCGGCCACGCGGGTCGCCAGGGTGGCATCGGCCGTGGTGGCCTCGACCAGCATGCGTGCCGGGTCCACCACCTCGAAGAGCACGTCGCGCGGCTCGACGACCTGCCCGACGACCAGGTCGGCACGGGCGATCACGCCACTGATCGGGGCGGTCAGGCCTGCGCGGGACGAGAGACTGGCGCCAATGCTGCGCTCGCGCTCGGCCAGGCTCCTGGCCTCGGTGCGTGCCGCGTCGATCTCCTTGCGCGGCACCGTGCCCTCCAGACCATCGAGGCGCTGCACGCGCTGCTCTGCCAGCTGCCTCTGCGCGCGCAGTTCGGCCAGTTGAGCTTCCTGCGCACCCACGGCGTAGGGCTCGGCGTGATGGCGCACGTACGCGAGCACATCGCCGCGCTTGACGGCCTGGCCGGCGACCGGCAGACCCTTCGGCCCGGGCTCGATGCGACCACCGTGCACGGCCTGCACACGGCCACTGGCGTTCGGGTCCATGACCACCCGCCCAGGCAGCTCGACCGTGGTGGCGGCTTCCGACTCCGGCGCCAGTACCGTGCGGATGGCCATGCGCCGCTGTGCGAGCTTGGGCACGTTGACGCTGCCGTCGGGCAGCCGAGCCAGACCGGAGGCGTTGACCGCAGCGCCGGGTGCGTCGAGGTGCTCGCCGTTGGGGCCGTGTGCGCCGGGCGCAGCCTGAGCTGGCAGCAGGCAGAGCACGCTTGTTGACAGCATCAAGGCCGTACCTGCATTCCGCAAGCGGCGAGGGACTGGAAGGTGCTGCGACATCAAAGTCTCCCCTTCGGCAGCCCTGCGCTGCGGCGACGCTGGCGCCACCATGCGATGCCGCCCATGAGGCCCAGCGCCGCGACACCGGTGCCGATCAAGGTGGCGCGTTCGAGCGCGTGATCGTGTCCGTGATCGTCATTGCCGTGGCTGCTGTTCCTTGCCCCGGCAGTACCACCGCCCGCTGCCGTGACCAGCGTGCCATCCAGCAGATCGCTGTCCTTGCCGGCCACCAGCGTAAAGACCATGCCATGCTCGCCAGGCGCAGCCAGTGCCTTCAGCAGGGCCGCATCGGTAACGGCGTAGTCGCCTTGCTCGGCGCGAAACGCAGCCACCGCCTTGAGCGGTCCGCTTTCAACTTCGAGCGTCGCGCCCAGCACGGGCTCGTTGGACTCATAGCGGTCGACCACGACGGCCAACTCGCTGGCGCGCAGTTCGGCGACCAGCTCGAAGGCTTCCGACCTGGCTTCGACCCGTGGCAGTGCCGATGCAGCACGCATCGTGGTGGGGCCATCCAGGTGCTCGCCATTGGGTCCATGGGCACCCGGGGCCGCTATCACGGGCGCGATGGCGCAAAGGAGAAGTGCAGTCAGCGCCAAAGCAGGCAGCGGTTGCCGGGCACGGGGGGGGAAGGGGTAGCTCATGGGAGGACTCCGAGTGCTTGTTGGAGGCGGGCGCGGGCGAGGCCCAGCGAGGCGGTCTGGCGGGCGACGGCGCTGTCAGCCTGGCCGGCGGCGGCAAGCGCGCGCAGTTGATCGGGCAGCGGCGTTTCGCCAGCGCGGAAGGACTTGTCGATCAGGGTCGCGCGTTCGCGCAGCAGACGCGCGCGGGCGGTCTCCGCTTCGAGTTGCGCCTCGGCAGCCCGCTGCGCGTCGCGTGCAGCGGCGATCTCGCTGTCCAGGCGCTCACGCAGGCGCTGCTCGTGGGTCTCGGCCACATCCAGTTCGGCGAGTGCGGCGGCTTCCAGCGGCCGGTTGCGATCGTCGGTACCGAAGGGCAGGCGCAGACCGACAACCAGGCTGCCTTCGGAGGCTTCTGCTCGGCCGGGCTTGTCCTGCCGCACGCCCACGGTCAATTCGGGCGGTTCGCGGCGCGAGTGGCGCATCAGTTCCACGCGTCTGCGCGCCAGCTCCGTGGACTGGCTGGCGAGTTGCAGCTCCGGGTGCGCTGCCGCAGCGCCGAGTGCGCCATCGCTGACCGTCGCAGCCGGCAGCTCGGGCGCTGCCGTCAACCCAGTGAGCAGCGACCACCGAGCGCGTGCGGCTTGCAGGCGTTGGCGCATCTCGGTC
>CANHNO010000054.1 GCA_947462065.1 Burkholderiales bacterium | reverse complement strand
CGCCAGACATCTTGCATGACAGGATGATCTGGTCACCGTTCAGGCCGAGCGCCTCGGCGCGCTTCGCCGAAGTGATCGCCGAAGTGATCAGCGCGCGGTACATGATCTGCTGCGGTGGGTGCGGTTCGGCGAGCTTGGCGTTGTCGTCCATCATCTGCGCCAGCAGGTCGGAATCGAGACTGCCCCAGTTGACGCCGATTCGCACGACCTTGTCGAGCTTCGCGGCGATCTCGATCATCTGCGCGAACTGGCGGTCGCCCTTGTCGCCCTTGCCCACGTTGCCCGGGTTGATGCGGTACTTCGACAGCGCTTCGGCGCAGGCAGGGTGTTCGCTCAGCAGCCGATGCCCGTTGTAGTGGAAGTCGCCGACCAATGGCACGTCGATGCCCATGCGGTCGAGCTGATCGCGGATGTGCGGAACGGCCGCCGCAGCCTCGGGCGTGTTGACGGTGATGCGCACGAGCTCCGAACCGGCCACCGCCAGTTCCTTTACCTGAATGGCCGTACCGATCACGTCGACGGTGTCGGTATTGGTCATCGACTGCACCCGCACCGGCGCAGAGCCGCCGATCGTCAACACGCGCGAGCCGCAGCGCACCTGCGCTTGGCGGGTTCGCTTGTACGCTGGCCGTGCCGGCTCTACGAATTCATCCAGCGACTCGAAGGCATCAGTAGCCAATCGGCCTGTGTCGCGCAGCTCACCCATGCTGATCTCCTACTTCAGTTCGAGACGCGCCACGTTCTCGCGCGTGGACGGTGCTAGATCGACGACCTTTCCGCGGAACGCCACGCTGGTACCGGCGGCATTGCCGATCTTCAGCTTGAACGGGGATGCTCCGTTGAGCACCAGGGCTTCACCGCTCGCCAGCATTCGCGAAACCAGCACCTTCGAGTCGCCATCGACCACTTCCACCCATGTTTCCGAGCTGGCCTTCAGCTGCAACGGACCGACTACCGCCGCCGCCGCCGTCGCGGTCAACGGCAAGACGCTGGCGGCCGACGATGCTGGCGGTTCAACAACCACGGCACTCGCCGCCATGTCGCCGATGGCCGCGGAAGCAGCGTCGGTCGGCACCGCTGCGACATCGACAGGCGCCGCGGCAAGCGTTGGCGGCTCGTCCGCTGCGACCACTGGCGCAGCGGACGCTGGCGTGGCCGGTGGCGGACTGGAAATCGCACTTTGGATCGACGAAGCCCAGTCGGCCGGCATAAGCAGGACCAACAAGGCCGCGCCAGCAATCAGTGCGGTCACCCAGACGCTTGGCGAGGTCAGCGCCAGAAAGGGCGAGGGATCATGGCGTCCGGGGCGATCGCGAAACGGCGTGTTGATGCCACCATCGACAGCGTCCAGGCGATAACCCGGCGCCCGAGGCAATGCAGCCAGCACCGGTGCGGAATCGATCTTCAGACTGCGGCAGATGGTCTGCGCAAGTGCTCGTGCGAAGGTCGCATCGGGCAATTCAGCCAAGCGGTCGGCCTCAAGCAATTCGAGCTTGCGCTGCGACACCTTGATAGATGCCGCCAACGCAGCAATGTGCAGCCCCTGAGCCTGCCGCGCTGTGCGCAGCAATGTGCCGGCGCTCGGCGATGCGCCAGTAGACTGGTTCACGTCCTGAGCACCAGACTCACTCATTGAATCGCCCCTCGGCCAAGGCGGTGGCCTCGGGTGACTGCGGAAAGCGATTACGCAGCTGCCCGCTGAAATCTGCCGCCCCCTGCGCGTTTCCGATCTTGTTCTCGATACGAGCGGCCAGCCACAAGGTCTGGGCGCTCACAAAGCTTGGCACCGCGTTGACCCGACGGATATAGAAGCGGGCCCGCTCCACATCACCCTTGAGGTACAGCACTTCACTGAGGTTGACGGCGACAGCCGGGTTGCCCGGCTCCAGCGCATAGGCTCGAACCAACGTGCGCTCGGCCTCGTCGGGCTTGCCGCTTCGCGCCTGGCACACCCCCTGCGTCAGCAACGTGCGGGCGCTTTCCTGGTATTGCGGTACGGCCAGCGCCCGAGAGAACAGCACGTCGGCTTCAGCGTAACGATCCCGCTGACAAAGGTACCAGCCGAAGTTCTGCATCACATCGGCGTCCTTAGGGTCGAGCTGCATCGCACGGCGGAAGCTTTCCTCGGCCAGTTGGTGGTCGCCGAGGTTGCCGTAGATCAGTCCACGCAGATTGAATGCTGCAGCCACATTGGGGTTGGCAGCGATCGACTTCTTGACCTCATCAAGCGCCGTCGTCATTTGACCGCGGCTGAAATACGCGCCGGCCAGTTCCAGTCGAACGCTGGCGCGGCGTGAAGCATCGGTTTCATCTGATGCGGTGGGTCGGTCTTTCGTGTCTGTTGAGTAGATGCCACGACTGGAGGCATTGGCAGAGTTGGGGGGAAATCTGCTGTCAGGTCGGCTCACACAGCCTGCAAGCAAAGCCGCCACACCAATCCAGAGCACGCTGCCGCGAAGCAGAGCCATTGCGGCTCTTTCGGTGGTAGCACAAACGTCGCCAAGGTTGATCCTCATGCGGGCCTTTCCAGAGCCTGCGCGGCCAAGGCGCGCGTTGCCGATGCATCGATCGGCACGATCGGGATCGCCGCACGTCCAGAACGGCGCTCAGCAACGCGGGTGCGGTCCTGCACCTCGCCGGCCAGTTGCCCGCAGGCGGCGTCGATGTCACTGCCGCGGGTCTTGCGGATGGTGGTCACGATGCCTGCGTTCTGAAGCACGTTGGCAAAGGCCTTGACTCGTTCACGCGGGCTGCAGATCAAGCCGGACGCAGGAAACGGATTGAATGGAATCAGGTTGAACTTGCATGACAACGGCTCGATACAAGCGCCGCGGCCCTGAACCAGATCGACCAATTGAGCTGCATGCTCCGCGGTGTCATTGACACCGTCGAGCATGCAGTATTCGAAAGTAATGAAGTCGCGAGGCGCGTATTCAAGGTACCGGTCGCAGGCGGCCAGCACCTCGGCAAGCGGGTACTTGCGGTTCAGCGGCACCAGATCGTCCCGCAACGCGTCGCTGGGGGCGTGTAACGAAACCGCAAGCGCCACCGGGCAATCGTCGCGCAGCCGGTCGATCATCGGCACTACACCGGAGGTCGATACCGTGACGCGCCGCCTTGACAGGCCATAAGCGTGATCATCAAGCATGACCCGCAGCGCAGGCAGCAGCGCCGAATAGTTCTGCAGCGGCTCCCCCATGCCCATCATCACCACATTGGTAATCGCGCGGCTGCCTTCGGGCAACTGCAGGCGGCGGCGAAGTTGGTGTTCAGCGAACCAGAGTTGCCCCACGATCTCAGCAGTTGTGAGATTGCGGCTGAAGCCCTGGTGACCGGTCGAACAGAAACGGCAACCGACCGCGCAGCCGGCTTGGGACGACACGCACAACGTGCCGCGGTCGTCCTCCGGAATGAACACCGTCTCGACCGCGTCGCCGCCACCCACGTCAAACAGCCACTTGATCGTGCCATCGGCAGAGGCCTGCTCGCTGAGCACAGCGGGCACACGGACCTCGCAAGCAGCGCCGAGCTTGTCGCGGAAGGACTTTGCCAAGTCCGACATCTGAGCGCCGTCGGACACGCCGCGCTGATGCAACCAGCGGAAGAGTTGCGTCGCGCGGAATCGCTTCTCGCCCAAGCCTTCGCAATACGCCGCCAAGCCAGCCAGATCGAAGTCGAGCAGGTTGACGGCGGTCATGGAAGGCCCAAGTGGCCGGCGCAGTGGCGTCAGTGGCCGGAGGTCAATGAGCACGCATCAGCGGCTGTAGACCTGCGCGCCCGGGAAAAAGAAAGCGATCTCGGCAGCAGCCGTTTCAGCAGCGTCGGAG
This sequence comes from Burkholderiales bacterium, assembly GCA_947462065.1. Taxonomy (GTDB): domain Bacteria; phylum Pseudomonadota; class Gammaproteobacteria; order Burkholderiales; family Burkholderiaceae_C; genus PBB1. The sequence continues at coordinate 11,338 of CANHNO010000054.1, read as the reverse complement.
CCGTGCACTGCATTTGCATCGATGCTGTCAGCAAAGTCGGCCCGGATGGTTCCCTTCTCGGCCTTCTTCGGATCGGTCGCACCCATGAGGTCGCGGTTCTTCAGGATCGCGCCTTCGCCCTCAAGTGCCTGGATCATCACGGGGCCGGAGATCATGAAATCGACCAGATCCTTGAAGAACGGCCTCGCCTTGTGCACTGCGTAGAAGGCCTCAGCCTCACCGCGCGAGAGATGCGCCATCCGGGCCGCGATCACTTTCAAGCCGGCGCTCTCGAACCGGCTGTAGATCTGTCCGATGACGTTCTTGGCGACCGCGTCGGGCTTGATGATGGAGAGCGTGCGTTCAATGGCCATGACATTCATTCCTGAGGGAGATACTGCGAGACAAAGCCTTGGATTCTACTGTGGGCAGACGTCGGATCAGCGTCCGCGACGGCCACCGCCGCCGGCATTTCCGCCACCGCCACGGTTGCCGCCGCTGCGTCCACCGCCGCCGCCACCGTTCCCACCATACCCTCCACCCCCCTGCCCACCACCGCCTCGTGCGTTCTTGCGGTGGAACGCTTCGCCGCCGATGTAGCCGACCGATGTCTGCATCGGATCCGGCTGGCGGGGTCCGTCGCCTTTTCGAGGCGCTGGCGGCGCGCTGCCCCCGGCTCCGAAGCCGCCGCCACCGCTGCGGAAGTGGCGACCGCCAGCGGGCGTTCGCGGGTTCTGCACGAAACGCTTGTCGAAGGTCTGTTCCAACGGATTGGGGATGCGCGACGGGTCAAAGTCGTCGTCGAGGTCATCGTCGCGCGGGGGTCGCTCCTCGGTAGAGCGCTCTGTGCGCAACGGGGCTTCTGCTTGCGGCGGGCGTGGGCCACGACCTTCGCTGAAGGGCCGATCGCGGCCTGGCAGATCGGGGCGCGAGTGGCGACCATCGCGGCGCTCGCCTTTTGGGGGGTTGTCGCGACCCCGTGGCGGGCGCGCCTGTTGCGCATCACGTCCATTCGGACGCGGCTCGCGCGGCCCCCCTTCGGCTTCACCGCCTGCCAGCCGGCGAATGGCGCGGATGTCGGAGTCTTCCAGATCTACCCACACCCCGCGCTTGAGCCCGCGGGGCAGCACGATGCAACCGTACCGGATGCGGATGAGGCGGCTGACGGTGAGATCAACCGCATCGAATAGCTTTCGCACCTCGCGGTTTCGGCCTTCGGTGATGACGACGCGGTACCAGTGGTTCAAGCCCTCGCCACCACCGTTTTCGATCGAGCGGAAACTCGCCATTTGGCCGTCGATGGTGACGCCTTCCAGCAGCATGGCCTTCGACTCGGCGTCGAGCGTCCCGAGCACACGCACCGCGTACTCTCTCTCGACACCAAAGCGCGGATGCATCAGACGGTTCGCCAGATCCCCCGAGTTGGTGAACAGCAGCAGGCCTTCGGTATTGATGTCCAGGCGACCCACCGCCTGCCACTTGCCCTGCGGCAGACGCGGTAGCCGGCGGAAGACTGTCGGCCGGTGCTCAGGATCGTCGTTGGTCACCACTTCGCCCGTGGGCTTGTGGTACGCAATGATGCGCGGCGGCGGTGGGATGATGCGCACCCTAACCGGCTTGCCGTTGACCTTGACCTGATCGCCAAACGAGATGCGCTGGCCGGTGTGAGCCAGTTGGCCATTGACCTCGACCAAGCCATCGACGATGGCCTGCTCCATGTCCCGCCGCGAGCCGATGCCAGACTGGGCGAGCACCTTGTGCAACTTCGGCGCTTCGGGCTCCGGACGCAACACGCGCTTGGGCGGTGCAGCCGGCTCATCGGCTGGCGGCTCGATGTCGAATTCACCCGACAGCACCTGCGCAAACACCTCACCCACATCGGCAGGAACAACCGGAGGTCCACTGGCCTCCGACTCGCCCGACTCGTCGGCATCGTCCTCAGCGTGGCTTTCACCGGGTTCATTCTCAGAGCCTGCAGCATCCACACCCTCGGCGCGGGGACCCCGCCGCCGCTGGCGCCGCCCCTTGCGTGCTGAATCGCCATCACTCGCTTGGTCGACGCTCGCCCCCCCCTCAGGAGCACCGAGTTCGGACGGCGAGCTTGCCGCGGCTTCGTCAGACATTCCGTCACCCGGCGCGACATCGGCAGCCGCCTCGGGCATCTCGTGGCCCTCAGCCACCGCAACCTTCACCGCACGCTTGCGGCGCACCGGCTTTGCGGCGGGCTGCAGCGTTGACTCGGGAGCCTCCGCGGGAATGGAATCACCTTCGGAGTCGGCAGCGTGATCAGGATTAGGGTTCATTCGGACGTTCCATGGGTACGGCATCCGCCGCTGGGTGAGAAGAAAGATCCAAGGCCGGGGTGGAGTCGTCCACCGGAAGTACAGCCAACAAATCGTCGAAAGAGCATTGCGGGTTGCTGCCGCCGGACATCAACGGCAACTGCTGAAGGCTGGCCAGACCCAGATCGTCGAGGAACTGCCGCGTAGTCGCCAGCAGGGCGGGACGACCCGGTGTTTCCCGGTACCCGATCGACTCGACCCACCCGCGGTCTTCGAGCTGCTTGATGATCTGTGTTGCCACGGTCACGCCGCGAATGTCCTCGATGTCGCCGCGCGTGACAGGTTGTCGGTACGCAATGATGGCCAAGGTTTCCATCACTGCGCGGGAATACCTGGGTGGCTTCTCCGGGTTGAGTCGATCGAGAAACTCACGCATCTCCGGACGGCTCTGAAAGCGCCAGCCTGTCGAAACCGACACCAACTCGACACCCTCGCCTTCCCAATCACGCGCGAGTTCATCGAGCAGTCCGCGGATGGTGTCCGGATCGACTTCGTCGGCGAACAAGATACGCAGATCACGGATCGACAGCGGCTCTCTGGCGCAGATCAGTGCGGTTTGGAGGATGCGCTTCGCATCCTGTGTGTTCATGACTATCGTGATGGTCCTTGACCGACCTCGGCCAGTGGATGTTCAGGCTCTTTAATCGTCAGCCGATTCGAGGCGCAGACCCTGCATCAGGGTGGCGCCGTGAGACGGCTGCGGTGCGGCAATGTCATGCGCCGGGAGAAGCTCTCGCGTTGGCAGCACTCACATCAGCGGCGGTCTGGTCGTTGGCTACTTGGGCCAAGCTTTCTCTTCGCTCCAGATCGACTCAGAGTGTACTGGAGGAACCGAGAATCAGCGCGCGTTTGTAAGAAGTTGCCATAAAGCAGCGAAATCGGGCGGCAGGTCGGCTTCGAATGTCATGGCTCGGCAGGTCACGGGATGCGCGAAGCCGAGGCGCACGGCGTGCAAAGCCTGGCGCGTCAGTCCGCCCGCAGCGCGCCCACCGTAGGTGGTATCAGCCAGCAATGGGTGCCCGACCGACGCCATGTGCACCCTGATCTGATGGGTGCGCCCGGTGTGGAGCGTGCAACGCACCGCACTCAGCAACCCGGCAGCGGTGTCGTCTCGCACGGCGAGCCGCTCCACATCGGTCCGGGCCTCGCGGCCGCCGGCAGGCAGCACTGCCATGCGAACGCGTGAGCGGGGATCGCGCCCAATTGGCGCGGCGATGCGCAAAGCAGCGTGCTCAAAGCGCCCATGACACAACGCCAGATAGATCCGCCGAACCTCTCGCGCTGCGATTTGGCGCACCAGCGCTGTCACCGCCACCAGCGTCTTGCCGACGACCATCAGTCCAGAGGTGTCCTTGTCCAGCCGATGCACGATACCGGCGCGCGGCAAGGCCGCAGCAGCCGCATGGTGCGCCAACAGGCCGTTGAGCAGCGTCCCCGACCAATTCCCAGGCGCTGGGTGCACGACCAATCCGGCTGGCTTGTCGATGACGATCACATCGTCGTCCTCGAACACGATGGCAAGCGGCATCGCCTCGGGTCGGAACGCTCGGCATTCCTGGGTGGGGATCAACTCGACGACCAAACGCTGCCCGGCGTGTACCTTGCGCGATGCCGACACCTGACGGTCGCCATCGACCCACACGTGGCCGGCCTCGATCAGCGACTGCAGGTGGTTACGAGAGAACTCACCAGCCATGGCCACAACAGCCTTGTCCAGCCGTGAACCATGAAGCGCTGCTGCCACTGTCGATTCGCGCCGCTCGTGTGCATCATCAACCGGGGCGTCGCCAGCCTCTTCGGTCACCGCCTCCAATAGGGCTTCGGATGGCGACAGGAAGGCGTCGCTGTCAGGCCCGACCGTATACTTCTGCTTCATTTTTCAGGGATGTCGGGATGCTGCGTGGATCGTCGGTCATGAACTCTTTGCGCCACGATCTGCGCTTCGCGTGCGGGTTGATCGCGTGCGCTGGCGTGATCCTCGGTGCGTCGGGCTGCTCGAGCGCGCCGTCGAAAGATCCAAGCGACAACCTAGCCGCCGACCAATTGTATGAAGAGGCTCGTGAACAACAGGCCGGCGGCAACTTCGACCGTGCCGCCAAGATGTACGAACGCTTGGAGGGCAAGGGGGCGGGCACGGTGCTCGGGCAGCAGGCTCAACTGGAACGCGCTTACTTGCTCTACCAAGCTGGCGACAAGGCCGATGCGCTGTCGACGATTGATCGCTTCATCAAGGTAAACCCGCTGAGCCCGGCCATCGACTACGCGATCTACCTGAGAGCACTGATCAACTTCAACGACAACCTCGGCTTCCTGGGCAAGTTGTCTCGGCAGGACCTGACTGAACGCGACCAGCAGGCTGCCCGCGATTCCTACGAATCATTCAAACAATTGGTAGAGCAGTACCCCAATTCGAAGTACGCCGCTGACGCGAAGGAGCGCATGGGCTACATCGTCAACACGCTGGCGCATTACGAAGTCCACGTGGCTCGCTACTACTACCGCCGGGGCGCCTACGTGGCTGCAGCCAACCGGGCACAGGCTGCGATCCAAGAATTCCAGTATTCGCCGGCAACCGAGGAAGCCCTGTCCATCCTCGCTCGCAGCTACGACAAGTTGGGTTTAGAAAAACTGCGCGACGACGCTGAGCGGGTTCTGCGCACCAACTACCCCAAAAGCGCCCTGCTGACCGGTGATGGCATCAATTACGCCGAGAAGCCGTGGTGGCAACTCTGGTGATCGCCGCCTGATCCGATCAGTGCTCTACGCCCACCGATCAGCGGCCAGCGTAGCCAACCACGCCATCGCCTCAGCCTCGCCTTCCAGGCGCGGCATTGCAGGCAACGCCTGTCGCAGACGCTTGCCATAGCTCATGGCCGTCAAGCGCGGATCGCAGACGACCAACAAGCCACGATCGGTCTCGCTGCGAATCAAGCGGCCGGCACCCTGCTTCAGCGACACCGCCGCTTCCGCCACGAAGTAGTCGCTGAAAGCATTGCGACCCTCGCCCTCAAGGCGCTTCACGCGCGCTTCGACCAAGGGATCATTCGGTGGCGGGAACGGCAGCTTATCGATCAGAACGCACTGCAGCGCATCACCTGGGACGTCGATTCCCTCCCAGAAGGTCTGAGAGCCAACCAGCACCGAGCGTGGCTGTGCCAAGAACATCTGCAGCAGCTGCCGCTTGGGCAGTTGGCCCTGAATCAGGACAGTCATTTCCTCACCGGCAGATTCGAACGCTGTGCGCAAGGTATCACCGATGGCCTGCAATGCGCGCAGTGTGGTGGTCAGCACAAAGGTGCGCCCGCCCAGCGCACGCGCGCAACGTTCCGCCAGCCCCGCGACTTCCATCGCATGGTTCGGCTCGCCCGGCTTCGGGAACGAAGACGGCACATACAGCCGGGCGTTCTCCGCATAGTCGAACGGACTGCCAACCCGAAGCGTCGTCGCCTCGGTCAGTCCCGTCGGCTCGGTGAACCAGGACAGACGGTCGTCATCCCCCAGCGTCGCCGAGGTGAATATCCATGCCTTGGGCGCCGCGACCATCTGTTCTCGCAACGCGTCCCGGATGTCAAGTGGTGACTCGACCAGCCGGCACTGATTCGCGGTGACGTCGATCCAGCGCACCTGCCCGGGCAGCCCTTTTTCGGCGAAGCGCTGCGTCAGTTCATGCAGACTGGCCATGCGGTCAGCCAGCTTGGCGAAATCCGGGGACAGCTCGGACACCGTGTCCAGCGCTTCATGCGCTGCAGCGCAGGCGACAGCGCCCTGCATCAATGCCGCGCCAAACAGCGGCCGCTCTGCACGCTCATCCCAGCGTAGCTTCATCGAACCGCGCACGGCGCGCGACGAGCCATCCGTGCCGGCTGAGCCGACGCAGGCCAGTCGCAGGTCGCGCGCCGCGCGGTCACAGGTAGCCGCCAGCTCCTGCCAAGGCGCCAGGCCGCGCGCCTGCTGCAAGCCCATGGCCAGCATGTCGCGCGCCGTGTCCAGCAACTGACCGCTGGACAGCGTGACGCCAAGAAATGCAACGCCCGCTTCGGCCAGCTGATGAGCCTCATCGAACACCGCCACCTCAACGCTCGGCAGCAACTCAGCGACGCCGCTTTCGCGCAGGCTCATGTCAGCAAAGAACAAGTGGTGATTGACAACCACCACGTCGGCCACCATCGCATCTCGCCGCGCCTTCATCACATGACAGCCGCGGTAGTCCGGGCACTCGCTGCCCAGGCAGTTCTCGCGCGTGGAAGTGACCAGCGGGATCACGCTGCTGCGCTCATCCAGTCCATCGATCTCAGCCAGATCACCGGTCGCTGTGATCTGCGTCCATGTCTCGATCTTCGCCAGTGTGCGGACAGCCCATCGGTCGCCGAGATCGATGGTGTGCCGCGCCTGCTTGAGGCGGTGGGTGCAGAGGTAGCTGGCCCGGCCCTTCAGCAGCGCCACCGTCGTCGGCAGCGCCAGGGCGTCCCGCAAACGCGGCAGGTCGCGCAAGAACAACTGATCCTGAAGGCTCTTGGTCGCGGTGCTGATCAGCGCCCTTGCGCCGGAAAGCAGGGTGGGTACAAGGTAAGCGAAAGTCTTGCCGACACCAGTGCCAGCTTCGGCGACCAGCGTGCTGCGCGCATCGATGGCATCGGCCACCGCCAGCGCCATAAGGGACTGAACCTCGCGCTCGGTATATCCGGGGTCGGCCTGCGCCAGACTGCCGGTTGCGGCGAATGCCTGCTGCACTGAACTGCGTAGCGGACTCATGCTCCCACCCTTGCCAAGGCTCTTCGGGTCATGCCGATGGAGGCAGGGGCGGTGAGTTCAGTTCGATGTCCATCTTGGGTGCCGTTGCCCACTCTTCACGAGTTTTCCACAACGACTCCGATTATAGTTTTCAGCATGAATTCCACCTCGAACGGCCACCGGCTGTGGGCCGCCACAGGCATCCATCGCGGGGACCGCGCGTACCAGCAGGATCAGGTCGAAATCATTCCGCACACGCGAGTCCCTGGCTGCGCGCTGGGCGTGCTGGCCGACGGCATGGGTGGCAAGAGTGGCGGGCGCAAAGCGGCCGATCAAGTGATACTGACCGCGCAGCAGCTGTTCGAGCGTTACGCCCCTAGCCGCGACGATCCTGCCGAGACGCTGAAGCAACTCGTGCTGGAAGCGCATCTGATGATCAAGCTGACAGCAATCACCTCAGAAGAAGAACCGCACAGCACGGTCGCGGCCTTCCTGATCAGCCCCAACCGCGAGTGCCACACCGTGCATGCTGGCGATTCTCGGGTCTATTTTTTCCGCGGTGCTGAGATGATCACCCGCACCAGTGATCACTCCTACGTGCAGCGGTTGGTCAATGAAGGGCAGTTGTCAGAAGAGGATGCGAACAGCCATCCGCAGTCCAATCTGCTGACAGGTTGCTTGGGTGCGGTACAAGATCCACCGCTCGCCGTCACGCGCATAGAAAGCCTGGAACCTGGCGACAGCGTGCTGGCCTGCAGCGACGGGCTGTGGCATTACTTCACACCGAGGGAACTCGGTGCCATCGTCGATGCCTTGCCCCCGCGCGAGGCAAGCGAGATGTTGGTCGACAAGGCCCGACAACGCGCACGGGGCGGTGGCGACAACATCTCACTTGCGCTGGTGCGCGTCGAATCACTCGACCGCTGATCCGGTCCACGGACCGAGCGGTCCTTTCAGGTTGATCAACGCACAGGGCTGGGTGTAGCGGCCGCAGGCTCCCCGGGCACTGGCAACGGTACGGCCGGAGGCTTCTTCGCAGTGCGCTCGGCATTGCGTGCCAGAACGCGAGCTTTTCGCTCCTCGGCTTGGCGGACGCGGTCTTCAGCCCTCTGCGCCGCATCTGGGTCGGGCGCTGGTGTCAGCCGCTTCGAGGCATGACCGCGGCGCGGCTTCTCGGGGAGTGGCTCCGCCGGCGGCGCTGACGCGGCCTCGCCGGTAGCAAGCGGCTCGGACGCAGACCCAGACCGCAACCGCGGTCGAATCGGCAACAGGGGTTTGCTGGCTTTGCTGCCAGCATCAGACAACTCTGGCGCCGGAATGCTTGCGGCAACGCTGGCGGCTTCGCGAGCGGCCTCGGCCTTTCGGCTCAAACGCCCCAGCCGATCGGCCGCGCGCTGCTTGCGCTCACGCTCGTCAATCGTCAACTCATCGCGTCGCAATGGCTCGACGATGGCACGGTGCCTTTCCCGTGCGTCGAGCAAACAGGGCGTCACAGCAAAACGGGTCTGACATTCCACTTCCTGCGTGGCGAGGTCGGCATCGGCTTGGGCACGCGCCTCGGCAATGCGCTTCTTGTCCTCCGACGCTGCAGCCCAGGCAAACTGGCTCACAGCGAGGGCGGCCAGCGCCAGCACCCAAGGTCTGGTTGATGCAGTCAACAGTCGCATCACGTCAGTGCAGTCTCAACATGACGGCGAGCCAGGGCGAGGAATTCAGCGGATCTCATTTCGTGCAATCGCGACACCGTTCTGGGAAATTCATGGGACAGTGGCCCCACGGTATACAACTCTTCAGCCGCCACTTCGGCTGACAGTATCAGCTTGAGGTGCCGGTCGTACAACACATCGACCAGCCAAGTAAAGCGCCGTGCTTCCGAAGCCAGTCGGGGAGACATCTGTACGACACCGGACAGCAGCACGGTGTGAAAGCGCGACGCCAGTTCGAGGTAGTCGTTCTGTGAGCGAGGGCCACCACACAGTTCCTGGAAATCGAACCACACCACACCACCCGCTCTGCGCCGTGCCTTGAGCGGGCGGTGCTCGATGTTCATCACCGGGTTCTCGTCCTTGGATTCAGTCAGCAGTTCAAAGGCCGAATTCATCGCGGCATCGGCCGCAGAGCCCAGCGGCACGTGATACATCTCGACCTGCTCCAGTGTGAGCCTGCGGTAATCCTTACCCGCGTCGACATTGACAATCTGCAATCGGTCCTTCAAAAGATCGATGGCAGGAAGGATTCGTTCGCGATGCAGGCCATTGGGGTACAGGCCATCCGGATGGAAGTTGGAGGTGGTGACGATGCTTACCCTGTGATTGAAAAGCGATTCGAGGAGCCGGTACAGGATCATCGCGTCGGTGATGTCGGCCACGTGAAACTCGTCGAGGCAGATCAGCCGAAAGCGGCGTGACATCCGCTTGCCCAGTTCCTCCAGCGGGTTCACCGTGCCGTGCAGGTCGGACAGCTCACGATGCACCTCGCGCATGAACTCATGGAAGTGCAGGCGCACCTTGCGCTGCAATGGCACCGCATTGAAAAAGCAGTCCATCAGGAAGCTCTTGCCGCGACCCACTCCGCCATACAAGTAAACGCCTCGCGGAATATCGGGGCGGATCAACAGGCGGGTCAGCGTGTTGCGGCGCCGGGACTTGTAGGCGATCCACTCGTTCTCGCATCGCTCCAGCGCATCGATCGCTGCCAGCTGCGCCGCATCCGCGCTGTAGCTGCGCTCGGCGAGGGTCTGCTGATAGAGCTGGCGAACGCGCATGGGCAGCGGCAACAAGTGTGCAACGTCGCGGAGACCAGTGCCCAGTCGCAGCGAGTTCCGAGTCCAGGCGGTCGCCGAGCTCCCGGTCAGAAGTTCAAGGTGCGCTTGTCAACCGCAAGTGCGGCTTCCTTGGTCGATTCACTGAGCGACGGGTGGGCGTGACAGATGCGTGCAATGTCTTCTGCGCTGGCCTTGAACTCCATGGCAACCACCGCCTCGGCAATCAACTCTGAGGCAAACGGCCCGACGATGTGCACGCCGAGAATTTCGTCCGTCTTCGCATCGGCCAGCATCTTGACCATGCCAGTCGTGTCGCCCATGGCGCGCGCGCGGCCGTTGGCAAGGAACGGGAAGGTACCGGCCTTGAACTCTCGGCCCTCGGCTTTGAGTTGCTGCTCAGTCTGCCCCACCCAGGCGATTTCGGGAGAGGTGTAGATCACCCAAGGCACAGTGTTGAAGTTGACATGCGGATGCTGACCTGCGATGCGCTCAGCAACCGCCACGCCTTCTTCTTCTGCCTTATGAGCCAACATCGGACCGCGCACGACATCACCCACCGCCCAAACATTCGGCAGGTTGGTGCGGCAATGGTCATCCACGACAATCGCGCCACGCTCGTCAAGCTTCAGACCGACCGCTTCGGGATTCAGACCGATCGTGTTCGGCACCCGGCCGATCGACACGATGAGCTTGTCGACTTCCAGCTTGGTGACCTCGCCCTTGGCATTCGCGTAGGACACGGTCACGCTGGATTTTCCGGACGTGACCTTGTCGATCTTCACACCGAGCTCGATCTTCAAGCCCTGCTTGGTGAACGACTTGTGAGCCTCTTTCGCGATCTGCTGATCGACTGCGCCCAGGAACGTCGGCAGTCCCTCGAGAACGGTCACGTCGGCACCCAGGCGGCGCCAGACCGAGCCCATTTCCAGACCAATGACTCCGGAGCCGATCACGCCCAGCCGCTTGGGAACCGCACCGATGCGCAGCGCACCGTCGTTTGACAGAATCTTTTCTTCATCGAAAGCGGCGCCTGGCAAGGATCGGGGATTCGATCCGGTGGCCAGAATGATGTGCTTGCCCGAGATGACTTCTTCAGTCGCGCCGGTGACCTGAATCTCATAACCGGAATCGCCCGCCTTCAGGAAGGCGCCACGGCCGTGGAAGAACGTGACCTTGTTCTTCTTGAACAGATAAAGGATGCCTTCGTTGTTCTGCTTCACCACCGCATCCTTGCGGCCCAGCATCTTCGCCACGTCGATGCTCAGGTCCTTCAACCCGATGCCGTGATCAGCAAAGCTGTGGCCGGCGTGCTCGAAGTACTCGCTGGACTGCAGCAACGCCTTTGACGGGATGCAGCCGACATTGGTGCAGGTGCCGCCAGGCGCAGGTCCACCCTTGTCGTTCTTCCACTCGTCGATGCAGGCGGTGTTGAAGCCGAGTTGCGCGGCACGTATCGCCGCTACATAGCCGCCGGGTCCGCCGCCGATGACGACGACATCAAATTGCTTGCTCATGGGTCGCT
>CANHNO010000053.1 GCA_947462065.1 Burkholderiales bacterium | reverse complement strand
GTGGCCATGGCGGGCGCGTCGTTGACGATGGAGTCGATCAGGCGCATGGCGTGGCGGCGTGTATTCGGGGACTGCGATCAGTTTAGCGAAGCCGTGGGTGTGCCTCCGCCGGCCCAGGGCTGTGCAATCATCGATCAGCATGAGCCGACACGCCCTTCGTGCCACAGTCGCTGCTGGCTTGTTGGCAGCCTTCACCACCGGTTGCAGCAGCCTCGGCTACTACACGCAGTCGGTCAGCGGCCACCTGAAGTTGCTGAACGCCGCGCGGCCGGTGCCAGAGGTGCTGGCCGACCCGGCGACCTCTGACGCGTTGAAGGCGCGACTTGAACTGACGCAGCGCATCCGCCATTACGCGGTGACAGCATTGAAGCTGCCCGACAACGACAGCTACCGACGCTATGCCGACCTGAAGCGCAGCGCGGCGGTGTGGAATGTGGTGGCAGCGCCGGAGCTGAGCCTGACGCTGCGCACCTGGTGCTTCCCGGTCGTCGGTTGTGTGGCTTACCGCGGCTACTACGACCGCGAGCAGGCCGAGGCCTACGCCAAGCAGCTGCGGGTCAGCGGGCTCGATGCCAGGGTCATTCCAGTGCCTGCCTATTCCACGCTCGGCAAGATCCCCGGTCGCTACTTTGCCGATCCTTTGCTCAACACCTTCGTGCAGTGGCCTGAAGGCGAGCTGGCCCGATTGATCTTTCACGAACTGGCGCATCAGGTCGCTTTCGCGCCGGACGACACCGTCTTCAACGAATCTTTCGCCACCAAAGTTGAACATCTTGGAACCGCCCGTTGGCTGGCCGAGCACGGCAGCCCTGCGGCGCGCGAGGCCTTGGCCACGCAGACCTTACGTCGCGACGAGTTCCGCGCGCTGACAACCCGGTATCGCGACCGCTTGAGCGCGCTGTATCGGAGTGCCGCGTCGGACGACGACAAGCGGCGTGGCAAGTTCGAATTGCTGGCAGAAATGCGAGCCGAGCATGCGGCTCTGAAAGCCGGCCCATGGCAGGGATATACCGGCTATGACGGCTGGTTCAACCAGGTCAACAATGCGTCCCTTGGCATGCTGGCGGCCTACACCGAGCTGGTCCCGTACTTCGAACATCTGCTCGTCGAGCAGGGCGGCGATCTGTCACGCTTCTACGCCGAGGTTCAGCGGCTGACCGCCTTGCCAATGGATGAGCGACGGCAGGGCTTGCAGAGGCCTACGCCGCCACCCTGAACCAGGACCCGCCTGCTGGCCAGCTTTTCGGAAACCGTGTAATGACCGACTTCACCATCCAACGCCACCACGCGCTCGGCCTCGAAGGCGCCCGACAGCTGGCCCGGCAATGGGCCAACCACGCGCGACGCCAGCATGACATGGACTGCTGCGTCCATGCCGACGCCGACCGCGAGCGGGTGACCTTCGAGCGCTCCGGCGTAGAAGGCCGTCTGCTGGCCACCGCCGACAACTTTGAACTGAACGTGACGCTGGGCTTCTTGCTGTCGGGGTTCAGCGATCGCATCCGTGGCGAGATCGAGAAGAACCTGGACGCCGCGATCGCCACGGCCGTGGCCGCATCCAGCGGCCACGCGGAAGGAGAGAACGACTGAGCTGGAGAAGCCTTGTCAGCTTCCCTGCTGCGCGATGCGGCTGCGGGTGGTCGCCGCCGGTGTGGCAGAAGCACGCGGTGTTGGGCTCGAGGGTGAAGTTGGCCTTGAATAGGCCTGTGCCAGACCCAGCAGGTGTTGCTTCTGCGCCGGCTCAAAGTAAGGCGCCAGCAGACTCAGCACGTGGGAAGCCCCACGCAGCAAGGCGGCGCCAGCGTTCTCGGGTTCCAGCGCGTGTCGCGGATCGCGCACGTACTCGTAGCTGAGCCAGTAGGTTGACACCACGACCATCGCAGTCGCTACCGATTCGGCCTCTGGCGCCGTCAAGCGGATCGCCTGGCCGCGGGCCAGACCGGCCAGCACCCGCTGGACCGCCAGCGTTTTCTCCTTGAGCACGTACTGGAAATGGGTTTCGACCCGCCGATTCTTGCTGAGCAGGTCGTTCAGGTCGCGGTACAGGAATCGGTACTGCCAGATCAGCTCGAACAGCATGTGAAAGAAGAGCCAGGCGTCCTCGACATCGTGCACGTCGTCGGCCGCTTTCAGCAAGGCGTTCAGCGCCGCTTCGTAGCGATCGACCAGCCGATCGACCAGCAGGTCCTTCGCGGGGTAGTGGTAATAAAGATTGCCAGTGCTGATGTTCAGTTCGGCCGAGATCAGCGTGGTCGACACATTCGGCTCGCCGAATCGGTTGAACAGCTCCAGCGTCACGTCGAGGATGCGCTCGGCGGTACGGCGTGTCTTCTTGACGGGAGTCACCATGGCATCTGCTTTCGTTGCAGTCGGACTGTCGATCAAGTTAGCACCTAGTCGGCGCGTGTCCAGCGGCATCTGCCCTGAATCGATGCAGTGGCCGAAGGACGCCGACACCGTGCCTGCGTGAGGCGATCGCACTGCCTACAATCTCGTCCCTCATGCACGTTTCCGATCCCGGCGCTGCCAATCTCGCTGTCTCCTTTCGCGGCGTGAGCAAGCGCTACAGCAGCGCCCGGGGCAGTGTGCAGGCGCTGGAGGATGTCTCCTTTGACATCGCGGCCGGCGAATTCTTCGGCCTGTTGGGCCCCAACGGTGCTGGCAAGACCACGCTGATCAGTATCCTCGCCGGCTTGTCTCGGGCCAGCGCGGGCCAGGTGCTGGTGCACGGGCATGAGGTGGTCGCTGATTACGCCGCTGCCCGCCGAAGTCTCGGCATCGTGCCGCAGGAGCTGGTGTTCGACCCGTTCTTCACGGTGCGCGAGACCTTGCAGATTCAAAGTGGCTACTTCGGCGCACGCGCCGATCCTCGCGCCAACGATGCCTGGATCGACGAACTCCTCGAGAACCTGGGCCTCACTGACAAAGCCGATGCGAACACCCGACAGCTGTCGGGGGGCATGAAGCGCCGCGTGCTGGTCGCACAGGCGCTGGTGCACCGCCCGCCGGTGATCGTGCTCGACGAGCCCACTGCGGGCGTCGATGTCGAGTTGCGCCAGACCTTGTGGCAGTTCATTGCACGGCTGAACAAGGAAGGTCACACGGTGCTGCTGACCACGCACTATCTGGAAGAAGCGGAAGCGCTGTGCGGCCGATTGGCGATGCTGAAGCAGGGTCGCGTGGTGGCGCTTGATCGCACATCGGCCTTGCTGGCCGGCCGCGCCAGCACGATGCTGCGCTTCAAGCTTGATACGCCGCTGCCGATCGCGTTGCAGGCGAACGCGCGGGTGACAGGTCGCATCGTGCAGATCAAGACCCGCAATGCGTCCGAGGTGGAATCCGTACTCGCGACCTTGCGCGCGGCCGGGTGCCAGCCGGAAGACCTGGAGATCGGTCGCGCCGACCTGGAAGACGTGTTCCTCGAAATCATGCACGGCGTGCCGGCGCACGGACTTTCGAAGTCACCGATGCAGGTGTCTGCATGACGCCACTGGCCGCTCCCCCTGCGATGCACCTGCTGTCCGGTGCCCGCACGCTGTTCTACAAGGAGGTGTTGCGCTTCTGGAAGGTCAGCTTCCAGACCGTGGCCGCGCCGGTGCTCACGGCAGTTTTGTACCTCTTGATCTTCGGCCACGCACTGGGCGACAAGGTGCAGCCCTTCGAGGGCATTGGTTACACCAGCTTCCTGGTGCCGGGCCTGGTGATGATGAGTGTGTTGCAGAACGCCTTCGCCAACAGCAGCTCTTCGCTGATCCAGAGCAAGATCAGCGGGAACCTGGTGTTTCTGCTGGTCACGCCGCTGTCGCACTGGGCCTGGTTTGTAGCCTACGTTGGCGCGTCTGTGGTGCGCGGCGTTGCCGTCGGTGCCGGGGTGCTGGCGGTGACGATCTGGTTTGCACCGCTGCACCTGGCGCAGCCTATATGGATCGCTGTGTTCACTCTGCTCGGCGCGGTGCTGATGGGCGCGCTGGGCTTGATTGCGGGCTTGTGGGCCGAGAAATTCGACCAGATCGCCACCTTCCAGAACTTCGTCATCATGCCAATGACGTTCCTCTCCGGCGTGTTCTATTCGGTCACCAGCCTGCCGACGCCGTGGCAGGTGGCCAGCCACTTGAACCCGTTTTTCTACGTTGTCGATGGCTTTCGATTCGGCTTCTTCGGTGTCAGCGATGTGTCGCCGTGGGTCAGCCTGGGCGTGGTCGCGGCGGGCCTCCTCGCTGTCTGCGGCTTGTGCCTTCGTCTGCTGCGCATCGGTTACAAGATCCGATATTGAGCGGCCTGAGCGATAATTCATCAATGTCTGAACCGACGCCAAACGACGTGCAGCGCTTCATTGCGCAAGGCCTGAACTGCGAGCATCTGGAGGTGCAGGGTGACGGCCAGCACTTCTTCGCCACCATCGTCTGCGCCGCGTTCGATGGCGTCAGCCGGATCAAGCGTCACCAGATGGTCTACCAGGCGCTGGGCGACAAGATGCGCGCCGAGATTCACGCCCTGTCGATGAAGACGCTGACCCCAGCCGAATGGGCTGTCAGCCCGGATAAAGCCCCACTGCAACATCACTGAAAGTCGCCGCGGCACGTGCTGCGGCTGTTGAGTCCGCGCTGGCGGGCTTGATGGCGGTGCAGATTTCGGCCCCACGCTCATGGACAAACTTCTGATTCGCGGCGGACGGCCTTTGGAGGGCGAGGTCACGATCTCGGGCGCCAAGAATGCGGCACTGCCCGAGCTCTGTGCTGCCTTGCTGACGCCCGAGCCATTGACGCTGACCAATGTGCCGCGCCTGCAGGACGTCAACACGACGCTGAAGCTGCTGCGCAACATGGGTGCCCGGGCTGAGCGCAGCGAGGCGCAACCCGATGCGGTCACGCTCGACACGTCCACCGTGACCTTGCCTGAAGCGCCGTACGACCTGGTCAAGACGATGCGTGCCTCGATCCTGGTTCTCGGCCCGCTGCTGGCGCGCTTTGGTCAGGCGAGGGTGTCGTTGCCCGGTGGATGCGCGATCGGCTCGCGGCCGGTGGATCAGCACATCAAGGGCTTGCAGGCCATGGGCGCGCAGATCACGGTGGAGCACGGCTACATCATCGCGAAGGCGCCGGAGGCCTCCGGCACGCACTCGCAGCGATTGCGCGGCACCAAGATCACCACCGATATGGTCACCGTGACCGGCACAGAAAACCTGCTGATGGCTGCGACCCTCGCCGACGGCGAGACCGTGCTCGAGAACGCGGCGCAGGAGCCCGAAGTGGTGGACCTGGCCGACATGCTGATCGCCATGGGCGCGCGCATCGAGGGCCATGGCACGCGCCGCATTCGCGTGCACGGCGTCGAGCGCCTGAAAGGCTTGGTGGGCACAACGAGCCACCGCATCGTGCCCGACCGAATCGAAGCAGGTACCTTCCTGTGCGCGGTGGCTGCCACGGGTGGTGATGTTGTACTTCGCCGCGCGCGTGCCGATCACCTTGACGCGGTCATCGAGAAACTGCGCGAGGCGGGTGTTTCGATCGAATCCGGCGACGACTGGATCCGTGTGCGCAGCCGGCAGCGCCCGACCGCCGTGAGCTTTCGCACCAGCGAGTACCCAGCCTTCCCGACCGACATGCAGGCGCAGTTCATGGCGCTGAACTGCATTGCCGAGGGCACCGCCAAGGTCACCGAGACCATCTTCGAGAACCGCTTCATGCATGTCAATGAAATGGTGCGGCTGGGTGCGCGCATCGAGGTGGATGGCCATCTGGCCGTCGTGCACGGTGTGCCCAAGCTCTCAGGAGCCACGGTGATGGCGACGGACCTGCGCGCCTCGGCCAGCTTGGTGATCGCGGGGCTGGTGGCCGAAGGCGAAACCTGCGTCGATCGCATCTACCACCTTGATCGCGGATACGACCAGATGGAAGCCAAGCTGCGTGGCATCGGCGCCGACATCGAGCGCGTCCAATGAGCCCCCACGTCGCTGCGCTCCTGCCCCCCGAGGGTGTTGTCAAGCCCTTGGGGCGGCCCGGTGGTACCGTCCAATGATCACCCTCGCCTTGTCCAAGGGACGCATCTTCGAAGAGACCTTGCCGCTGCTCCGAGCGGCCGGCATCGAGGTTGCTGAAGACCCTGAGAAATCGCGCAAGCTGATCATCGGCACCAACCGGCCCGATGTGCGCGTGGTGCTGGTGCGCGCCAGTGATGTGCCGACCTATGTGCAGTACGGTGGCGCCGATTTGGGCGTGACCGGCAAGGACACGCTGATCGAACACGGCGGCTCGGGCCTGTACCAGCCACTTGATCTGCGCATCGCCAAGTGCCGCATGAGCGTCGCGACCCGCGCTGATTTCGACTACGCCAATGCGGTGAGACAAGGTTCGCGCATCCGTGTGGCGACCAAATACACCCTGACCGCGCGCCAGCATTTTTCGGACAAGGGTGTGCACGTCGATGTGATCAAGCTCTACGGCTCGATGGAGCTGGCGCCCCTGACGGGTCTCGCCGATGCGATCGTCGATCTGGTGTCCAGCGGCAACACGCTGAAGGCCAACCACCTGATCGAGGTCGAGGAGATCATGAAGATCTCGGCGCGACTGGTCGTCAACCAGGCCGCGCTGAAGCTCAAGCGCGAGCCGATCCGCGCGATCATCGACGCGTTTGCGTCGGCCATCCCTGACTGAGCTCGCCCGCCATGACCGTCCGCATCCGCCACCTGGACACATCTGCCGCCGCCTTCGCGGCCGAGTTCGAGCGGGTCTTGCATTGGTCGGCCGAGACCGATGGCGCCATCGAGGAGCGCGTGGCCTCGATCCTGGCCGACGTGCAGCAGCGCGGCGATGCGGCAGTGCTGGAGTACACACGGCGCTTTGACGGCCTCGAAGCCGCTTCCGTCGCCTCGCTGGAAATCGGCCACGCCGAGTTGCAGGCTGCGCTGAATGCGATCACTCCGGCGCAGCGCAGCGCGCTGGAGTTCGCTGCCCACCGGGTGCGTGACTACCACCGGCGCCAACTGGAAGCCTGCGGCCGCTCCTGGACCTACCGCGATGCCGACGGCACCTTGCTGGGCCAGAAGGTCACGCCGCTCGATCGCGTCGGCATCTATGTGCCCGGCGGCAAGGCGGCGTATCCGTCCAGCGTGCTGATGAATGCGGTGCCCGCCAAGGTGGCCGGCGTCGGCGAGATCGTGATGGTGGTGCCGACGCCGAAGGGCGAGAAGAATCTGCTGGTGTTGGCTGCCGCCGCGGTCGCTGGTGCCGATCGCGTGTTCACGATCGGCGGCGCCCAGGCGGTGGCGGCGCTCGCCTACGGCACGGCTACGGTGCCGGCGGTCGACAAGATCACGGGCCCCGGCAACGCCTACGTTGCCAGCGCCAAGCGCCGCGTGTTCGGCAAGGTCGGCATCGACATGATCGCGGGCCCGAGCGAAATCCTGGTGTTGGCCGATGGCAGTACGCCGGCCGACTGGGTGGCGATGGACCTGTTCAGCCAGGCCGAGCACGACGAGCTGGCGCAAAGCATCCTGCTCTGCCCCGACGCGGCGTATATCGAACGCGTGCAGACCGAGATCGACCGCCTGATCGACACCATGCCGCGCCGCGATGTCATCCGCGCGTCGCTCGAGGGCCGTGGCGCGTTGATCCGCACGCGCAGCATGGAAGAGGCCTGCGAGATCAGCAACCGCATCGCGCCCGAGCACCTCGAAGTCAGCTCGCGCGACCCGCACCGCTGGGAGCCGCTGCTCAGGCACGCTGGCGCGATCTTTCTCGGCGCGTACACCAGCGAGAGCTTGGGCGACTACTGCGCCGGGCCGAACCATGTGCTGCCGACCTCGGGCACCGCACGCTTCTCGTCGCCGCTGGGCGTCTATGACTTCCAGAAGCGCAGCAGTCTCATCGAGGTCAGCGAAGCCGGCGCGCAGCAGCTTGGTGTTGTCGCGGCTGAACTGGCTTATGGCGAAGGGTTGCAAGCCCATGCGCAAGCCGCCGAGATGCGGCTGAAGCGCTGAGGCCCGTCTGCTGCCGAGTCGAACCCCATGCCCCGCCTGACCACCGACGCCGTGATCCAGCGCCACATCCGCAGCGATGTGCGCGCGATGCGCGCCTACGCGGTGCAGGTGAGCGACGGCCTGGTCAAGCTCGATGCGATGGAGAACCCGTTTCGCCTGCCCGAGCCACTGCGCGCCGCGCTCGGCGCCCGCCTGGCCGAGGTGGCGATCAACCGCTACCCCGGCAGCCGCAACGAAGATCTGCGCCGCGCGCTGGCGCAGCACGCCGGTCTGCCCGCAGACTTCGACCTGATCCTCGGAAATGGCTCGGATGAGCTGATCTCGATGCTGAGCCTGGCCTGCGCAAACCCTGGTGCGAGCGTCGTCGCGCCCGTACCGGGCTTCGTGATGTACGACGTGTCGGCGCGATTGCAGGGCCTGCACTCGATCAGCGTGCCGCTGACCGCCGAGTTCGAGCTCGACGAGGCCGCCATGCTCTCTGCGATGGAAAAGCACCAGCCTGCGATCGTCTACATCGCCTATCCAAACAATCCGACTGCCAACCTGTTCGATGACGCGATCATCGAGCGCTTGATAGAAGCGGCGCCCGGACTGGTCGTGATCGACGAGGCGTACCAGCCGTTTGCCTCGCGCAGCTACATCGACCGCGTGGCGCGCCACGGGCATGTGCTGATCATGCGCACACTGAGCAAGTTCGGCCTGGCTGGAGTGCGTCTGGGTTATCTGATGGGACCGAAGGCGCTGATCGCCGAGATCGACAAGGTGCGCCCGCCCTACAACGTCAGCGTGCTGAACTGCGAGGCGGCGCTGTTCGCCCTGGAGCATGCCGATGAGTTCGATCGCCAGGCGGCGGTGCTGCGCAGCGAGCGGGCGCGCCTGATGTCTGCCTTGCAAGTACTGCGTGGGGTGCATCCGTATCCGAGCGAGGCCAACATGATCCTGGCGCGTGTGCCGGACGCGGCTGCGCTGTTCGCCGCCTTGAAGCTTCGCGGCATCCTGGTCAAGAATGTCTCGAATCTCCATCCCTTGCTGACCGACTGTCTGCGCCTGACGGTCGGCACACCGGAAGAGAATGTCAGCCTGATGTCTGCCCTGAAGTCTTCCCTCGAAGAGAGCACGTGATGAGTTCTGACACGACGGCCGTACCGCACCGCTTGGCGGAGGTGACGCGTCACACCGCCGAAACCCAGATCCGTGTGGCCATCGACCTGGATGGCAGCGGTGTATCGAAGCTGGCCACGGGCATCGGCTTCTTCGACCACATGCTGGACCAGATCGCGCGCCACGGCCTGATCGATCTGGACATCGAGGCGAAGGGCGATCTGCACATAGACGGTCACCACACTGTCGAAGACATCGGCATCACGCTCGGGCAGGCGGTTGCCAAAGCGGTAGGCGACAAGCGCGGGCTGCGCCGCTACGGCCACGCCTACGTGCCGCTGGACGAGGCACTGTCGAGGGTGGTGATCGATTTTTCAGGCCGGCCCGGCCTGCACATGCGCGCTGATTTCAAGAGCGGCATGATCGGCGCGCTCGACACGCAGCTGGTTTACGAGTTCTTTCAGGGCTTCGTGAACCACGCCAATGTCAGCCTGCACATCGACAACCTGCACGGCGACAACGCCCACCACCAGTGCGAGACCATCTTCAAGGCGTTTGCCCGAGCGATGCGCATGGCGCTGGAAGTCGACTCGCGCATGGGCAATGTGATCCCGTCGACCAAAGGCAGTTTGTGAAGGTGATGGTGTGAGCCGAGTCGTCGCCGTGGTCGACTACGGCATGGGCAATCTGCGCTCGGTGTCGCAGGCAGTGATGCATGTGGCGCGGGGCTCGGGCCTGGAGGTCAAAGTCACCGCAGACCCCGAGGTTGTCTATGCCGCCGAGCGCGTGGTGTTGCCTGGACAGGGCGCCATGCCCGACTGCATGCGAGAGCTGCGCGACTCCGGGCTGAAAGAGGCGGTGATCGATGCGGCGGCGCGCAAGCCATTGCTGGGCGTCTGCGTCGGCATGCAGATGTTGCTGTCGCGCAGCGAGGAAGGCCCCGCCGGTGTGGGCACGCCGGGGCTGTCGCTGATTCCGGGTGAGGTGATTCGCTTCCAGCTTGACGGGAAATTCCAGCCCGACGGGAGCCGCTACAAGGTGCCGCAGATGGGTTGGAACCAGGTAATCCAGGCCCGTACGCACCCTTTGTGGGCGGGTGTACCCGATGGATCGAGTTTCTACTTCGTACACAGTTTCTACGCGCGGCCGACTGATCCGCACCACAGCTTGGGCGAAACCGACTACGGACATCGCTTTACCTGCGCCCTGGGGCGGGATAATATTTTTGCGACGCAATTTCATCCGGAGAAGAGCGCGGTGCATGGTCTGACCGTGTACCGAAACTTCCTCCACTGGACGCCATGATCCCCGCGACATCCCGCAGAGGTCCTGGCGCTGCGGTATCTTTCTGGCGCTGATTTCTTCAACTGTTTGTTCTGGTCATGTTGCTCATTCCTGCGATCGATCTCAAAGACGGCAAATGCGTGCGCCTCAAGCAAGGTGACATGAGCAACTCAACCACCTTCGGTGAAGACCCTGCAGCGATGGCGCGGCGCTGGGTCGATGCCGGCGCGAGACGTCTGCACCTGGTCGACCTGAACGGCGCGTTTGCCGGCAAGCCAGTCAACGAGCCTGCAATCAAGGCGATCCTCGCCGAAGTCGGCGACGAGATCCCGGTGCAGTTGGGCGGTGGCATCCGCGACCTCGACACCATCGAGCGCTACCTGGACGATGGCCTGAGCTTCATCATCATCGGTACCGCTGCAGTGAAGAACCCTGGTTTTCTGCGCGATGCCTGCAGCGCGTTCGGCGGCCACATCATCGTCGGCCTGGACGCGAAGGAAGGCAAGGTCGCCACAGACGGTTGGAGCAAGCTGACCGGCCACGAGGTCATCGACCTGGCAAAGAAGTTCGAGGATTACGGCGTTGAAGGCGTGATCTACACCGACATCGGGCGCGACGGCATGTTGTCGGGTATCAACATCGAGGCGACGGTGAAGCTGGCGCAGGCGCTGACGATTCCGGTCATCGCCTCAGGCGGGCTGAGCAACCTCGCTGATATCGAACGGCTGTGCGAGGTTGAGTTCGAAGGCATCGACGGGGTCATTTGCGGCCGGGCGATCTATACCGGCGACCTCGATTTCGCTGCTGCGCAGGCACGTGCCGACGAGCTGAACGGGGACTGACCCGAGCCCCTCTTTTCTCCGCGGCGCCCTGCGATGGCAGCCGGCGACACCAGATGCTTTCCAAGCGAATCATTCCCTGCCTCGACGTGACCGGCGGTCGCGTCGTCAAAGGCGTCAATTTCGTCGAGTTGCGCGACGCCGGTGACCCGGTGGAAATCGCTGCGCGCTACAACGAGCAGGGCGCTGACGAGCTGACCTTTCTCGACATTACCGCCACCAGCGATGGCCGAGACCTGATCCTGCACATCATCGAAGCGGTGGCGTCGCAGGTTTTCATCCCGCTGACGGTCGGTGGCGGCGTGCGATCGGTCGACGACGTGCGGCGCCTGCTCAACGCCGGCGCTGACAAGGTCAGCTTCAATTCGGCGGCGGTGGCGAACCCGCAGCTGATTCGCGATGCTTCGGGGCGCTACGGCGCGCAATGCATCGTCGTCGCGATCGATGCCAAGCGTCGTTGCGGGGACGACCTCGCGGCGCGCGGCTCCGGCTGGGACGTCTACACCCACGGAGGGCGCAAGAACACCGGCCTGGATGCGGTCGAGTGGGCTGGACAGATGGCCGAGCACGGTGCGGGCGAAATCTTGTTGACCAGCATGGACCGCGACGGGACGAAGTCAGGCTTTGACCTGGCACTGACACGCGCGGTCAGCGACCGCGTCGCGGTGCCGGTGATTGCCTCGGGTGGCGTCGGCGCGTTGGAGCATTTGTCGGAAGGCATCCGCATTGGCGGTGCCGACGCGGTGCTCGCCGCCAGCATCTTCCACTACGGCGAATTCACCGTGGGCCAGGCCAAGGCACTGATGGCGCGCGACGGTATCCCGGTGCGGTTGTGATGGCGGGCGCCAAGTCGAAAGAGGGTCCTCGCTTCGGTAGCCGCGCGTTCGCCGATGTGCCTCCCCGCAAGAAGGCTGCCGCCAAGAAGTCGGCGCTGTCGCCTGACATCGCCTCGCTGCCGCGCGAGGTGCGCATCATCGGTGGCGAGTGGAAGCGCAGCAAGCTGCCGGTCGGTCTGCTACCTGGCCTGCGCCCAACGCCCGACCGCGTGCGCGAGACGCTGTTCAATTGGCTGGGCGCTGACCTCAGCGGCTGGCGCTGCCTCGATGCCTTCGCAGGCAGTGGCGCGCTGGGCTTCGAGGCGGCATCGCGTGGCGCCACCGCGGTGGTGTTACTGGAGCGCGAGGTTCGGCAAGCCCGCAGCCTTGAAGCGTCGAAGCTGCGCCTGAAGGCTGACACGCTGCAGGTGGTGGCCACTGATGCGTTGTCATGGATGCGCCGCAGCGCGCCGGACGCCTTCGATCTGGTGTTCATCGATCCACCGTTCGGCAGCGATCTCTTGGCACCGGCAGCGGCCGCCGCTGCCAGGCTGGTGGCCCCGGGCGGCTACATCTACCTGGAAGCAGCGCATACCTACAGCGCAGAGGATCTCGCACCTCTGAATCTGACCGTGTATCGACACCTGCGCGCTGGCAGGGTCCACGCCCACTTGTTGCGGCGCACCACCGGTGACTACACTGCGGCCCACATCACGTGACCAGGAGCGCCGAATGACCTCCGTGACCAAACTGACGGCCATCTATCCGGGCACCTTCGATCCGATGACGCTGGGTCACGAAGACCTGATGCGACGCGCCAGCCGATTGTTCGAGCGACTGATCCTCGCCGTGGCGGCTGGACACCACAAGCGCACGATGTTCACCATCGAGGAGCGCCTCGAAATTGCCCAGGAACTGGCGCGCAAGCATCCCAACGTGGAGGTGGTTGCCTTCCGCGGGCTGCTGCGCGACTTCGTCGTCGGCATCGGCGGCAAGGTGGTCGTGCGCGGCCTGCGCGCGGTGAGCGACTTCGAGTACGAATTCCAGATGGCCGGCATGAACCGCCAACTGATGCCCGATGTGGAGACGGTGTTCCTGACACCGAGCGACCAGTACCAGTTCGTTTCCGGCACATTCGTCAGGGAGATCGCGACGCTGGGCGGTGATGTCTCGAAGTTTGTGTCACCGTTGGTGCTCGATAGACTGCGTTCGCGCGTCAGCCTAAAGTTCCCGGAAGTCTGAACAACGACCTGATCGCCCCGACATGGCCCTGCTGATCACCGACGAATGCATCAATTGCGATGTTTGCGAGCCCGAGTGCCCGAACGCGGCGATATCGATGGGCGTCGCGATCTACCAGATTGACCCGGCCAAGTGCACCGAATGCGTGGGCCACTTCGACGAGCCCCAGTGCGTGCAGGTGTGCCCGGTGGCCTGCATTCCGATCGACCCGAAGCATGTCGAGTCGAACGAATCGTTGTGGGCGAAGTACCAGAAGCTGCAGGCGGAAGCTGCCTCTGCAGGGGCAGCGGCGCCCGACTGATTTTTCCTGGCACGGGGTCAATTGCGCGGTGGTGCCGTAACGGCTCCCTCCTCTGACTTGGGCAAACCACGATTCGCCGCTTGGGCCAGGAGGTGTCGCCGCTTCTTGGCCTTTGCCTTGACGTTGGATCGGGAGGCGGTGTTTGATGCTTTCTTTGTCTGCGCGCTGAAACTGCCCGCCAGCGCTGGCTGATGGGCCGCCTCGCTGGAGAGTCGATCGCGCTCCAGGGACGAGGCCAGCGCCACGGTGCGCTCATTGACTTGCTGGGCCTGCAATCGCTGCTCATCGCTGCGTCCGTCCATGAGCTCCACGCGACGACCCTCTCCGCAGGGTGTCTGTGAATAGACGGCACCGTTCGGGCCGCAGCGGTAGATCTCTGTCGCGGCCACAGGGCCCGCGATCGTCAGGCCGATCGAGGCGGCGATCAATGCGTGCAGTTTCGTCATGGCGAGGCTCCTCCGGGTGCATCTGGCAGCTTCTTCGGCCGAGGCGGCCTGGCGTGAATCTTCAGCATCGCCCGCTCCATGTCGCCGGCGATCAGCAGATCGAGGGCACCCAAGGCCTGCGCGATGCTCTGATCGATCGCTTCGCGTTCTGCCAAGGGGGGCTTACGCAGCACATGGTTGATGACTTCCGCCTTGACGCCGGGGTGGCCTATGCCCAGACGTAATCGCCAGAAGCCAGGAGAACCCAGTTGTGCCTGGATGTCTTTCAGACCGTTGTGTCCCGCGTGGCTGCCGCCGAGCTTCATCTTCATCTGCCCGGGCATCAGATCCAGCTCATCGTGCGCGACGAGGATCTCTTCCGGCGCGATCTTGAAGAAGCGCGCCAGCGGCGCCACCGACTTGCCCGACAGGTTCATGAAGGTCATCGGCTCCAGCAGCCACAGCTGGCTGCCTGGGAGGTTGACGCGCGCGACCAATCCGACGTATGACCGATCGGGTACCAGCGTCACCTTGAGCTGGCGCGCCAACTCATCGATGAACCAGAAGCCCGCGTTGTGCCGCGTGCCGTCGTACTCCGCCCCGGGATTGCCGAGACCCACCATCAGTCTGATCATGGTTTCATTATCGATTTCGGCCGCCCAAGAAAAAGCCCCACCGTGGTGGGGCTCCGAAGGGGGAACAGGAGCGAGGGGCTCCCGCGACGCCTTACTTCTTGTTCTGCTTTTCGGTCTTCTTGCCCTTGGTCGGAGCGGCTGCAGCAGCAGCCACCACCACCGGTGCGGCTTCTTCTTCAGCCGACAGGACCGACGCGGACACCAGCACCGGGTTCGGCTTGCCCTGCGTCATGACCTTGATGCCGGCAGGCAACGCGATGTCATTGACGTGCAATGACTGGCCTTTGGCGAGTTGACCCAGGTCGACGGTCAGGAACTCAGGTAGTTGCGAGGCCAGACATTGAATACGCAATTCGGTGACGACGTGGTTGACCACGCACTTGTCGACCTTCACTGCCGGTGACTCTTCCTCGTTGATGTAGTGCAGCGGCACCTTCTTGGTGATCTTGGTGGTGGCATCGACGCGCTGGAAGTCGATGTGCAGCACGATCGGGCGGAATGGATGGAGCTGGTAGTCACGCAGCAAGACGTTCTCTGACTTGCCGGCCAGTTCCATCTCGAGGATGGACGAGTGGAACGCTTCCTTCTTCAAGGCGAAGAACAAGGCGTTGTGATCGAGTTCGATCATTGCCGGTGTGCCGGCGCCATAGACGATCCC
>CANHNO010000052.1 GCA_947462065.1 Burkholderiales bacterium | reverse complement strand
GTCAAGCGGATGATCGCTGCCGGCCAACCGGTCAGAGATGCCGACATCATCGTGCTCGGCATGACCTTCAAGGAAGACTGCCCCGATCTGCGCAACAGCAAGGTGATCGATGTGATCCGCGAGTTGCAGTCGTACGGCGTCAAGGTGCATGTGCATGACCCGCTGGCCGACAACGAGGAATGTCAGCACGAGTACGGCATCGGCCTGACCGAATGGGATGCGTTGCCGCAGGCGTCGGCGATCATCGCCGCCGTGGCGCATCAGCCGTACAAGCAAATGGGCGTGTCTAAACTGCTCGGAAAACTGAAGCCCGGTGGGGTGTTCGCTGATGTGAAATCGGTCTACGACCCGGCTGCGGTGACGCAGGCAGGCCACGAACTGTGGAGGCTGTGACGACCACCTATCAGGCGTTGCAATCCGCGCTGCGGGCAGCGCCGAGGACCTGGTTAGTCACTGGAGTGGCCGGCTTCATCGGGTCCAACCTGCTGGAAGCCCTGCTGATGCTTGATCAGCGGGTGATCGGCCTGGACAACTTTGCCACCGGGCATCAGCACAACCTCGATGAGGTCGAGGGGCTGGTCGGCACACAACGGTGGGCACGATTCAAGTTCATCCAGGGCGACATCCGCCAATCGACCGACTGCCAGGCAGCCTGTGCCGGCGTCGATGTCGTGCTCCACCAAGCTGCACTCGGCAGCGTACCCCGCTCAATCGCCGACCCGGTGACCACCAACGCGGTCAACATCGATGGCTTTCTGAACATGCTCGTGGCCGCACGCGACGCCAAGGTAAAGCGCTTTGTCTATGCCGCCAGCAGTTCGACCTATGGCGACCACCCTGCACTGCCCAAGGTCGAAGACCGCATCGGTGCCCCGCTGTCGCCTTATGCAGTGACCAAGCTGGTCAACGAGCTCTATGCCGACGTGTTTGCCCGTGCTTACGGGATGCAGAGCATCGGCCTGCGGTACTTCAATGTGTTCGGCCCCCGGCAAGACCCGAATGGCGCGTATGCAGCAGTGATTCCGAAATGGATCACCGCGCTGATCGCTGGCCACTCAGTGCAGATCAACGGCGATGGGCACACCAGCCGCGATTTCTGTTTCATCGCCAACGCGGTGCAGGCCAACCTGCTGGCCGCCTGCACGCCACGTGATGACGCCATCAACCAGATCTACAACGTGGCGGTCGGCGACCGCACCACTCTGAACGAGTTGTTTGCGCTGCTGCGTGAGCACCTCCTCCCGACCTTTCCGCAGTTATGCGACGTGCAGCCGGTGCACGGCGACTTCCGGCCCGGTGACGTACTGCATTCCCAGGCCGACATCGGCAAGGCCGCCGATCTGCTCGGCTACAGGCCGACGCACCGTGTCGATGAAGGACTGGCGCAGGCCATGCCCTGGTACATGTCGCACGCCGAGCGAGGAAACGCTGCACCAGCGTCCAACCCTTGATCACACGGGTGCCGCGTCGCCCCCAGGGTGGCTGCCAACGGAACGGCGCAGCCTGGTGACCTCCACCGCACACAGCATGAGGAGAAACATCAGGAACGCGACGCGCGGGACATCCATCACACTGCTCACCAGGCCCACGCACCAGCAGCCGCACAGCGAAGCCATCAGGAACGGTGCGATCGGCGAGCCGCTGCCCGAGGCATCGAACAGCCGCCGCAAGGTCCATCCCATGCACAGCACGAACGCGAGCAACGCGAGAACCCCGCGTTCGATCAGCAGTTCAAGGTACAGGTTGTCGATGTGCCACGGCACGTAGTAGCCCTGCGCTGCGGGGAACCAGCCGGCCAGCCCCCCCGTGAAGTCGCGGTGGGTCAGCCTCTCGACCCGGTCGGGTCCGACCAGGCTCATGTTGTCCAGTTCGGCCACGCCGCCTTCGTTGACCACCGCGATCGAGAGCACGCCCATGCGCGGCGCCCAGGCCAGACCGGGGTCAAGCCGCGGCCCGCGCAGACGCATGACGACATGGCGCCATGTCGCTCCGGCCGCAGCCACCTGCACCCACCCCCACTGACAACGCCTCGGGTAAAGCAGATGCATCTCGCACAGTCGGACAGACACGTCGGCATCCACCGTCGATCGGACATCGAACGCGACCTCGTGCGGACGCACGGGGTGCAGCGCCACCCGCTGGGTCAAGGTCATGAGGCCGTAATGGTTCAGCGGTGTCCTCGAGCCCGAAAGCACGACTGATCCGGACGATTGCCCGGGACTGGGTGGCACGAACCGAACGTCACCTGGAAACGAACGCTCCGGGGTCGCCTGCGAATAGGCGGCAGGCAGGCGCCCGAGGCCGATCCCAAAAGCCCAGTCGGTCGGGTCTCGCAGCAAGCCCAAGCCGGCCTGCCAGTGTTCCAGCCGCCCCCCCAGGTCTCGCTCGCTGGCGGCCATGCGTTCACGCATGAACGAGCCCAGCCCGAGCACCGCCGCCACCTCGAGCGCCAGCGCGAGAGCCAGCCCCCAGCCCGCCAGAACACGCCAGCGGATGAGCGGCAGACGCTTGCGTCGAAGCAACAGCGCCAGCAATACCAGCGAACCGCCCACGGCCCCATAAACACCGCGTGAAAACGTGGTCATGCAGGCGTACCCGATGAGGAGCGCCAGGGACGCCACTGCGGCCCAGCGCAGGGGCGTGCGAGCGGTCCACAACCCCCACGCGACGAAGGGTGTGGCCAGCGCCAGGTAGACATCGATCGCCGCGCCGCCGACGTGCATCTCCCAGAACAGCGCGGTCGTGCGGTAGCGGGTCGAGAAATCCCACAGGCCGGTGTAGGCCAGCCGCTCCCACACCACCGCCAGCGCGACCACAGTCAGGCCCACCAGCATGCCCACGCCGAGGCGTCGCACAGCGGCGTCTGCGTCTTGCTCGATCTGCATGCGCAACAGCGGCCAGATCAGCGCGGCATACAGCACGGGCTTGAAGACGCGCCAGCTGTTCAGCGGATCGGTGTAGCTCTGGAACGGGCTCCAGGGGACGGGAGCAGCCATCAACAGGGCGCGTGCCAACGCCACGGCGCCGAGAATGCAGAACACGGCGGCACATCCCATGAAGAACCGATCGTCCCGCGAGGGTGCCAGGTCGTCGCTCACGGTCCGCCCTGTGAATGCCGTGCGCGCGTGGCTTCCGGCAGCTGCGGCAAACAGCAGCAGGTCGAATTCGTCGAAGATGACCCATCCGGTCCAAGGCGCCCAGCTGAAAAGCGGCAACAACGCCGGCACAGCGAAGAGCCACAGATTCGGCCGCCAGGCGGCCAGTCCAAACAACAAAACGACAACCGATGCGGCAGCCGCTGGGGCAACCGGGTGATGCGATGCGAGCACGATGCCGCCGCTGAGCGCCATGACTGCAACCAGCAGGGATCGGGACTTTCCTAGACCGAGGCCACCCCGGCCCGTATCAAACATCACGGCGCGAGGTCATTGAATTCATGGGGGGAGCTCAACGGAGCGAATAACCGAAGACCGGATGGCACACTCCAAAACCTCGACGCACGGCAGGCTCCCGACGTCGCCGAGACACAGAGCACCCGATTGAATCACGTCCTTCAGATTGCTCAGTTCGATGCCAGCAGGCCCTGCAAAGCTGCAGGAGGCGGCTGGCGCACTTCTCGGCGGTCTCGGCAACTGCCACAGTGGTGATCGAGGTCGTGAGCTGGCCCACATGGCGGCGATGCCCTCGACCTGACAGGAGCTCATCTGGGTCAACCAGATCCAGACCCACAAGACCGCACGGATGACTCGCAGCACCAACCGGGAAACCAACACCACATGACCACCGGCCCCAAGCCCATGGCAACTCTGCGACCCTCAGCCTATGTCGCTCTGGCGTTCGCTGTGTTCATCGTCTATGGCGCGCTCTTCCCGTTCAACTTCGTATCGAATCCGATGCCCGTGGAGACGGTTTTCGCCGATTGGAATCCGTTTCGCAATCGATCGGATGCCGTGGACAACATCGCTTTGTTCCTGCCACTCGGAGCCGCGCTGTGGTTCGCCTGCCCATCGTCGGCATCCCGGTGGACACTGGCCGTAGCCAGCTGGCTGTTGCTCAGCGTCGGGCTGCAGTTAGCGCAGCTCTACTTGCCGAGCCGCGTTGCATCGATGACGGACGCCATCAACAATGCGTTCGGACTGCTCATCGGCATGCAGGTCAGCCGGACTTTGGCACCCTGGCTCCGGCGCAAACAACTGGTCAGCGGGTCGTTCCATCCGCTGGCCATGCTGCTGGTGGCGTTCTGGTACGTCTACGAGTCATTTCCATTTCTGCCCACGCTCGATGTCGGCTTGCTCGCCGCCCACATCAAGCCCGCGCTGTCAGGGCCTGCGTTCGAACCGTTACGCCTGCTGCGCCATGCCCTGGTCGCGGCACTCGGAACGCTGATCCTGCTGGAAGCGCGGCCGTTGCGGTCGCGCCGTGCCTGCGTCCTGGCCGCGCTCGCAGTGCTGGTGGGTTCCGAGTTGCTGGTGCCCTATGGCGACCTGCGCATTGAGACCTTGCTGGGAATCGTGCTGGGCACCGCTGTTGGCGAGCGGCTCAACCATGCGGCCAAGGCGCACAGCCGCTGGGCAGTGCTCACACTGGCAGCAGCCGCGCTCACGATGACGGTAGTGACCGAGTTCCGAGGGCCGCCGGGCGCGGCGCGCTTCACGCTGACCCCGTTCTCCCATCTGCTGTGGCACGGAACGACGGTCGGGGTACCGACCGCGGCCTTCGAGGCGCTCGCGATAGGTGGCCTGTTGTGGGCCGGCGTCACCGGCCGCACACCGCTGGGAGCACGCTCGTGGCATTGGCCCGCGATGGTCGCGGTATCGGTCGGGCTCCTCGAGTGCCTTCGCATCGCTCTGGCAAGCGGACCAGCCGACACCAGCATGCTGCTGACGTCACTGCTGTTGGCCCCCTTCGCGGCAGCCCTGCACAGGAAAACCAGCCAGGCGACGCGCCCCGACGAATTGCATGGCGAGACCGGGATCGAGACGGAGAGCCGAACGGACGTTGAACCTCTCGTCCGCGCAACCGACAGCGCGACCGCGGAGATCCGCGCTCCCAAGTTTCGAACGGTGGCGTGGCAGGTGGTGGCGGTGCTGGTGGTTCTGACGCTCGGCCTGAGGCTGCTGCTGGAATTCAGCGGGGTGCCCTACAACGTGTTGGAGCTTTTCGCTGCGCGCAGCGTGCTGAACATCGGCCTGTTCTCTGTCGCGCTGCTCTGGCTGGGCGCCGGACCGTGGTGCCTCGCCAAGTGGGCTGGAAACCAACCGATGGCTTGGCTGTGGCTGCCCACGGCGCTGCCACTGGCGGCGCTGCTCAGCTTGCTGCTGCTGCGCATATCGGTGACGCAGGAAAGTCTCAATGACATCACCGGCAGCACGGATCTCTATCGCCGCGTGACGATGGAGAACTACTGGGGAGAGGCGTGGCGCGATGCGATGGCAAGACTTCCCGCCACGATGGTCGACGCGATGGAGCGTGGCATTCGCTTCACGGCGCTGTACAGCCTTCTTCTGGCTCCGCTCACCATGGCTTCGATCTGCACCGACCGCACCTGGTTGATGCGGCGCAGGCTGCCCGCGCTCGCCGTGCTCATGCTGCTCTGGTGGCTGGCCGCGCGGCTGGTGATCGATGGCGCAATCACCGACAACCTGACAGAGCTGATCGCTCGGGATGGATCGATCTGGCTCGCAGCCTTGGCAGCACTTTTCTCACTGCATGTGTCTTGGGCCTCGGGGCGGATGAGCACTCGCCGTGGCGTGTCCATGGGCGTGATCACGCTGGTCGCCTTGCCGCTGAGTTGGTGGCTTTCGAAACAGGGCTTGGAGCAGACCATCTTGAAGTACGACTCGGTGTGGTCTGCGCAGCAATTCCTGCTGGGCCGCAACCGCGTTGACCGCTTGTCGGAAGGCCAACTGTTCATGCGCTGGAGTGGGGTCTACATCGCGATGCTGGGGGTCTGCGCCCTGGGCATGGCTCTCGCCAGGCGGCTCTGGACAGCTTCCGCCGCAACCACTTCTTCCTCAGCCGCGATCCCGCAGCCGCCCGCACGCTGACGCCAGCTCTGAGCTCTCGGCAAACAGCGATGTCATGCGGCCAGGAAATGAGCTCGGCGCTCCTTCATTTCGGCGAGCGACGACGGCAATGGTTGCTTGGGCTCGCACTGGGACATGTGCTGCCGTCGTGGGCGCGAGGTGAGACGCGTATCCACCGGGTGGGGCCTGGTGGGCGCTTTTGCTGTCTGCAGGAGGCTATCCGCGCGGCCAGCAGCGGCGATACCGTCGAGATTCATCCCGGCGAATATCGTGGTCAGGTGGCGGTGGTCGACGTCCCACATCTCACGATACGCGGCCTGGGTTCGGGCGCGGTTCTTCATGCCGATGGCCGGCACGCCGAAGGCAAGGCGATGCTGGTCGTGCGGGGTGATGTGGTGCTTGAGAACCTCGAGTTCCGCGGTGCCCGCGTGCCCGCAGGAAACGGCGCGGGCATCCGCTTCGAGCGTGGCCGACTCGTTGTGCGGCGCTGCCGCTTCTTCGACAACGAAATGGGCATCCTGACAGCCAACGAGGCAGACATGATGCTGGACATGGTGGACTGCGAATTCGGCGCCGCGCCACGGCACGAAGGGCTGTTGCACCACCTGTTGTATGTGGGCGCCATTGGTGCCTTCAGCATTCAGGGCAGCCGATTCAGCGGCGGCTGGAGAGGCCATCTGCTGAAGTCCCGAGCGCTGCACAACCGCGTGCTCAACAACCGGCTCGACGACAGCCCTTCGGGCGAAGCATCCTACGAACTCGAATTCCCGAACGGCGGTCACAACATCGCCGTGGGCAACGTCATTGCCCAGAGCGCCCGCACGCAGAACCCGGATCTCCTCAGCATGGGCGCCGAAGCACGAAACGGCATGACCGGCAGCCTGGTACTGGAGAACAACACGTTCATCAACGCCGCCGGTCCCAATTCGCGCTTCGTCCAGGTCTGGGCTGAACGATTGGCGGGCGAGGTGCCGGTCCGCATGGTCAACAACCGGTTCGTCGGTCCGGGACAACTGCATCTGCCAACGCCCTGGGATGGCGGTGGCAACCGGCGACTGGCGCTCGATGGCTCACACTCGCCGCCAGACTGACCGATAGGTCAGACCAACACCGGAAACAGTGACATCACTCACGCCCGGCAGCCGAATCCACGCGGTCAGATCACGTGCTGCTCAGTACCATTAGGTTGACTGTGATAAGCGGTAGCGATGGCGCTGGTCGCTCACAGCATCCACGATGCATTACATGAGCGAAGCCACGACTGATTCCCCGAACCGCTTCGCCGCATCCACTCTGACCTCGGGCGTGCCGCGATTCAGCGATGCCCAACTGGAGCATCTGGCGCGGTCACAGGGACCGTCCGCGGCTTGGCGGGCTGCCCTTGCGCGGGGGGCTTGCGCGGCGGCGGCCAGCGCCGACGGCGACTTTGCGGTGGGTCTTCATGACGATCAAGGCCGGACATTCCTGGCGGTCGACCGCTTTGCCGTGCACTCCATCTGCTACCGACTGATCGACGGGCGGCTGCACTTCTCGTCCCGAGCGGACGATCTGGCGGCATTGCCACCCCAGGCCACGATCGATCCTCAGGCCATTTTTGACTATCTGTATTTCCACGTCATCCCCGCGCCAAGGACGATTTTTCGCGACGTATTCCGACTGCCTGCCGCGCACTGCGCGTGGTTCGAGCACGGAAAACTCACTGTGGCCCCGTACTGGGTGCCCCGGTTCGACGAAGTCGCGCGGCCCAACTTCAAAGAGCTGGCCAGCGAGTTCCGCCACTTGCTGAAGGACGCCGTCTCCACGCAACTCGACGGCGGCAAGGCGGCGTGCTTTCTCAGCGGAGGAACCGACAGTTCCACCATTGCAGGAATGATCGGCGAAGCAGCGGGGCGACCGGCGGCCACCTACTCGATCGGGTTCCAGGCCGAGGGCTACGACGAGATGGAATATGCCCGCATCGCGGCCAAGCGATTCGGCACCGAGCACCACGAGTACTACGTCACACCCGACGATCTGGTGCGCGGCATTCCGTCCGTGGCAGCGCACTACGACCAACCATTCGGCAACTCTTCTGCGCTTCCGGCCTTCTACTGCGCGCAGATGGCGCGAGCCGATGGCGTCACACGGATCCTGGCGGGCGATGGCGGAGACGAGCTGTTCGGCGGCAATTCACGCTATGCCAAACAGCGTGTCTTCGGTTGGTACGACAACGTCCCGGCCGCGCTGCGTGGCGGCGTGCTCGAACCCTTGCTCGAGCGCACGCCGCTCGGTACGCTGCCCCTGGCAAGCAAGGGCCGCAGTTACGTCGAGCAGGCCAAGGTGCCGCTGCCCGACCGCATGCAGATGTACAACCTGCTGCTGCGCATGGGCCCAAAGCAGGTTTTCACAGAGGATTTCCTGGCTCAGGTGGACGAAGCCGATCCGCTGCGGCAGCAACGCGCCGTGTGGCAGCAGGGGCAAGGCGCCAGCGTGCTGAACAAGATGCTGGCCTACGACTGGCGCTACACACTGGCTGAGGCCGACCTTCCCAAGGTATGCGGTACCGCAGCACTGGCTGGCGTGGCGGTGGGTTTCCCGTTCCTCGACCGCGCACTGCTTGAGTTCTCGATGCGGCTGCCCACCGACTACAAGCTGCACGGCTTGAAGCTTCGCTGGTTCTTCAAGGAGGCACTGCGGGGGTTCCTGCCGGACGAGATCATCACGAAGAAGAAGCAGGGCTTCGGGCTGCCGTTTGGGGTGTGGGCCAATCGACACGATGGTCTGCGCCAGTTGGCGAGTGATTCATTGCACAGCCTGGCCGGCCGCGGGATCGTGCGGCGGGACTTCATCACCACGCTACTCGAAGACCACCTGCCCGCACACCCTGGCTACTACGGCGAGATGGTTTGGATATTGATGATGCTGGAGCAGTGGATGCAACACATCGATGCAAGAGCGGTCAACGCAGCATGATTCCCTGCCGACCACTGTGACGACAGCCCCCCTAAAAAACACGCCGACGGCCTGGGAGGTCGGCAAAACCACTGGTCGAAACGGGACCGGCCACTGGCGGTATTGGGACCGACCCGAAGACGACATCCGCAGAGCTGCTGAGAGTTGGGCATCGGACATTCGCGGGGTAGCCAAACCATGGCTGTGCTGGAACATGAACGACCGCTGGTGCCTGCTCCAGCAGAAGCTCATCCTTGAGCAAGGGTGGACGCCCGTCGTCGGATGGGATCCAAACTGTGGAGCCGCTCCATCGAAGCTGGCCCCCGGAGCCGTCGCCATCGACTTCAACGCGCGTCTGAATCTCCAGGTTCTTTACCAGCACATACCGCTGGAATTCGAGTTTCTCTGGGCCGACAGACTCGCGTTCTGGCACGCCGACATGCTGATGCCGCGCGTCAAGATGGCCACAGCCAGTTCATGGTTCGACCGGTTGGCCGATGGCGAAATGGCTGCTGTCAAAACGTACGGCGGGATGCGCAACATCTTCCGAACGAAGTACCACCGGTTCTGGGAAGTCCTGGGATGTACCACTCGCGGCGCAAGCCTGGACCAGTTCCAGAAGGGCTGCGGCTGGTGGCGCGGCTACCAGAGCCATCCCAACAGCCCGACGGACTCCGCCGAACGCGCTCGCAGGCAACGTTTCTATGACGATCACGGATGTGGGGTCTATTACTGGAGCCGATATTGCGAGGGCAAAGTCAAGGCCATCCCTGAACGCTGGATCAGCAAGGAACATTTCTCAGTCATCACCGCGAAGAACTACGTGCGAGCGGAAAGCAAGAGCAAGGAGATGGACATCAACTTCGATCTTCGAAAGATTGCGTGCCGCCTAGAAATATCAGATCTACTAGAGCCGAGTCCAACTGGGTTGACGTGAAGAGCGACACGGGCAAACGGAAACCCAGTTATTGCCAAGTCAAATCCACTATTTTCTTGATCGACAGCTTCCCGAAGATTTCATGCAAATCGGCATAGTAGGTTCTTGTAGCCTCCAACCCGAACGTCGCGGTTG
Organism: Burkholderiales bacterium; assembly: GCA_947462065.1. GTDB lineage: Bacteria > Pseudomonadota > Gammaproteobacteria > Burkholderiales > Burkholderiaceae_C > PBB1. Next base: position 5,411 of record CANHNO010000052.1, on the reverse strand, counting down.
CGTCGATCGGATGTACGCGTTGTTGAACAACGTCTCTGCCGCAACGCGCGTGGACATTGCGCTCGGCTCAGTGGGATTCATCAGCCTCAGAGTCGCATCGTGGATTCGCCCAAACACTGCAGCAACGAATATCGGAGATTTGCTCGTCGTCATCGTTGGTGAGGTTCGTCAGGGCGGTCGCACTCTAGACGCAGACGCGGTGGCAAAACGATGGCAAACCGATGGCGAGGAATGCCTCACCCAGTTTGGCGGATCTTTTGCGGTTATCACTTGGCACCAAAAAAGCCATGATTTGTGCATCGCCTCGGATCGACTTGGAATGGAGAAGATTTTCTACCGCAAGGCTGGTGAATCTATTCTCTTTGCGAGCGAACTCGCCCCAATACGATGTCAGGCTCCTGCGTCAGAAGCAATAAACGCCTATGCCGTAGCCGAGTTCCTGACTGCCAGCCACATGATCAGTTCAAGGTCGCTTGTGGAAGGCATTGAAGTAGTTCCACCAGCATCGACGTTGACATGGAAAGATGGGCAACTGGTAAAGAAGAAATACTGGCGGCCGCGTGCTGGCAACGGGCCGCATGGAAGCGTAGACGACTGGGCCGAACGACTGCGCTCTGTGCTGTCGGAGGTGATCGCCAAGCGTTGTGGAGATCAGGAGCTTCTGCTTCCGCTATCGGGAGGATTGGATTCCCGCTGCGTTGCGTCGTTTATCCCGTCGCTGTCTCGCGCACGAACGCGAGCTTGTAGTTTCGGCCCCAGTGCCTGCAATGACCTTCGATACGGTCGCGCTCTGGCAAGAGCCCTCGGCATTCCCCACAAGCGGCTAAGGTTGCCGTCGGCGTTTTTTCGCGAAGATCTGCCACTTGGTCAGCGCTTGACGGATGGCGAGATTTCGATTGAGGCGCTGCCAATGCTTCAGCTCCGACACGAAGCCTGCCCGTCACGGGTCATGCTGCATGGATTCTTGGGCGATGTACTCTCGGGTGGGCATCTCTTGCCAGCCGATAGTGCCGCGCAGGGCTTTGCGGGCTTCGATCTGCTGTGGCAGAAGCAGTACGTGAAGATGGGGTTTAGTGAGAGCCTGCTCACGAGCGTTCTCGTGCCCGAGAGGGCCCACGTTGTGGGCGCGATGCGCCAGAACGTAGCAGAAGCATTAGCGAATGCCGACGCGGAGCACTTCGAAGAGCGAGCAATGCTGATCGAGCTAGAACATCGGCAAGCCCGCTATGTGAGCTACATGCATCGTGCGATGAGTGCTTACGGACCGGCCTGGAGTTGCTTTCTCGAACCAGAGGTGCTTGACGCCTTTCTTGAGTTGCCGCTCGCACATCGCCGAGGGCAGCATGCATACCGCCGGATGATTCGGATTCAAAGCCCGAGTTTGGCGGCCGTGCCAGAAGCGACCACTGAGCTACCCATGGCGGACATCGGTGCGCCAGCAAAGGCGCGCAAGGCATCGCGTTTCGCAGAGACGCCGTTCATTTGGAGGGTTCAGCGGCTAGGCAGCAACCTGGAGCGGATGGCAGAACGCGTCGCCGGCGGATGGGTCAGCAGGCGACGGCGGGGGCATTACGTCCAACTGGAGGATCTCGCGCGCATCACCGACCCCGAATGGTTTCGATCTCGACTCGCGGATAGCAGACTCGTTGAGGATTGGTTCCAACCTGCCGCTCTATTGAAGATGTTCGACGAGCACATGGGAAGGCATGCGAACCACGCCGTGCGACTCAACAACGTCGTGGCCTTCCTCGAGTGGCGCAGCGGAAACGGCCTGTAACGTGACTCCCGCGTCGCATACGTTCCTACGTGTACCGGTGCTCATGTATCACCGCGTCGGCAAACCCGAGTCACAGACTGATCAGCGGTACTGCGTAATGCCGACGCGGTTTGCAGAACAGATGAAAGTTCTTGCTCGACATGGTCACCGCGGCGTTTCGATCGAGCGCTTACTCGACTGGATGGACGGGGGCCCCCCTCTCAATGACAAAGACATCGTCATCACTTTCGACGACGGTTTCAGGGGCGTCCTGGAACATGCGTTTCCCGTGCTCAATGCGCTGGGGTGGCCGGCGACCGTGTTCCTTGTCGCCGACGAGATAGGCGGCACCGATGAGTGGCACTCGGCAACCGACCCAACGGGAGTCCGCCATCGCCTTCTCAGTGCGGATGACATCAGGACACTTCAAGTGGGCGGCTGGAGCTTCCACTCCCACACGTGCACACACGCCAGCCTGACACAGCTCGATGACGAGTCGCTGCGTACAGAACTGGTCCGGTCGCGCGCTGCGCTGACCGATTTGCTCGGCAATCAGCCCTACTGTCTGGCATATCCCTACGGGCACGTCGACGATCGCGTCGAAGCGGCAGCACGCAAAGCTGGGTACCGGGCCGCGTTTTCCGTGCAGCCGGGGTTCAATCGGCGCGACGTGAATCCGTTCCGCATCCGTCGCATCGATGTCTTCGGGTTCGATACTCCACGCGTGCTGCTGCTCAAGGTGCGTCTCGGCAGCAATCAAGGCGGACTGCGACACGCAGCTGCCTACTACTGGCGACAAGCTTCTCGCCGTCTAGGGATTCCAACAGCATGACGTCGTCAATCCTTACCCAGCAGGGCCCGGGATGAAGGCCATCTCGCTCAGGCGCGGCGTGGCATGGGCCTTTGCCGGCCGCATGAGCGACCAGGTGCTCAATTTCGCGTTTGGGATCGTCCTCGCGCGTCTTCTTGCCCCGGAAGTCTTCGGGATGCTTCTCACGATCCAGGTCTTCACCGGCCTGGTGGGCTTTGTCGCGGGCGGCGGCATGGGACAGGCGCTCGTGCGTGCCAAAGAGGCATCGCGTGCGGACTTCGACGTGGTTTTCACGTTGCAGTTGCTGATCGGCTGCGCTATCTACGCGTGCTTCTTCATCGCTGCGCCGTGGTTCGCGCGCTGGTATGACGAACCCCTCTACGCCGACCTCCTGCGCCTTTCTGCGCTGAGTTTCATCTTTCGCCCGCTCATCAATATGCCGGCCAGTTCGCTGTACCGCGCAATGCGCTTCAAGGCCCAAACGGGGGTCAGCATTGCCAGCTTGCTTGTTTCCAGCGCCACGAGCATCTCGATGGCCTGGCTGGGATATGGTGTGTGGAGCCTGGTTTGGGGCGGCATCGTGGGCTCGGTTGTACAGAGCGCCATCCTGATTTATCTGACTGGCTGGCGCCCGGGGCTTTCTTTCCAGTTTTCGCGCGCCAGAGAGCTTGCCCGCTATGGCGCACTCGTTGCCGGCAACGACCTTGTCGATTACCTGCGCACACGCATGAGCACCTTCATCCTGTCGCAGACGCTGGGCCCCCAGAGCGTGGGGCTGTACAACAAAGGTGACAGTCTGGCTCGCATGCCCTTCCTCTTCGTTTCGGGCTCGGTCTACCAGGTGCTCTTCCGGGCGTTGTCGGCGGAGCAGGACAACCTCGACAAGTGCCGTTATCTCTTCAACCGCAGTCTGGCGCTCGTCGCACTGTATGCAACGCCTTTCTATGTCGGGCTGTTCTGGCTGGCCGAGCCTCTGGTGCGCGGCGTTTACGGTCCGCAATGGACTACTGCAGCCGGCCCGCTGTTCGTGCTGAGCTTCGCGTGGCCGCTCTGGCTACTGGGAAACATGTCTGGCGCTGTGGCAGCTTCGCACAATCGCCTCGATACCGAAATTCGCATCCAGGCCGCAGCGCTTGTGGTGACGGCTGGTGCTGTGTGGCTGGCGCTACCGCATGGCATCGTCGGGGTCGCCTGGGCCATCGTGGCGGTCAGTGCCGTCAGTTCAGTCCTGATGTTTCGCATCGCGTTGCAAACGCTGCGCGCCAACTGGCGCGACAGTTTGAGCGCGCTCATACCAGTCATCGGCCTGAATGCAGCGCTGGCCGTCGCACTGGCTGCTGCCTCGCATGTAATGCCGCAGAGCGTACTGACCCATGACTTACTGCACGTCGCGGTGCTCGGCGGGCTGGGTGGGCTCGTCTATGCTTTGCTGTTCCTCTTCGTTCCGCTGCCGGCACTGCAGGCAGAACAGGCACGGTGGCGCAGCCTTCTGCGCATCCCGCTTGCCACGCACTCAGCCTGAAGCCCTTCCCCCGAGAACGCCGCTGGCCCACCATGAACCCCTGCGTATCGATCATCATGCCCTGCTTCAACGCGTCGGAGCATCTGGATCGCAGCGTGGGCAGCGTCCTGGCTCAGACCCGACTCGACTGGGAGCTGATCGTCGTCGACGATGGATCGAACGATGACACCTGGAATCGGCTGGAGCAGTTGGCCCAGCAAGACGTGCGCGTGCGGCCGATACGGCAGGCCAACGCCGGAGCGGCAGCGGCACGCAATCGAGGGCTCGGCAGCGCCCGGGGCGACTACATCGCCTTCCTTGACAGCGACGACACCTGGCACCCGGAGTTCCTTGCCGCACTGATGGAAAGCCTACTGCAGGTTCCCGAGGCGAGCATCGCCTACTGCGGCTGGCAGAACATTGGTCTCGGTGGAGGCCGGGACGCCCCTTATGTGCCGCCCGACTACGAGGCGGGCGACAAGACCGGTTCGATGCTGCGAGCCTGCCCGTGGCCCATCCACGCGGCGCTGGTGCGAGCTGATCTCGTCCACCAGGCAAAAGGTTTCGACGAATCACTGAGTTCGTGCATGGATTACGACTTGTGGCTGCGGCTCGCCACGGCCCATCGTGTCGTGCGTGTGCCGCGGGTGCTGGCCCATTACCATCATCACGGGGGCATCCAAATCACCGGCAACAAGGCCCGCATCGCGCTGAATCACTTGCGGGCCCAGCAAAAATTCCTTGCCGCGCACCCCAGCGTCGCCCGCAAGCTGGGCACCACACGGGTTCGCGAATTGACCTTTGGCGAACTGCTGCAGCGCGGCTACAGCGCCTACTGGCAGCGTGACCTAGCCGTCGCGCGACTTGTTTTCCGTCGGGTCATGGCAAATGGTTACGGCAGTGCCAAGGACTGGCTCTACATGCTTCCTTCCTGGCTGCCGCAAGCGTGGCACAGGCGGCTGATTGAGCGCCGCGATCGCGCGGATCGGACATGAAGACCGCTGAACGGCTTTGCCACGGCATTAGATGGCTAGCCTGACCTTCGCGTTCTGCACCTACAACCGGGCGGCAGGCTTGCCCCGCCTGGTGGCGGCGATGCGCACCCAGACGTGCCCGGTTCCATTCGAGATCCTGGCGGTCAACAACAACAGCAGCGACGACACGGCCGAGGTCCTCGCCGACCTCGCGGCCCTGCCCGGGGTGCCGCTGCGCTGGGTGACCGAACCCGTGCAAGGCATCGTTGCTGCCCGAAACCGAGCGATCGCCGAGGCACTGGGCAGCGACGTGCTCGTATTCATTGACGACGACGAACTGCCGCAGCCGGGCCTCCTGGCCGCTGCCGC
>CANHNO010000051.1 GCA_947462065.1 Burkholderiales bacterium | reverse complement strand
CTGCGAAGAAGGCAGCACCTGCGAAGAAGGCAGCACCTGCGAAGAAGGCAGCACCTGCGAAGAAGGCAGCGCCTGCGAAGAAGGCAGCACCTGCGAAGAAGGCAGCACCTGCGAAGAAGGCAGCACCTGCGAAGAAGGCAGCGCCTGCGAAGACGGCAGCTCCGAAGAAGGTCGCGAAGAAGGCCGCGGCACCTGCAAAGAAGGCTGCTCCAAAGGCGCCTGCGAAGAAGGCTGCTGCGAAGAAGGCGCCCGCTACCCCAGCCCCTGCGGCGGCCAAACCGGCCGCACCCGCTGCGAAGACTTCACTCAGCCCTCAGGCTGCGTGGCCGTTTCCGACAGGCACCAAGCCTTGATGCGAAGGTCCGCACCATGCGGGCTTTCACCGTCAAATCAACCCGGCTTCGGCCGGGTTTTTTATGGCCTGAACGGCATGCTCAATCGCTCAAAGCCCGAGCGATACCCGATCGATGACGTGGTTCTGTCCTCCCCGGCAGGCTATCTTCAGGGCGCCGATGCGATTGCCCAGCTCGACACAGCGGCGCAGAGACCAGCCGCGTTCCAACCCGAAAAGCAGCGCACCGCGGAAGGCGTCGCCACAGCCGGTCGGATCGACCACCTCGGTGGCGGCCACGCCGGCCACGTGCGTGCGCTGGCCCTGCTCCCAGACATCGCAGCCGTCAGCGCCCAGCGTGACGACGACACCTGCGAGGTGTGAGCTTGACAGCGATTCGAGGCTCTCACCCGTGCGGTCGCACAGCATGCGCGCCTCGTAGTCATTGACTGCGACCCAGCGTGCCTGGGACACGAAGCGCTTGAGCTCAACGCCATCAAACATCGGCAAGCCTTGGCCGGGATCAAAGACGAAAGGGATGCCCGCTGCTGACAGCTGCGTGGCGTGCTCAAGCATCGCATCGCGTCCGTCGGGCGCGATGATGGCGATGCGAATGTCGCTGCGTCTTGGCACGGGCGCTTGCTGTGCTGACTGCATTGCGCCCGGATGGAAAGCTGTGATCTGGTTGTTGCTGCTGTCAGTGATGATGATGGCCTGCGCCGTGAAGCTGTCCCCGATGCTGGTGATGTGCTCGGTGCTGACGCCCCAGGACTGCAAGCGCTGCAGGTACTCGCCGCCGTCGCTGCCAAGTGCCGCCAGGACCAGCGGTTCACCGCCGAGTCGGCTCAGGGTGTAGGCAATGTTGCCGGCGCAACCGCCGAACTCTCGCCGCAGGGTCGGCACGAGGAAGGACACGTTCAGGATGTGGACCTGTTCGGGCAGGATCTGCTCGGCGAAGCGGCCAGGAAAGGTGGTGATGGTGTCGAAGGCGAGAGAGCCGCAGATCAAGGCAGGCATGGGTGCTCCAGGGGATGGTGACAAGGCGGACCGGCGCGCAGGCCAGCGCGATCAGGGGTAGAAAACTTCGACGGTATAGCCGGTGACTCGACCGCCGTTGACCTGAAACCGAAGCGACAACGGGGTATCGAGTCCAGGTGCCAACCGTGCATCGCTGACGCCGAAGTCAGCGGGCGACAGTGACCGCCGCGCGACCAACTCGCCATCGGAGCCGGTCAGACTCAGGTCGATCGACGGCATCGCAATGGCCCACTCACCACGGTTACGCAGCGTGATGGCCAAGCGCATGGCGGGTGCTTCGGGAGCAGGCGAAGATGCGGCATCGTCCGGTATTGGCGCGGGGACTTGGCTCTGGGTCAGGGCGGTGCTTTCGATGCTCACATCTGTAATCCGCCGCAGTGTGTCGATGCGGCAGCGAGTGATTTCGCAAAAACCCTGTAGCCAAGGCAGTGCGCCGGGATGCTGCGCCGCAATCACCTGCCGGAAATGATGAATCACTTGCGCGCCGAGCAGCAGCGCTGACAAAGCGACAAGGCACCACAGCATTCGGCGTACAGGTGGTTGCTGCCACCGTTCGCTGCGCTGGGCTTGCTGCAGGAAAGCGGGCGTGACTTCGGCAAGTGCCTCCGTGTCCACGGAAGACGCTCTGGCATCACCTTCGCTGAGCGCTGCGAGGGCGGGTTCAAGCGCCTGTGCAGGGCTCGGCGCGCTGTCATCCAGCGAGTACTCCGCGTCGGCATGGGTCCCTGCGCGCACATCGGACTCAGGAACTGCGGGCTCCTCGGTCGCAGCCATCTCCGATGAAGGGGCTATCGGTTCGCTATGTGTCCACCCCTGAGGCTTAGCGTCTTGAATCGCAGAGGCTTGCGCATCCTCGGCGCCATCGTGAGTGAGCGATGCAGTGTCCGCCAGGTCGTTGTTGTCTGGCTCTGCAGCGGGGTCAGGATCGGCCAGCTCTTGCGGTGGCTGCCAATGCGGTGGAGCCTCGTTGTCGAGATCGAAAAGGCGCTCCTGCGCATTGAACACCGTCTGGCAGCGCCCGCAGCGCACCCAACCTTCGGACACCTTCAATTGGTCCTGGACCACCCGGAACATGGTGCCGCAAGCAGTGCAACGGGTGGCCAGATTCATCTTGGAATGATGCCACGCGTGCTGCTGAAAAATGCCTCAAGCCGGCCGGTTGGCGGTCATCAGGATCCAGCCGTCTTCCGCATCGCTGACCTCAAGCGTCAGCCACGGGAGATAAGCCTCAATCAACTCGTCGGCTTGCCGATCAAGGATGCCGGCCAAGACGAGATGGCCACCGCCCTGCACATGGCCGCAGAGCAAAGGCGCCAGCAACTTCAGGGGCGTGGCCAGGATGTTGGCCAGTACCAGTGGATAGATGCCGTCAGCGAGATCGGGCAGGCCTGCCCGCAGGTGCACGCCATTGGCTGTCGCGTTCTCTATGGTGGCCTGAACGGCTGCCGGGTCAATGTCAACCGCATCGACGTTGAACGCGCCATGAAGCGCAGCGCCGATCGCCAGAATGCCCGAACCGCAGCCATAGTCGAGCACGCGGGACCAGTGCACCGCGCGTTCAGCCGCATGGTTCGCGATCCAGCGCAAACACATCCGCGTTGTCGGGTGGGTTCCGGTGCCAAATGCCATGCCGGGGTCGAGCCGGATGACCTTCTGTGCTTCGGCCGGTGCCTCGTGCCAACTGGGCACGACCCAGAACGTCGGTGTGACAGGTACCGGCGTGAACTGCGACTGCGTGAGTCGAACCCAGTCCTGTTCGATCAGCTCGGTGATGCACTGCAGTTGCACCGCCGCTGCCCAATCCTGCGCCAGCAGCGTGTCGCTGGCCTCCTGTGCCGCCGCCTCCGAATCGAACAGTGCCTTGACGATGGAGCGGTCCCAGCCGCCACGCGGTGCCGGCATGCCCGGCTCACCGAACAGCGCGCGCTCGGCGTCGGTGTTCGCGTCGGCGTCTTCCACTGACACCGACAGCGCGCCCAGCTCGTCCATCAGCGCATCGGAGACCGCTTCGGCCTCGTCCTGCGGGCACAGCAGCAGCAGCTCGACCATGTCAGTTCGCCAAGGTCAGCGCTGCTTGCGATCGCTCATCCACCCTTCGAGGTAGTGGATGTTGGTGCCGCCCTCGATGAACTTCGCATCGGCCATCAGTTCGCGGTGCAAAGGGATGTTGGTCGAGATGCCTTCGATCACCGTCTCCGACAGCGCGATGCGCATGCGCGCCAGCGCCTGATCGCGGGTGTCGCCATGGACGATGATCTTGCCGATCATCGAGTCGTAGTTTGGCGGCACGTAGTAGTTGGTGTACGCGTGCGAATCGACCCGAACTCCTGGCCCACCCGGCGGGTGCCAGGTTGTGATTCGGCCGGGCGACGGGGTAAATTTGTAGGGGTCTTCGGCGTTGATTCGGCATTCAATCGAATGGCCGCGGCACTCGATCTGACGCTGCGTAAACGGCAGTTTTTCCATGGCTGCGACGCGGATTTGCATCTGCACGATGTCGATGCCGGTCACCAGCTCGGTCACCGGATGCTCGACCTGCACGCGGGTGTTCATCTCGATGAAGAAGAATTCGCCGTTCTCGTACAAAAACTCGAAGGTGCCGGCGCCGCGGTAACCGATCTTCTTGCAGGCCGCGGCACAGCGTTCGCCAATGCGCTCAATGATCCGGCGCGGAATGCCCGGTGCCGGCGCTTCCTCGATGATCTTCTGGTGGCGGCGCTGCATTGAACAGTCGCGATCGCCCAGCCACACCGCGTTGCGATGCTGGTCGGCCATCACCTGGATCTCGATATGACGCGGGTTCTCGAGGAACTTCTCCATGTACACCGCCGGGTTGCCGAAAGCGGCACCCGCTTCGCTGCGCGTGGTCTGCACCGCGTGGAGCAGTGCTGCCTCGGTGTGCACCACCCGCATGCCGCGCCCGCCGCCTCCGCCTGCGGCCTTGATGATCACCGGGTAGCCAATCGCCCGCGCGGTGCGCACGATCTCGCGTGGGTCCTCACCCAGCGCGCCTTCTCCGCCGGGTACGCACGGCACGCCCGACTTGATCATCGCCTGTTTGGCCGACACCTTGTCCCCCATCATGCGGATGCACTCGGGCGTGGGGCCGATGAAGGTGAATCCGCTACGCTCGACGCGCTCGGCGAAGTCAGCGTTCTCGGACAGGAAACCATACCCGGGGTGAATCGCCTCGGCGTCGGTGACCTCGGCGGTCGAGATGATCGCCGGCATGTTCAGGTAGCTCAGGCTGGACGCGGCCGGCCCGATGCAGACTGCCTCGTCGGCGAGCTTCACGTACTTCGCGTCGCGGTCGGCCTCGGAGTAGACGACGACCGATTGGATGCCGAGTTCGCGACAGGCGCGCTGGATCCGCAGGGCGATCTCACCCCTGTTTGCAATCAGTATTTTCTTAAACATCAAACGACCTGCATCACTCGACGATGAACAGAGGTTGACCGTATTCCACCGCCTGGCCGTTCTCGCACAGGATGCGGGTGATCCGACCCGAGTGGTCGACCTCGATCTCGTTCATGATCTTCATCGCTTCGATGATGCAGACCGCGTCGCCTTCCTTGACCTCGGAGCCGATGTCGACCAGCGGCTTGCCGCCGGGGCTCGATGAGCGGTAGAACGTGCCCACCATCGGTGACTTGACGGTGTGTCCGGTCGCGACGACCTCGGCTGCGATCGGGGCTGGGGGCGGTGTCACGTCGGCAGCCACCGGGCGAGCCAGCGGTGGTGCGATCACATAGCTCGGCGCAGCAGCGTGCGGATCCGCCTTGACGATGCGCACCTTGCCATCGGCTTCGGTGATTTCGAGTTCAGAGATGTTCGATTCGGACACCAGATCGATCAGTGTCTTCAGTTTGCGCAGGTCCATGTGGGAGGGCTCCAACAGGTGACGGGGGGATATGAGCGAGCAGGACGAGGAGGCGGTGGCGCCGATACGGTCGAAGCGCGCTTCGACCCAGGCATGGGCGTAGCGCTCAGCGGGTCCTGCGGTTCAGGGCGTGAGTGAGTGCCAGCCGGTAGCCATCGGCGCCAAGGCCGCAGATCACGCCGACGGCCAGGGCCGAAAAGTAGGAGTGGTGGCGAAAGACTTCGCGCTGGTGGATGTTCGATAGATGCACTTCGATGAACGGTATGGCCACGGCTGCCAGCGCGTCGCGCAGCCCCACACTGGTGTGGGTCAGCGCAGCCGGATTGATGAGGATGAACTGCGTGCCATCGTCGCGGGCAGCCTGCACCCGGTCGATCAGCGCGCCTTCGTGGTTGCTTTGGAATGACTGCAGTGTCGATCCGCCATCCAGCGCTAATTTGAGTAGATCTGCATCGATCTGCGCCAAAGTCAGCGTGCCGTAGACGCCGGGTTCACGGGTGCCCAACAGATTCAGGTTGGGGCCGTGGAGCACTAGGATTTGCATGGATGAATGTCTGCAGACTCTGTAACAGTCTGGTCACAATAACGTAGCGGACGAACTTTACGCTAGTTGAGGGCTGTAGTCGTGTATTTGGACAAAATTAAGGTGCCGATCGAAAGAAGGCTTCTGGAAGCCTGTGCAAAGATCTGCCCAGGGTATCAAACGCGCCCCGCCGCCGCCCAGCGTGCCAGATCAGTCGCGTCCAGGGCACCCAGCTTGCGCTCAATCACCGTTCCTTCACGGCCCACCACCACCGTGAATGGCAGCGAGCCGTTGGCGTTGCCCAGTGTGCGGCCCAGATCGGTACCTGCCAGTCCGGCCAGTCCGATCGGAAACCCGACCGGACGCTTTGCCAGGAACTCGCGCACCGGTGTGGGGCTGTCGATCGCCAAGCCCACCACGCGCCATCCGGCGGCTTGATGCTGCCGGTAGAAGCCGTCGAGCAGTGGCATTTCCTTGACGCACGGTGGGCACCAGGTCGCCCAGAAGTTCAGCAGCAGCGGGGCGTTGCGCAGGCTGTCCAGCGCCAGTTCGCCACCTTCGGGCCGCTCGAATCGCTGCGACCAGAACTCCGGTCCGAGTCGGCTGCCGCTGTCGCCAGTCGGCTGCAATTTCTGCCAGGACAGACCTGCGCCCGCTGCGCCGGCTGCGATTGCCGCACCACCAAGTACCCACGAACGTCGTTTCATGTTGAAGTTTCCATCAGGCGGCGCAGAGCGATCAGATCGCCGCGCTGGGTTTGTCCACTGGCGTCGGGCTTGAGCCCGCCGCGCAGGTCGTCGTGGTCGAGCACTGTCAAGAACACCGTCACCGGCTCGCCCAACGAGCGGCTCATGCTGCTGACGCTCAGCAGATCGACCGGCAGGCCGCGCGGGCCGTTGATGCTCCCGATGTCGAAATCGATGCCGAGGTTCAGCATCGTGATCTCGGCGCTCTTCGGGTCGTCGCAGAACAGCTGCAGGTGCACGTTGGACAGGCGCGTGGCGGTCCCGCGCCAGACGGCGCCCGTCAGGTGCGGTCTGAATTCGCCCAGCCGTTCCATCCAGTGTGCGGCCACTTCGCGCAGCGCCGCCAGTTCGGCCGGCTGAGTGTCGGCGCAGAACAGGGCCAGGTAGTCCCGCACCTCGTCTTCGACGGCGGTGTTGTCGGGCATTTCCGCCGACCGCGTGCTGTGCTTGCCCAGCGCACGTGCCGCGCGCTGCTTGGCCGGCCCGTATTCCATGCCTTCCTCGACCACCAGCCTCGCGGCGGCGGCGGCGATTTCGGCCGTAAGAGCAGAAGCCATGTCGTGCAAACTCCGATCAAGGCAGTTCGACAGCGCCCATGCGCGCAGCGACCGTGGCGGCCCGCGAGGCAACATAAGGCGAATCGGGCCGCTTTTCAAAGCGCTTCGGCGCAGGCAGCATCACTGCCAGCCGCGCGGCCGCTATCGGCGACAGCTGTGCAGCCGACACATGAAAGTAGTGACGCGCCGCAGCCTCGGCACCGAACAGGCCTTCGCCCCACTCGACGTTGTTCAGATAGATGTCCAGGACGCGGCCCTTGCTCAATATCGCTTCCAGCATGAAGGTGATGATGAACTCCTGCGCCTTGCGCGGCAGATTACGTTCCCCTGCCAGAAACAGGTTCTTTGCGAGTTGCTGGGTGATGGTCGAGCCGCCCACAACCTTCGCTTCGACGAGGGGCCTGGGGGGCGGCGCTGCGTTTGGTCTGGCGGCCTGCCGCTCGACTCGTTCATTGATCTTCGCGACCCGCGCCTCGGCCTTCTGGTTGCGCTCCCATGCTTTTTCCAGCGCGTCCCATTCGACTCCGCTGTGATCCACGAAGCCAGCGTCTTCGGAAGCAATCACCGCACGCTTTAGGTTCGGCGAAATCAGTGTGCCAGCGACCCACCGCTGACTCCATTCGATGATTTGCTTTTCGACCAGCAGGCGCCAGATCTCCGAGCGCTGGAAGCTGGTGGACTGCGGGTCGACGAATCGCATGACTGCGATGCGTGCTGCGAACGCCATCTGCAGTGCCAGCGTACACACTGCAAGCAGCGCGACGAAGCGCCAAAGCGACGATGCCCTACGCTTCATGGTGTTTTAGCAACCGCCAGATCGGCCAGACGTTGCTGCAGGGCGGCCAGCACAGGCGCGGTATCCGGCCTCACCCCGCGCCAGACGAAAAAGGCCTCCGCTGCCTGCTCCACCAGCATCCCCAGGCCGTCACGCCCTTGCGCGCCATGCGATTCGGCCCACGCGAGGTAAGGGCGGGCCGCGGCGCCGTACATCATGTCGAGTGCCAATGCGCCTGCGCGCAGCACGCCAGCCGGCACCGGCGGCGCACTGGCCTGCAAGCTGGTGGCACTGGCATTGATGACGACATCGAAGCGGACGCCGGGGTTGTGCAGCGGTTCGACGCTCAGTGCGACGCCATGCGCAGCGGACCAATCCAAGTGTCTTGCGGCCAATGCCTTCGCTTTGTCTGCGGTGCGGTTGCAAAGCACCAGCGCGGCCGGCCGCGCGGCGATCAGGGGTCCGAGCGCACCTGCTGCGGCGCCACCAGCACCGATCAGCAGCACCCGTCGTCCGGCCAGCGGTGTCGCCGCGTTGTGCTCGATGTCGCGCACCAGGCCGGCGCCGTCCGTGTTGTCAGCCAACCAGCCACCGCGGGCCGCGGACTCGAAACTCAGCACGTTGGCCGCCTGCGCCAAGGCCGAGCGCTCGGTGTGGCGCGCGCCCAGCTGAAAGGCCTCGAACTTGAATGGCACCGTGATGTTGCAGCCGCGCGCCGGTCCGCTGAAAGGTTCCGGGGGCGCTGTGTCGAACTCGCCAATCGCACCGCCTGTCGACGCGGCGAACGCACGCACACGTCGGGCAAAACCGCCGTCGCTCTCGATCGGGCACAGCAGCCGGCCATAGCGCAGCGCCTGCCCGGTGGCTTGCGCGAACATCGCATGGATGAACGGCGACTGGCTGTGCGCCACGGGATTGCCCGCCACCAGGTAGTGGTCGACGGATGTCGGCAGACTCATCGTGCCGGCCCGAGCGTGGTGGCCTCGAGGCCCTCTTCCCGAGTGAAGCGGAAGCGTGAGGTGACGACCAACTGATCTGCCTGCGCGCGCATCTTTGCGTTGAACGGCCCGAACGGGGCGGCAGCCTGAACGATCGCAATCGCCTGCCGGTCGAGCACGCGTGAACTCGAGGCCCGCACGATCTCCGTTTCCACCACATTGCCAGCGGCATCGATCGTCACGTTCATCGTCAGCTCGCCGTATAACTTCTGGCCGCCCTGCTCAGGAAAGTTGTGCGTGCCACGCTCCTCTATCTTGCGCCGCAGTTGGTCGTAATACTGGGCATATGCCGCCTCCTTGGTGGCCGGGCTGATGTAGCGCTTTTTGGGTCGAGCGTTCGTCTCATTGACGCGCTTCTCGATTTCGGCGAGTAACTGCACCAGGCGACGGCGACGCTCTTCCTGCGCCCGCTCCTCGGGGGAGCCTTCGTCGGCATGGTCCCAAGGCTCAGGCAGGGTCGCCAGTTCCCGCCGCACCTGTGTCAGCAACTGCTGTTGGGTTTCCTGAAGTTGTTCGATCTGCCTGCGCGACTCATCCTGCGCATCGCCTACTTCAGGCTGCGGCGACGGCAGCAGAGGCGACGTGGCGCGACCGTAATCGGCGTCCCCGCCACCGGCCAGCGTGGCCTGCGCAATCGCCTGGGCCTGGTCGGGTGCCGCCGCAGTGCGCGAGTTGACCAGTACCACCTCCAATGGCGTGTCCTCGAAGATCCGGTTGAAGCTCTCGGGCGCCACAAAGCGAACCGACAGCAGTACCCCGTGGACTGTCGCCGAGACGATCAGTGCGATCTGCAGGGCCGACAGCTTGACCAGCACGTGTGGATCGCGGCCGCAGCGGCTCAGGAAGTTTCCGCCACCGCGACGGGTGCGCCGTCGACCGCGGCGTCCTGCATGTCGATCGCCAAGGTCAGCGGGCCGGCGCTCTCCGCGCTGCCATCTGCCGCGTCGTCGACCTCTGGCGCGTCATCGGCTGCGATGGCCGGGTCGTCGATCCGGGCGATCACGTTCGCGTGCAGATCCAAGGTCAGCAGATCGCTGCCAGTGATCCGGACCCGCACCCGCGCGTTGCGCGGCAATGACTCGGCGCCAAGCGCGCGGAACACCAGCGGCAGCGTGTCAGCGCGCACCAGTCCGTCCTTCATGACTGCCGCGTCGAGCTCTGTGATGCCGTCTTGCTTGAGGTGCTTCAGTGTCCAGTAGCGCTCGATCGCCGACTGGAAGCCGCTGTAGGCGCTGTAGGCCGCATCGAAGCCCGAGATGATCGCGAACAGCGCGGTGTCCTTGTGCCTGAATGGCGCGACCAGCGCCGCGGTTCGTCCGTGCTTGGCGCAGGCGATGATCTGCCACTGATTGACCAGGTCGACATAGCGGCGGAGCGGCGACGTGGCCCAGGTGTACTGCGCCACGCCCATGCCGGCATGCGGCGCCGGCTTGGTGCCCATGCGGACCTTCACTCCTGGCGCCATGCTGGCCTGGCTGCGGTAGATGCCGGGCACCCCAAGCTCGGCGATCCAGCCACCCCAGGTGCTGTTGGCCAGGATCATTGCCTCGGCGACGATCAGGTCCAGCGCCGAACCACGGGCGCGGGTGCTGATGAGCACGCGCTCGTCACCATTCGGCTCGTCGCTGGCTTTGCCTTCCAGCCGGAAGTTGTAGTCAGGCCGGTTGAAGTTTTCCGGTTTGCCGCGCACCACTTCGCGGGCCGCCTTCAGGTGCCGGGCCAGGCGGTGCGCGAAGGCCAGTTCGGCGGCGAAGGCGTAGTTGGCGGGAGTTTCACCGGTCAGTGATGCTTCGGTGATCACGTCGTCGAGCTGGTCGTGGCGCAGATTGGCGGCGATCGGAACGCGGTCGATGCGTGTCTCGTTGCCGGTGATCTCCAGCGTGGCCTCGTTGATCGTCACGTACAGCGACACCGCCGGGCACTCGCGTCCGGCCATCAATGTGTAGACCTGCACCACCTCGTCGGGCAGCATCGTCAGCTTGTGCCCCGGCATGTAGACGGTCGAGAAGCGGTCCCGCGCGGCCTTGTCGACCGGGCTGTCGGGTGCGATCGCGAGGCCGGGTGCTGCGATGTGCACACCGAAGGTCACGGTTCCAGTGCCCAGGCCCTGTACCGACAGCGCGTCGTCTATCTCGGTCGTCTGCGAATCGTCGATGGAGAAAGCCTGAACCGCTGCCAGCGGCAGCGTCTCCTTGATCGCAGGAGCTTCCAGCGCGGGGAAGCCGGTGCCTTTAGGGAAGTGCTCGAACAGGAAACGCTTCCAGTGGAACTGGTACGGTGAGTCGATCGCGCCGGCGGCCGTCAGCAGATCGAGCGGTGGCTTCTGCGAGCGCTTCGCCGCTTCAACCACAGCCTTGTACTCGGGCCCGTTCTTGTCGGGCTTGAACAGGATCTTGTAGAGCTGATCGCGCACCGGTGGTGGACACTGGCCCACCGCCAGCTCTGTGGCCCAGGCGTCGATCTGAGCCAGCAACTGCTTCTTGCGCTCGATGCCGAGCAACGCGGCCTTGACGGTTTCTTCGGGCGCCTTCTTGAAGTTGCCCTTGCCAAGGCGGCGGAAGTAATGCGGCGCCTCGAACAGCCGGAACAGGGCGGCTGTCTGATGTGACAGGCTGGCCTTGGCGTCGAAGTAGTCGCGGGCCAGATCGGCAAAGCCGAATTCCTGCTCGGGGGCGAACTCCCAGGCCAGATCAAGGTCGATCTCGCGGGCCAGGGCCTGCGCCTCGGCGATGAGTTCGGCGGGCTGGGGCTTCTCGAATTTCAGCAGCACGTTGGCGGCTTTCACCTTGACGCGCTTGCCCGAGTCCAGCTCGATCTGCAGCGAGCTGTCGGCTTCGGACATCACGCGTCCGCCGTGGAATTTTCCTGCGTCTTCATAGAGGGCATACATATGCACCAGATTGTCACCGATGCGCCTCTGACGGCCGGGGTACTACAGTGGCGGGGCAGCAGGACAGGAGCAACCCATGGTCAAGAAAAACGCATCCACCGCCGATTCGCCACCCGATCCGGCCGCCGGACTATTCGACAGCGCCCTGGCCGGCCATGTGAAAGAGTCGGCTCAGCAGATCTGGCTGGCCGGCCTCGGCGCGTTCTCGAAGGCGCAGGAGCAGGGCGGCCGGGTGTTCGAGGCGCTGGTGCAGGAAGGCGTGACGCTTCAGCGCAGGACGCAGACGGTGGCGGAGGAACGACTGGGTACGGTGTCTGCCCGGCTTAGCGAGCGAATGGCCGAAGTCGGTCAGAAGGTCGAGGATGTGTCGGCAAAAGCCACCGGCCAGTGGGATCGGCTGGAATCCATCTTCGAGCAACGCGTGGCAAAGGCGCTGGCCAGCCTGGGCGTGCCCCATGCGAATGAAGTGCAGGCGCTGACCGAGCAGATCGAGCAGTTGCGCGCTGAGGTGGCAGCGCTGACCCCCAAGGCGCGCGCGCCCGCGCGGAAGAAGGTGGCAGTCCGCAGCACGAAGGTCCCAGCGCCGGTGGCGCCGAAACGCCGCACGCCGCGGCCGTGACCGTGATGCGGTCAGACCGCTCCCGGGAAGAACCACAGCAGCGCCACTGTCATCGTCACATAACGAGCGAACTTGCCGATCGCCATGTACAGCAGGCAGGGCCAGAATGGCAATTCCAGCCAGCCGGCCACCGCGCACAGCGGGTCACCGACCACCGGTAGCCACGACAGCAAGCAGGCTTTCGCACCGAAGCGCCGCAGCCAGCGTGAGGCCCGTTGATGCGTGGGCGTTGACGTGGGCTGTGCTGGTGCGGCCGCGTCGCTACCCGCTGAATGCGCCCTGCGCCGTTCTGCCACGGCACGGAAAGCCCGACCGGCACCGAGCCCCATCCACCAGGTGACCGCGCCGCCCAAGGTGTTCCCCGCCGTGGCCACCAGCACGGCCGGCCAGAACAGATCCGGGTTCAGCTTGACCAGTCCGAACACCGCCGGCTCCGAGCCCATCGGCAACAAGGTGGCCGAGACAAACGCAACGACAAAAAGGGTACTGAGCCCGAATCTCGGCAGGGCCAGCGTGGCCAGCAACGAGGCCAGCAGCGACTCGATCCACATTTCCATCGGCACGATTATCGAGACGCGAAAACCCGTGCCTGACTGCCCGGATGCACAGCTATACTCTGCCTCCTTTTTGAGCAGACCGGCCACGCCCCACGCATGAAGATCGGCCACATCGAGTTGACAAACGGACTGTTTGTCGCGCCGATGGCAGGGGTCACTGACCGTCCCTTCCGTCAGCTGTGCAAGCGTCTGGGCGCCGGTTACGCCGTCAGCGAGATGGTCACCTCCCGCCGCGATCTTTGGGACAGCCTGAAGACCAGCCGTCGCGCGAATCACGACGGCGAGGTGGCGCCGATCTCGGTGCAGATCGCCGGCACCGACCCGCAGATGATGGCCGATGCCGCTGCCTACAACATCGACCGCGGGGCCCAGATCATCGACATCAACATGGGTTGTCCGGCGAAGAAGGTGTGCAACACCTGGGCCGGTTCGGCCTTGATGCAGGACGAGCCCTTGGCGTTGCGGATCATCGCAGCCGTGGTCGCTGCCTGCGAACCCCGCCGCGTGCCGGTGACGTTGAAGATGCGCACGGGCTGGTGCCACACCGAGCGCAATGCGCTGGCGATCGCGCGCGACGCAGAGTCCGCCGGCATCGCGATGGTGACGGTGCATGGCCGCACTCGCGAGCAGGGCTACAAAGGCGATGCCGAATATGACACGGTCGCTGCAGTGAAGGCCTCGCTCCGCATTCCGGTGGTGGCCAATGGCGACATCGACAGCCCGGAAAAGGCGCGCGAGGTGCTGCAGCGCACCGGTGCCGACGCGCTGATGATCGGCCGCGCGGCGCAGGGTCGGCCGTGGATCTTCCGCGAGGTCGCGCACTTTCTGGCCACCGGAGAGCACCTGCCCGCGCCCGAGGTGAAGCAGGCCAAGCGCTGGCTCCTCGAACACCTGCACGACCACTACAGCCTGTACGGCGAGTTTGCTGGTGTGCGCACTGCGCGCAAGCACATCGGCTGGGCTGTGAAGGCCCTGCCGGGCGGCGAAGCGTTTCGCAGCGAGATGAACCAGCTCGAGACCTGCGACACGCAGGTGCGTGCGGTCAGTGAGTGGTTCGACGCGCTGGCCGATCGTCACGCCTTGTGGCCCGTCGCGACACCCGCTGCCAACCACCCTTTCGTCCGTGTGAGCGCATGACCAACAAGAAGAAGATCGAAGAGTGCATCCGTGACGGGCTGGAGAGCTATTTCACCGACCTGAACGGCGTCGAGCCGGCGGCGATGTACGAGATGATCCTCAAGGTGGTCGAACGCCCCCTGCTCGATGTGGTGATGAAGCACGCCGACCAGAACCAGAGTCGAGCCGCCGAATGGCTGGGCATCAACCGCAACACCTTGCGACGCAAGCTGGTCGAACACAAGCTGATCAAGTAAACCCCGCCGCACCCGAGACTGAGCCATGCACGCACTGATTTCCGTATCCGACAAGACCGGCGTCCTCGAGCTTGCTCGTGGCTTGCACGCGCTGGGCATTCAACTCCTGTCTACCGGCGGCACCGCGAAACTGCTGGCCGATGGCGGTCTGCCCGTCACCGAGGTGGCCGATCACACCGGCTTCCCTGAGATGCTTGACGGCCGGGTCAAGACGCTGCACCCGAAGATCCACGGTGGCCTTCTCGCGCGCCGCGACCTGCCCGAGCACCGCGCAGCGCTGACAGCGCACCACATCGACACCATCGATCTGCTGATCGTCAACCTGTACCCGTTTGAAGCCACGGTAGCGAAGCCCGGTTGCACCCTGGAAGACGCCATCGAGAACATCGACATCGGCGGCCCGGCCATGGTGCGCAGTGCGGCGAAGAACTGGGAGCACGTGGCCGTGCTGACCGATGCCTCGCAGTACGCCGGTGTGCTGGCCGAACTGCAGGCACACGGCGCGGTACAGCGTGCCACTCGCTTCGCGCTGGCCGTAGCGGCCTTCAATCGCATCTCGAACTACGACGCCGCGATCAGCGATCACTTGTCGTCACTGACGCTGGCCGGCGGTGGCGAACCCTCCCGCGCCGAGTACCCAGCGCAGAGCAACGGCCGCTTCGTCAAGCTGCAGGACCTGCGCTATGGCGAGAACCCGCACCAGAGTGCGGCGTTCTACCGCGACCTCCATCCCGCCCCTGGCTCGCTGGTGACCGCGACGCAGCTGCAGGGAAAGGAGCTGTCGTACAACAACATCGCCGACGCAGACGCTGCGTGGGAGTGCGTCAAGTCATTCGGCCCCGATGATGCGCCGGCCGCCTGCGTGATCATCAAGCACGCCAACCCCTGTGGCGTCGCGGTGGGCGCCAGCGCCGGCGAGGCCTACGCGCAGGCTTTCAAGACCGACCCGACCTCGGCCTTCGGCGGCATCATTGCCTTCAATGTCGAAGTCGACGCCGACGCGGCCAAGCGGGTCACCACCCAGTTCGTCGAGGTGCTGATCGCGCCGTCGTACACGCCGGATGCACTGACAGTGCTGTCCGGCAAAATCAATATGCGGGTGCTGCAGATCCCTCTGGCAGGCGTCGACCGCAGTGGCGCCACCGCCTGGTCGCGCGGGCGCAACCTGCAGGACATCAAGCGAATCGGCTCAGGCCTGCTGATCCAGAGCGCGGACAACCGCGAGATCGCCCGGAGTGAGCTGAAGGTCGTCACGAAGGTTCAGCCGACCGAGGCCCAGTGGCGCGACCTGTTGTTCGCCTGGAAGGTCGCCAAGTATGTGAAGAGCAACGCGATCGTGTTCTGCGG
>CANHNO010000050.1 GCA_947462065.1 Burkholderiales bacterium | reverse complement strand
GGACGGCTACGGACCGACGCTCGAGGATGTGCGCAAGGGCCTGATCGGCACGATCGGCGAGAACATGTCGATCCGCCGCTTCAAGCGCTACGAAGGCGCCAAGCTCGCCAGCTACCTGCACGGAACGCGCATTGGCGTGATGGTCGAGTTCGAGGGCGACGACGTGGCCGCAAAGGACGTGGCGATGCATGTGGCGGCGATGAAGCCAGTCGCGCTGCAATCAAGCGACGTGCCTGCCAAGTTGATCGAAACCGAGCGTTCGGTGGCGACGCAGAAGGCTGCCGAGGATGCCGAAAAAGCCAAGGCTGAAGGCAAGACGCCACAGTCGGCCGAGATCGTCTCCAAGCGCATCGAAGGGTCGGTTGCCAAGTTCCTGAAGGAAGTCAGCCTGTTCAACCAAGCCTTCGTGAAGAACGACAAGCAGACCGTCGAGCAGATGCTCAAGGAAAAGGCTACTGTTGTGAAGGGATTTACCCTGTACGTGGTCGGCGAAGGCATCGAAAAGAAGGTTGACGACTTCGCGGCCGAGGTGGCCGCGCAGGTCGCTGCGGCGAAGGGCGCCTGACGCCATCCTGGCCCGCCGATTTGCCTGGGTCGGCGGGTGGGCCCGGTTTAGACTCTCTGCCTATCTCGGCCGCACAGGAAAACCACTACATGCCCGCTTACAAGCGCATCCTGCTCAAGCTGTCTGGCGAAGCCCTGATGGGCGAAGATGCCTACGGCATCAACCGTGCGACCATTGTCCGGATGGTGCGTGAGGTCCAGGAAGTGACCTTGATGGGTTGCGAAGTGGCGGTTGTGATCGGCGGTGGCAACATCTTTCGCGGTGTCGCTGGCGGCTCGGTCGGCATGGACCGTGCCACAGCCGACTACATGGGTATGTTGGCCACCGTGATGAATGCGCTGGCGCTGGCAGACACCATGCGCCAGGAGGGCATGACCGCCCGTGTGATGTCGGCGATCGGCATTGAGCAGGTGGTCGAGCCTTATGTGCGGCCGAAGGCGTTGCAGTATCTTGAAGAAGGGAAGATAGTCATCTTCGCGGCCGGTACCGGCAATCCTTTCTTTACGACCGATACCGCAGCCGCACTGCGTGGAGCCGAGATCGGTGCCGAAATCGTGCTGAAGGCCACGAAGGTGGATGGCGTCTACACCGCCGATCCGAAAAAGGATCCCAGCGCCACCCGTTATTCGGATATCACCTTCGACGAGGCGATCATGCGCAACCTGCAGGTGCTCGATGCGACCGCGTTTGCGTTGTGCCGCGACCAGAAACTTCCGATTAAGGTGTTCAGCATTTTCAAGCCGGGCGCCTTGAAGCGCGTGGTGCAGGGTGAGGACGAGGGGACTCTCGTCCATGTGTGAAACCGCTAGCAGCTATTCAAGCAGCGACATCAGCAGGACAGGGCGATGAGCATTGCCGAGATCAAGAAGAATGCCGAGCAGAAGATGGGCCGCTCGGTCGAGGCCTTCAAGAACGAATTGCACAAGATCCGGACCGGGCGTGCACATCCTGGCATCCTTGACCAGGTGCATGTTGATTACTACGGCTCGCCGGTGCCGATCAGCCAGGTGGCCAACGTGAGCCTGCTCGATGCCCGCACGATCAGTGTCCAGCCTTGGGAAAAGGGCATGGGCGCGAAGATCGAGAAGGCCATTCGCGAAAGCGACTTGGGTCTGAACCCGTCGTCGCAGGGTGACCTGATCCGGGTGCCGATGCCTGCACTGAGCGAGGAGCGTCGCCGGGACCTGACCAAGATCGTCCGCAACGCGGGCGAAGACGCTCGCATCGCCGTGCGCAATTTGCGCCGCGATGCCAACGACCACGCGAAGCGGTTGCTGAAGGACAAGGAGATTTCCGAAGACGATGAGCGCCGCTCCCTCGACGAGATGCAGAAGCTGACCGATCGCACGATCGCAGAAATCGATCGTCTGGTGGCGGCGAAAGAAGCGGAAGTGATGGCCGTATGACCTTGGCCTCGCTTTGCGCGATGCTCAGCCCTTGAGGTGCCATATTCAGTGAGCGCTCTGCCGAATGCCACGGAGGTTCCTCGTCACATCGCTATCGTGATGGATGGCAATGGCCGTTGGGCAAAGAGCCGGTTCAAGCCGCGTTTTCTTGGGCACAAGCAGGGTGTCGACACGCTGGTGAACACAGTGCTGTCCTGCGCTGATCGAGGCGTCGAGTACCTCACTGTTTTCGCGTTCTCGTCGGAGAACTGGAAACGCCCGAATGACGAAGTTTCCGGGCTGATGTCGCTGGTGCTGCTGGCGGTGTCGAAGTACCTTGGCGTGATGCACAAGAACGGTGTCCGGGTGCGCATCGTGGGCGACCGCACCGACATCGCTGCACATGTCCGCGAGGCTTGGGACCATGCCGAAAACAGCACCAAGCACAACACCCGCATCACCCTGTCGGTCGCCTTCAATTACGGCGGTCGGTGGGACGTGGTTCAGGCCTGCCAGCGGGCGATCCGCGCCGGCATCAGTGCAGACGATCTGGATGAGGCCACACTCAGCCGATTCATGGCGCTGAGCCATGCGCCTGATCCTGATCTGTTCATTCGCACGGGTGGTGAGCTCCGTATCAGCAACTTTCTGCTCTGGCAGGCTGCCTACTCCGAGCTTTGTTTTTCCGATTGCCTGTGGCCCGAGTTCGGTGAAGCCGAGCTTGACGCAGCATTGGCAGACTACGCGCGCCGCGACCGGCGATTCGGGGCCATCAAGGATGCGCATGCGGCCGAGTTGCCGATCGCGCGCTGACCATGCTGAAGCAACGAATCATCACTGCCCTCGTACTGCTGGGTGTGTTTCTTCCCGCGCTGTTCGCCCCCGTGCCGTTGCCATTTGCGGTGCTGACGGTGCTGTTCATTGCAGCGGCCGGCTGGGAGTGGGTGCGGCTCAACGGCGGCACCTCGCTGCCCGCGATTGCCTTTGCGGTGCTGCTTGGCGGGGCATGTGCGTTGGCTCTGGGAGCCGGCTGGGTGAGCAGCGCCCCGTCGTCCGCCTGGTGGCTGGCGATGGGGGTGTGGGTGCTGGGCGGTGCCTGGGCATTGAAGGTCGGCCCTGCGGGATGGGGCTTGCTGCCGCAGGGCCTGCGCTGGGCGCTGGGCCTGGTTGGCCTGTGGCTGGCCTGGTTGGCGATGGCAGATGCGCGCACCGTCGGCATCAATTTCATCCTTTCGGTGTTCAGCCTGGTCTGGATGTCCGACATCGCGGCCTACTTTGGCGGTCGGGCATTTGGCCGGCGCAAGCTGGCCTTGGCGATCAGCCCTGGCAAGAGCTGGGAAGGTGTGTGGAGCGGCATGCTGGGCGTGCTGTTCCTGGCGGGACTGTGGATGGCTGTCGACCGCACCTGGTCGATGGATTCGCCAAGCCTCTTTACCCATCTGTACCGTCACCTTGGTCTGGCCGGCCTTGTACTGGTGTGCGTGTTCCTGGTGGCCATGGGGGTGGTTGGCGATCTTGTGGAGTCGCTGGTCAAGCGCAATGCCAGGGCCAAGGACAGCAGCGGTTTGCTGCCGGGCCATGGCGGCGTGCTGGATCGAGTCGATGCGCTGTTGCCGGTGTTTCCGCTGGCCCTGGCCCTCACGTCCATCTGACCACCGCGTGATATGAACAAGCAAGAACCATCCCGCATGCGTGTATGCATCTTGGGATCGACCGGGTCGATCGGTACCAGCACGCTGGATGTGCTGTCGCGTCACCGCGACCGCTACGAGGTTTTCGCGCTGACCGCGCAACGCCGTATCGATGAATTGCTGGCGCAATGTCTGGTCTGGACGCCCCGCTTTGCGGTGCTGCCGGATGTCGCCTCGGCGCAGACACTGCAGGCGAAACTGCGCGATGCAGGCAGCGCCACCGCGGTGCTCGTTGGCGAGCAGGCACTGTGCGAGTTGGCGTCGCACCCCGAGGTTGATGCTGTGATGGCGGCGATCGTTGGCGCGGCTGGATTGCCGCCGTGTCTGGCTGCCGCACGCGCGGGCAAGCGGCTGATGCTGGCGAACAAGGAGGCCTTGGTTGTCGGCGGCGCTCTGTTCATGGCGGCGGTGCGAGAGGGTGGGGCGCAGTTGCTCCCGATTGACAGCGAGCACTCAGCGATCTTTCAGTGCCTGCCCGAAGACCGAAGTCGCTGGGCCGCGAGAATTGATCACATCATCCTGACGGCTTCCGGTGGCCCGTTCCGCACTCGTGAACTGAGCACATTGGCCAGCGTGACGCCAGATCAAGCCTGTGCGCATCCCAACTGGGTGATGGGCCGAAAGATATCGGTCGATTCCGCGACCATGATGAACAAAGCGCTTGAAGTCATCGAAGCGCGCTGGCTGTTCGATCTGACCCCGGAGCAGATCAAGGTGGTCATCCACCCGCAGAGCATCGTGCATTCGATGGTGGTGTGCCGCGACAACTCCGTACTGGCGCAACTGGGTACTCCCGACATGCGGGTGCCGATCGCCTATGGACTGTCATTCCCCGAGCGCATGGAATCGGGCGCAGACCTGCTCGACTTCCCGTCGCTGGCGGCACTGAGCTTTGAGCCGCCAGACATGCATCGCTACCCGGGCCTGCCGCTGGCCTGGGAGACACTTCGGGCGCCTGAAGGCAGCACAGCCGTGCTGAACGCAGCCAACGAGGTGGCTGTGGCCGCCTTTCTGGCAGGGAGCATCGGGTTCGATCAGATCCACCACGTCAACGCCAGTACGCTCGAATCCGTGCTGCCGCAGCGCGATGAGTGCGTCTCGGTTGAGGGTTTGATTGCACTCGACGCGCGGGTGCGCCGTGCCGCGTCGCAATGTGCGGAGCGCATCGCTCGATGATCACGGTGCTTGCATTCCTGTTGACGCTCGGCGTGTTGATCGTCGTGCATGAGTACGGTCATTACCGAGTCGCTGTGGCATGTGGCGTCAAGGTGCTGCGCTTTTCAGTGGGATTCGGTCGGGTCATCTGGCGGCGTCAGGCCACACCCGACAGCACAGAATTTGTCGTCTCTATCCTGCCGTTGGGCGGCTATGTCCGGATGCTCGACGAGCGCGAGGCTCCGGTGGATTCGGCTCAACTCACCCATGCGTTCAACCGCCAGTCACTTTGGAAGCGGTCGGCCATTGTCGCGGCGGGCCCGATTGCCAACCTGCTGCTCGCGGTGATTTTGTACGCTGGTGCCCACTGGATCGGCATGGACGAGCCGAAGGCGGTGCTCGGTGCACCCGTGGCCGACAGCATTGCCGAGCGGTCTGGCCTGCGGGCCGGTGATTGGGTCCAGTCCAGTTCCACCGATGGCAGCGAATGGACCGAGGTGCGGTCGATGACTGATCTGGTCTGGCACTTGACGCAAGCTGTCTTGCACGGCGAGGCATTGCAACTGCGCGTCGCCGACGCCAATGGTCGGCATGAGCGCGGCGTTGTGCTTGAACTCGATGGACTGGGCAGCCGGGAAGTCGATGCCCAACTGATTCGACGGATCGGGTTGGGCGGCGCCTACGCCGAGCCCGTCATGGGTCAGATCAAGTCCGGTGGCCCTGCGGAGGCGGCAGGCCTGCGTGCGGGCGATCGGGTGCTGTCAGTCGATGGCATGGCCATCGCCGACGCGTCGAGCCTGCGTGAACTGATCCGATCCAGTGGATCCGCTTCCGTCATCAAGCCTCAGCAGTGGTTGGTGGAGCGCGGATCGCAGCGTTTGCAGTTCGATATCGAGCCGGTGCTGGTGGCCGACGGTGAGCGTCGAGTCGGGCGCATCGAAGCGTTCATCGGCGGGCCGCCGGAAATGGTCCTGGTGCGCTATGGCTTCTTCGACGGCTTGTCGCAAGCGGTGAGCCGCACCGCAGACATGGCATCGCTGACGCTGAAGATGTTTGGCCGCATGGTGATTGGCGAGGCTTCGCTGAAGAATCTCACCGGTCCGCTGACCATTGCCGATTACGCGGGCCAGTCCGTGCGTGTGGGACTGGCCTATTACCTCGGATTTCTCGCCGTAGTCAGCATCAGTCTTGGCGTATTGAACCTGCTGCCGCTGCCGATGCTCGATGGCGGCCACCTCATGTACCATCTTTTCGAAGCGGCGACGGGGCGCCCTGTGTCCGGGTTGTGGCTGGAACGCCTGCAACGCGGCGGTGTGGCCATCATGCTGATGCTGATGTCCATCGCGCTATTCAACGACGTGGTCCGCCTCGTGGGCCTGCCTTAATTCTCCTTATGCGACCCATCTTGCGATTCCTTTCCTGTCTGACGTCGTTTCGAAACTGTCTGCTTTCCCTGTTTCTCGCGATCGGTCTTCTCGGCGCCAACGCATGGGCGGTTGAGCCTTTCCAACTGACGGACATCCGTGTGGAGGGCCTGCAACGCACCGAAGCCGGCACCGTGTTCGCCTCCCTGCCGTTTCGCATCGGTGACAGCTACACAGACGAAAAGGGTGTGGCGGCGTTGCGTGCGTTGTTTGCCACCGGGTTGTTCAAGGATGTGCGCATCCAGATCGCTGGATCGGTGGTGGTGGTGGTGGTCGAGGAGCGTTCGATCATCAGCGCCATCGATTTTGTCGGCACCAAGGAGTTTGAGAAAGAAGCGCTGATCAAGGCGTTGAAGGATTTCGGCGTCGGCGAAGGCCAGCCGTTCGACAACGCGCTGGCAGACCGCGCCGAGCAGGAGCTCAAGCGCCAGTACCTGACTCGCAGCCTGTATGGAGTGGAGGTCACCACCAAGGTCACTCCGCAGGAACGCAACCGAGTCAACGTGACCTTCAACGTGGTCGAAGGTTCTGTCGCCCGAATCCGGGAGATTCGGGTCCTAGGCAGCCGAGACTACAGCGAGAAGGAACTCAAGGCTCTGTTTGAGCTTGATGAGACTGGCTTGCTTTCGTTCTACACCAAGTCTGACCGCTACTCGCGTACGAAGCTCAATGCCGACATTGAAACGCTGAAGGCCTGGTATCTGAACCGTGGCTACCTCGAATTCAATGTCGAATCGACGCAGATTGCCATCTCGCCTGATAAGCAGGACATCTCGATCACCATCAACATCAAGGAAGGTCAGCTGTACACCGTTACCGCAGTCAAGCTGCAAGGCCAGTACCTGTCCAAGGAAGAAGAGTTCAAGGCGCTGGTCACCATCAAACCCGGGCAGATCTACCGGGCTGAGGAGGTCGCGGCGACAACCAAGGCGTTTACCGAGAAGTTCGGAACCTTTGGCTATGCATTCGCCCGCGTCGAGGCACGCCCGGAGATCGACCGCGTCAATGGCCGTGTCGAGCTCGTGTTGCAGGCAGACACCCAGCGGCGTGTCTATGTGCGGCATATCAATGTGGCGGGCAACACCAAAACCCGCGACGAAGTGGTCCGCCGAGAGTTTCGGCAGTTCGAGTCGTCGTGGTACGACGCTCCCAAGATCAAGCTTTCACGCGACCGCGTCGACCGGCTTGGATTCTTCAGTGACGTCACCGTCGACAACAGCGAAGTGCCCGGTACTTCCGATCAAGTCGATCTGACCGTGTCGATCAAGGAGAAGCCGACCGGCAACATCCTGCTTGGCGCTGGATTTTCCAGTGCAGAGAAGGTGTCTTTCACGGCGTCGATCAAGCAGGAAAACGTGTTCGGCACTGGAAACTTCCTGGGCATCGAATTCAACACCAGCAAATCGCAGCAGACCATTTCGGTGAGCACGGTTGATCCGTACTTCACCGACGACGGCATTTCACGCGCGGTCGATGTCTTCTATCGCACAGCGCAACCCCTCAACAGCCAGGGCGAGAACTACAAGCTGATAACGCCGGGGGCATCGATCCGTTTCGGGGTGCCCTTCACCGAGTACGACACCGTGTTTTTCGGCGTGGGCCTTGAACAGACCGAAATCCGTGGCAGCAACAACCTGCCAGACACCTACTTCCGTTACCGCGAACAGTTCGGCCAGAAAAGCACCGCGATTCCATTCTCCATTGGCTGGACGCGCGACGGCCGTGACAGTGCTCTCGTGCCGACCACTGGGCGCTTGTATCGAGTGAACATTGACAGCAGTTTCCTGGCCGATCAGCGCTATGTTCGCGCCGACCTCCAGTTGCAGCAGTACTTCACGCCAATCCGTCGTGTCACCCTCGGCATCAACGCAGAATTGGGTTACGGCGAGGGCCTGGGCAACAAGCCTTATCCGATTTTCAAGAACTTCTTCGGCGGAGGTCTTGGCACGGTGCGCGGCTTCGACCAAGGCTCGTTGGGGCAGGTCGATAACCTCGGTGCGTACCTCGGCGGCAATCGACGCCTCAACATCAACAGCGAGCTGTACCTGCCATTCCCCGGAACCGGCAATGATCGGACACTTCGCTGGTTCACTTACCTGGACGTCGGCAATGTGTGGGGGGTGGATGACAGAATGTCCATCGACAGTCTGCGCGCGTCGATCGGCATTGGCTTCAGTTGGGTGTCCCCGGTTGGACCTATCAAGATGAGCTATGGCTCACCGATCAAGAAAGAGCCAACGGATAGAATCCAGCGTCTTCAATTTCAACTCGGGACTGCGTTTTGATGAACAGGTTATCTTTCAATGCGTTGGCTGCCTCTTTGCTGGTCTTCGCTGCGTGTCACGTCCAGAGCCAGGAAGTCAAGATCGGTTATGTGAACAGCGACCGTGTTCTGCGTGAGGCCAATCCGGCCAAGGCTGCCCAAGCCAAATTGGAAGCCGAGTTTTCAAAGCGGGACAAAGAAATGGGCGAGATCGCCGCCAAACTGAAAGCGGCCAGCGATAAGTTCGACAAAGACGCACCGACCCTGTCCGAATCGGAGCGCGGCAAGCGTCAGCGGGATCTGGTGGATCAGGACCGCGAGTTTCAGCGCAAACGCCGCGAGTTTCAGGAAGATCTGACGCAGCGCAAGAACGAAGAGCTGTCAGCCGTCGTTGAACGTGCGAACAAGGTCATCAAGCAGATCTATGAGACCGAAAAGTACGACCTGATCCTGCAGGAAGCAGTGTTTGCCGGTCCGAAGATCGACATCACCGACAAGGTGGTCAAGGCGTTGAATGCACAGGGCGCAAAGTGAGTCTGTCACTCGGTTTGCATTAGGCGAACTGGCGACGCGGCTGGGCGCCGAATTGATTGGCGATCCGTCGTACGTCGTCAGCCGCATTGCCTCATTGGACGCCGCCGACGGCGACGCGATCTCTTTTCTTTCAAACCCGCGGTATCTGCCGGCGCTCGCCACTTCCATGGCAGGTTGCGTGATCGTGTCTCCGACGCATCGTGACGCTGCCGCACGCCGAGGTGCAGCGCTCATTACAGAGGACCCTTACCTCTGCTTCGCTCGATTGACGCAGCTCTGGGCAGCACAAGGTCGCGGTACTGCAGGGGCGGTGATTCACCCGTCTGCTGTCGTGCATGCCGGTGCGCAGCTTGCGCAGGGTGTCTCGGTGGGCCCGCTCGCCGTGATCGAGGACGGTGCGGCGGTCGGAGATGGCGCGGTGATCGGCGCGCAATGCTTCATCGGTGCTGGCGCCTCAGTGGGCGCTCAGACCCGGCTGTCGGCTCAGGTGGTGATTGGCGCACGATGCCACATTGGCGCGCGTGGCATCGTACACAGCGGCGTCGTGATTGGCGCTGATGGATTCGGCTTTGCACCGCACCAAGGCCGCTGGGAGAAGATCGAGCAACTTGGAGGCGTGCGCATTGGTGACGATGTCGAGATCGGCGCCAACACATGCATCGATCGGGGTGCGTTGGACGACACCGTGATCGAAGACGGGGTGAAACTGGACAACCTGGTGCAGATCGGTCACAACGTGCACATCGGCGCCCACAGCGCACTGGCTGGTACGGCGGCAGTGTCGGGCAGCACCCGCATCGGCGCGCATTGCACGATGGCCGGAGGTGCGGGCGTGGTAGGTCACGTGACCCTGGCCGACCACGTTCATCTGGGCGCGCGTTCGGTGGCCACCCATTCAATCCGCAAGCCTGGCCTCTATACCGGCCTCTTTCCCATCGATGACAATGCGTCGTGGGAAAAAAATGCAGCCACGCTGCGTCAATTGCATCGACTGCGTGAACGCATTCGGGCCCTCGAAAAAAGCAACGAGACCAAATCGTCATGACGCTGGACATCAACGAAATCCTAAGAAGAATTCCGCATCGTTATCCGATCCTGCTGGTCGATCGCGTGCTCGAACTTAAGAAAGGCGAAAGCATCAAGGCGCTGAAGAATGTCAGCGTCAACGAGCACTATTTCAGCGGCCACTTTCCAAAGCGGCCGGTGATGCCTGGCGTGCTGATGATTGAGGCGCTGGCGCAGGCGGCTGCGATCCTCGGCTTCGAGACGCTCGACCTGGAGACCTACGAGAACTCCCTGTTCTACTTTGCAGGCATCGATGGGGCGCGTTTCAAACGTCCCGTGGAGCCAGGCGATCAGTTGCTGCTGGACGTCACGCTGGACCGCATGAAGTCGGGTGTTTTCAAGTTCAAGGCGCGTGCCACAGTCGACGGAGAACTGGCCGTCGAGGCCGAGTTCCTGTGCACGGTGCGCGACATTGCCTGAGTCGTCCGGCACGATTGGATCGGGTCTCAAGACGTCAACGCGCATGTCCCTCATTCATCCCACCGCGATCATTGAGCCAGGCGCCGAGTTGGATCTGTCGGTCGTGGTCGGGCCCTACAGCATCGTGCGCTCCCAGGTGCGGGTTGCGGCAGGCACGACGATCGGCGCGCATTGCGTGATCGAGGGCTGCACCACCATCGGCCGTGACAACCGCATCTTCCAGTTCTGCTCGATTGGCGCGGTGCCGCAGGACAAGAAATACCGCGACGAGCCGACCGAGTTGCACATCGGGGACCGCAACACGATCCGCGAGTTCTGCACATTCAACATCGGCACTGCGCAGGACGGCGGTGTGACACGTGTCGGCGACGACAACTGGGTGATGGCTTATGTGCACATCGCGCACGATTGCCAGGTCGGTAGCCAGACCATCCTGGCCAACAACGCGACTTTGGCCGGCCACGTGCACCTGGGCGACTGGGTCATCGTGGGCGGACTGACCGGCGTGCATCAGTTCGTCAAGGTCGGGCCGCACGCGATGATCGGTTTCGCCAGTGCGGTGTCGCAAGACGTGCCGCCGTTCATGATGGTCGATGGCAACCCACTCGCTGTGCGAGGCTTCAATGCCGAAGGGCTGCGCCGTCGCGGCTTCGGACCGGAGCGCATTGCGGCAGTCAAGCAGATGCACCGCTTGCTTTACCGCCAAGGCAACACACTGGACCAGGCTCGCGAAGCGATCGCCGAACTGGCGGCCAGCGCGCCGGAAGCAACTGG
This sequence comes from Burkholderiales bacterium, assembly GCA_947462065.1. Taxonomy (GTDB): domain Bacteria; phylum Pseudomonadota; class Gammaproteobacteria; order Burkholderiales; family Burkholderiaceae_C; genus PBB1. The sequence continues at coordinate 5,063 of CANHNO010000050.1, read as the reverse complement.
CGACGTCGCGACCATGATCGGTTTTCTGGCGGCGTCTCAGCGCGGCATCGTTCGCTAGCCATGCCAAGCCACGGGCCGCGCCTTGCGATGGTGGCTGGCGAGGCCTCTGGCGATTTGCTGGCCGGGCTGTTGCTCGGCGGCCTGAAGCAACGCTGGCCAGCGCTCTCTGCCAGCGGCATCGGCGGGCCGATGATGGCGGCGCAGGGATTCGAGGCCTGGTGGCCCAGCGACAAGCTCGCGGTGCGGGGCTATGCGGAGGTGATTCGCCATTACCCCGAGCTGCTGGGCATACGCAACCGACTTGCCAAACGCCTGCTGGAGGATCCGCCTGATGCCTTCATCGGAGTCGATGCGCCCGACTTCAACCTCGACCTCGAGATCAGGCTGAAGGCAAGTGGCATCCGCACGATCCATTTCATCGGCCCATCGATCTGGGCCTGGCGCGGTGAACGCATCGACAAGATCAAGCGCGCTGTGGATCATGTGCTTTGCATCTTCCCCTTCGAGCCGGCGCTGTACGCACAGCATGGTGTGGCGGCCACCTACGTTGGCCATCCGCTGGCCGACGCGATCCCTATAGAGGTGCCACGGCAGGCCAGCCGCCACACCCTGAATCTGAACACAGGCGACACCGTCGTGGCATTGCTGCCCGGCAGCCGCCGATCGGAGATCCAGTACATCGCTCCGACCATGCTCGAAGCCGCTGCGTTGATGAAGCGTCGCCGGCCCGACCTGCGCTTCGTGCTGCCGGTGGCGCCCGGATTGAGAGCGCTCATCGAGCCATTGCTATCCCGGCACGCACCGGGCGTCAGTGTCGAACTGCTCGACGGCCAGTCGCACCTGGCGCTGGCCGCCTGCGATGTAACCCTGATCGCCAGCGGCACCGCCACGCTGGAAGCAGCCTTGTTCAAGCGCCCGATGGTGATCGCCTACAAGATGCACTGGCTCAGCGCGCAGATCATGAAACGCATGAATTACCAACCCTGGGTCGGGCTGCCGAACATCCTGCTGCAGGACTTCGCCGTGCCCGAGTTCCTGCAATCAGCGGCGACGCCCGAGCACCTGGCCAATGCGGCCTTTGCGTGGCTGGACGATCCTGCGGCGTGTGCGGCGCTGGCCACGCGCTTCGAGGCTCTGCACCATACGCTGCGTTGCGACACTGCCCTGACGGCTACCCATGCGATCGAGAACATTCTTGCGCGCTGAGCAACTGGGCCTGCGCTGGGACGCGCCTGGCCTGATGGCGGGCGTCGATGAAGCCGGGCGAGGCCCGCTGGCCGGCCCCGTGGTCGCCGCAGCGGTCATCCTGGACGACCTGCAAACGATCCGCGGCCTGAATGATTCGAAGAAGCTGACGGCCCGCACCCGCGAGCGCTTGTTCGACGAGATTCGCGCGAAGGCCCTGTGCGTCTGCATTGCCGAAGCCACGGTCGAGGAGATCGACCGTCTGAACATCCTGCAGGCTTCGCTGCTCGCCATGCGCCGCGCAGTCGATGGCCTGCGACTGAGGCCGCATCGGGTGCTAGTCGATGGAAACCGGCTGCCGGTGTTGCCGATGCCTGCCGAGGCGATTGTTCAGGGAGATGCCAAGGTGCCTGCAATCGCCGCCGCGTCGATCCTGGCGAAGGTCCATCGCGATCGGCTGTGCCTTGCCCTGCACGAGCGCCATCCTCAGTACGGTTTTGACGGTCACAAGGGCTATCCGACTTCGGCGCACCTGGCGGCCCTGCGTGAGCACGGTGCCTGCGATGTGCATCGCCGGTCGTTTGCTCCGGTTCGTGCTGTGCTGGGCGCGGCGACATGACAACGCCGAGCATCAAGTCCATCACCTCGCGCGACAACCCGCTGTTGGTCCGATTGCGAAAGCTCGGCCGCGATCCGGTGGCCTATCGCAAGCAGTGCGAGTTGTGGATCGAGGGCGATCATCTGTGCAAAGCGTTTCTGCAGCGCGGCGGGGTGCCGTTGCACGCTGTCGTCAGTGAGCCAGCGTGGGCGTCGCCGCTACGCGATCTGGCGCTTCGCGCAACAGGCGTATCGGTGCTGCCAGAGATGTTGATGGCGGGCATCAGCACCTTGGAATCGCCCGCACCGATTGGATTTGTGATTCCCTGGTCTGGCGCGGCCGCCTTGCTGCCCGATGCGCCCACCGTGGTGCTCGATCGTTTGCAGGATGCCGGCAATGTTGGCACCGTGCTGCGCAGTGCCTCAGCCTTCGGCTTCACGCAGGTGGTGGCACTGAAGGGCACGGCCGGTCTGTGGTCGCCGAAAGTGCTGCGCGCTGGCATGGGCGCGCATTTTGGCTTGTCGCTGATCGAGGGCGTCGAGGCAAGCGCCTTAAGTGTGCTGGCGGTTCCGCTGCTGGCGACCAGCTCGCACGCCTCACAGGCCATTGATCAGGGAGCGCTGCCCTGGCCCTGTGCCTGGGTGCTAGGTCACGAAGGCGAGGGCGTGTCGGCGCTTGTGCAGTCGCAATGCAGCCAGGCGCTGCGCATCCCTCAGCCTGGCGGCGAAGAGTCGCTCAACGTCGGTGCCGCTGCAGCCGTGTGCCTGTACGAGTCGGCTCGGCAGCGGCTGAGTCGCTGAAGCCGCCGTCGGGCGGCAGCCCGATGGGCTGCATACACTGCTCTCGATGTTGCAAGTGCTGTGGTTCAAGAAGGATTTGCGCTGGGCCGATCACACACCGCTGGTGCGTGCGGCGCAGTCTGGGCCGCTGCTGCCGATGTGGCTAGACGAGCCTGCGGCTTGGGCACAGCCCGATGCAGCCACTCAGCACCGGGCTTTCGCGCAGGAATGCCTGAGCGAGCTCGATGCGTGGTTCGGGCAGCACGGAGGGGCTTTGTGGCGCTTCCACGGGGACGCGACGGCGGCGCTGGCTCAACTCCATGCGCGGCACGGGTCTTTCGTGTTGTGGAGCCACGAGGAAACTGGCAACGGCTGGAGCTTCGATCGCGATCGCGCCGTCGCCCGCTGGTGTGCCGAACACGGTGTGGTGTGGCATGAACTGCCTTGCAACGGAGTGGTCAGGCGTCTGCACGACCGCAATCTGTGGTCGCGGCTGTGGACGCAGCGGATGACGCCGGCACCATTGCCGGCGCCCGAAAAGCTGACCCTTGTGGTGCGGGCCGATACGAATCCCAACGACGCGCCGCTGATCTACTGCCGCGACGCCGACAAGCCGTTGCGCCAGCGTGGCGGCCGAAGTCAGGCTCAGGCTTTGCTGAAGAGCTTTCTCGCCTGGCGCGGGCAACGCTATCGCGCGGAGATGTCGAGTCCATTGAGCGCCGCAGAAGCCTGCTCGCGTTTGTCCGCGCACCTGGCTTGGGGCACGCTATCGGTTCGCGAATGTATCCATGCAGTATGGCGGCGCCGCACCGAACTGCTCACCGCGCCCGCCGATCTGCAGCCCGCGGGCGCGCTGGCCTCGCTGCGCAGCTTCGAGAGCCGGTTGCACTGGCACTGCCATTTCATTCAGAAGCTGGAGAGCGAGCCGGAGATCGAGTTTCGAAATGTCAACCGTGCCTTCGATGGGCTGCGCAACGAAGGTGCGTTAACGGTTGGCGAGCAGCAGCGCTTCGACGCCTGGTGCAGCGGGCGCACCGGCTTCCCGTTCGTGGATGCCTGCATGCGCAGTCTGCACGCGACTGGCTGGATCAACTTCCGCATGCGCGCGATGCTGATGAGCTTCGCCAGTTATCAGCTGTGGCTGCATTGGCGTGAACCAGCGCTGTTCCTGGCGCGGCAGTTCCTCGACTACGAGCCTGGAATCCACTATCCGCAGGCGCAAATGCAAAGTGGTGTGACGGGCATCAACACCATTCGCATGTACAACCCGGTGAAGCAGAGTCGCGACCAGGATCCGGACGGCGTATTCATCCGTCATTGGGTGCCCGAGTTGCTTGACGTGGCTGGCGCCGCTGTGCACGAGCCCTGGTTGCTGGGCGGCACGCAATTGCGCCCGGTAGGCTACCCCCAGCCAGTGATTGATCTGCAATCAGAGAGCCAGCGGGCGAAAGTGCTCATCCACGAACGCAAGGCAGAGACCGCCACGCAGCGGGAGGCAAGGGCGGTGTACGAAAAGCATGGCAGCCGGCACCCAGGTCGGGAAACCACAAACAGACGCATCAGCAGGCCGCACTCCGACGCCGCAGACAAATCACAACTCAGCTTGCTCAGCGAGCTGAAGGGGTCTTGACGCCGCGACGCATCGATTCATGCGCTCAGTTCACGCATCGCCCCCCCGGTGAGGGCCTTCAGCGCGCGGTGCAGGCTGTCCACCTGACGTGTGAGTGACCCGGGCGCCGGCTTTTCGCCGCTGACCACCGACTGGATGTAGATCGCGGTCGTCGCGGCGTCGATGCTGCGAGGCAGCACCGGCAATTCAGTTAGCACGCCCTCTTGCGCGGGGACCGACAGATCGGCACGCAGTTCCCCGCGCAGGAACACATCAAGCCGCGGCGAACGGCGTGGATCGGCGACGGGCTCGCCTTCGGTCCCGCGCAGCAGCATCGCGCTGGCACCAGAGCGATGCAGAAAGGCGCTCAGTGCGGTGCCGTACTCGGGGTGCGTGTGGTTGACGACCCGCAAGGCCTTTGCACCGAGAGTCGGATCGAGTAATTTGGCCACTGTGTGACCCGGGTTGCGCAATCCGACAACCCACCGCACATCCAGCAGGCGAGCCAACGGCGGGCACAGCGTCTCGGTCGAGATGAACACTGGCTCCCGCCGAGCCCAGCCGTGGAGCACGTCCTGGGCGTCGCGGGCCATCGGAAGGCCCAGGTCGTGGAATACCGATGCTGTTGTGACGCGACCAGGATCATGGGTCGGCCCATGCACCAGCACCGCGGTGCCGTCCTGCGCGACCAACAAGGCCAGCAGCGCTGTCAGGTTCGGCAGCTTGCGGGCGCCGTTGTACGACGGCAGGATGAGCGCAGGGTCCTGCGGACTGAGGGGAAGGCAGCGCTCGTGCACCGCGCGCAGGAAGCCGAGCAACTCGTCGGTCGATTCGCCCTTGATGCGCATCGCCATCGCGAATGCACCCACCTCGAGATCGCTCACACGTCCAT
>CANHNO010000049.1 GCA_947462065.1 Burkholderiales bacterium | reverse complement strand
AGCCCCCGGGCAACCGTCTGCGCGTGGCGCTGACCGGCCTGACGATCGCCGAATCCTTCCGCGACGAAGGCAAGGACGTGCTGTTCTTCGTGGACAACATCTACCGCTACACCCTGGCCGGTACCGAAGTGTCGGCACTGCTGGGCCGGATGCCCTCCGCGGTGGGCTACCAGCCGACGCTGGCCGAAGAAATGGGTCGCCTGCAGGAGCGGATCACCTCGACCAAGGTCGGCTCGATCACGTCTATCCAGGCCGTCTACGTCCCCGCGGATGACTTGACCGACCCCTCGCCTGCCACCACCTTCGCTCACCTGGATTCCACCGTGGTGCTGTCGCGTGACATCGCTTCGCTGGGTATCTACCCGGCGGTCGACCCGCTCGACTCGACCTCGCGTCAGCTCGACCCGAACGTCGTCGGCGAAGACCACTACAACACCGCCCGCGCGGTACAGGGCACGCTGCAGCGCTACAAGGAACTGCGCGACATCATCGCCATCCTGGGCATGGACGAACTGGCGCCAGAAGACAAGCTGGCCGTGGCCCGCGCCCGCAAGATCCAGCGTTTCCTGAGCCAACCTTTCCACGTGGCCGAGGTGTTCACCGGCAGCCCGGGCAAGTACGTGACACTGAAGGAAACCATCCGCGGCTTCAAGATGATCGTGTCCGGCGAGTGCGACAGCCTGCCTGAACAGGCGTTCTACATGGTCGGCACGATTGACGAGGCTTTCGAGAAGGCCAAGAAGATCCAATAAGGATTCACCACCATGGCCACCCTCCACGTAGACGTCGTATCCGCCGAGGAGTCCATCTTCTCCGGCGAGGCCAAGTTCGTGGCCTTGCCTGGCGAAGAAGGCGAACTGGGCATCTATCCCCGACACACTCCCTTGATCACCCGCATCAAGCCCGGAGCGGTGCGTATCGTGCGTGCCGACAACGATGCGGAAGAGTTCGTGTTCGTTGCTGGCGGCATCCTGGAGGTTCAGCCAGGCACGGTGACTGTCCTGGCCGACACCGCGATCCGCGGCAAGGACCTGGACGAAGCCAAGGCGTCCGAAGCCAAGCAGCGTGCCGAAGAAGCGATGAAGAACGCGAAGAGCGACATCGACTTCGCGAAAGCCCAGGGCGAGTTCGCCGCGATGGCCGCGCAGATCGCGGCGTTGCGCAAGTTTCGCAAGAAGTGACGGCAGCGATGCCGCGCTGAGTGCAACCCGCCCTTGTGGCGGGTTTTTTCATGGCCGCGTGAGACCAGGAATTCAGCGCACGTCGGGGCGATTCGGCAGCTCGTTGGGGTTCAACTGAGACCCACTGGCCGGGAAATGCTGTGCCAGCAACTCGCCAACCCGATCCACCGCATCCAGCAGGCCGCGCGCATAGTCGCCGCCCTTGAAGGCAGAGCCCATGGCATCCGAGATGTCCTGCCAGGTGTGCTCAGGCACCCGTTGGGTGATGCCGCGGTCCGCCACGATCTCGATGCGACGCTCTGCCAGCAGCAGATAGATCAGTACGCCGTTGTTGTACTCGGTGTCCCAGACGCGCAGCTTGCCGAACATGGCGATCGCACGCTCGCGTGCACTGGCGCCGCGCCACAGATAGCTCAGCGGCAGGCCTGCCTCCACGCACACCCTGAGCTCGCCGGTGTGGGCGCGTTCGCTGGAAGCCACGCGTTCTTCAATGCGACGCAGGGTGTCCGTGCCCAGAGCCCGCTGGGCGTCGGTCTCGTCCAGCCAGCGGTGCTTCAGGATGCGAATCAGTGTGTTCATGATCACCATCCTCCGGACGCGCCGCCGCCGCCAAAGTCGCCGCCGCCGCCGGAGCTGAAACCACCTCCGCTCCCTCCGCCGCCCCAGCCGCCTCCACCACCACGGCCCCAGATGATGGGCGGCACGCCACCCGAGCCGCCACCACGCCGCGTGGAGCCCACACCGAACACGCCGACCAGCACCACCGCGATCAGTCCGGCCACACCTGCCAGCAACGCGCTGGTGGTCAGCCACCAGCCGATGCCACCGGCAACCCCACCGGTCGCCAGCGAGCCGAGCTTGCGTCCCATCATCCGGGTGAACAGCGCCCCCGCGATGGGCACGACGACAAACAGGAAGATGGCCAGCGACTCCAGCGAAGGCCCGTTGCCCTGGCTTCGCTGTGCGTCAGGTCGACCCGGCGCCGGGAGGGCCTCACCGCGGATGCGGGCGGCCAGCTGATCCACGGCGGCACTCAAGCCGCCGGCGTAGTCACCGGCGCGAAAGGCCGGTGTGATCTGCGCGTCGATGATCCGCTTCGCGGCCAGGTCGGGCACCGCGCCTTCCAGCGTCTTGGCTACCTCGATGCGCACGCGACGGTCGTTCTTTGCCACGACGATGAGCAACCCGTCGCCGATCTCGCGGCGGCCGATCTTCCAGCTGTCGCCGACACGCTGGCTGTAGGCGGCGATGTCCTCGGGCAGGGTGCTTGGCACGATCAGCACGACGATCTGGCTGCCTGTCTGTTGCTCGATGGCGGCCAGCTTGGCGATCAGCGCCACACGCTGACCGTCATCGAGCGTGGCGGTTTGATCGATCACGGCGGCGCTGAGCGGCGGCACGGGCCGCACATCTTGTGCGTGCGCGGTGACGACGAACCACCACAGCCCAAGCATCCACCACAGCGCGCGGGCTAGCCCGCGCGCAATGCGGGTGCCGGCGCTCACGGCCTTCACTTACTTGGCCGCAGGCTTGTCGAAATTCACCGAGGGAGGCTTCGAGATCTCGGCTTCGTTCTGTACTGTGAACGTCGGCTTGACCTGGTAGCCGAACACCATCGCCGTCAGGTTGTTCGGAAAGCTGCGGGCCAGCACGTTGTAGTCGGCCACCGTTTTGATGTAGCGGTTGCGCGCCACCGTCACCCGGTTTTCGGTCCCTTCGAGTTGCACCCGCAAATCCTGAAAACCCTGGTTCGCCTTGAGATTCGGGTATTGCTCGACGACCACCATCAAGCGGCTGAGTGCACTGGTCAGCGCGCCCTGCGCGGCCTGGAATTTCTGGAAGGCTGCCGGGTCGTTGATCAGCTCCGGCGTGGCCTGGATGCTGGTTGCTTTCGAGCGTGCCTCGATCACCTGGGTCAGCGTCTCCTGCTCGAAATTGGCCTCGCCCTTGACGGTGGCGACGATGTTCGGGATCAGATCGGCGCGCCGCTGGTACTGGTTCAGCACCTCAGACCAACTGGCCTTGACCTCTTCGTCGAGCTTCTGGAATTGGTTGTAGCCGCAGCCACTCAACGCGAGCGTCACGGTCAGGGCGAGGGTGGCGAGCCAAAGTCTGCGCAGCATGGGGACTCCTTGGAAAGGGATTTACCCATGCTACCGCTGCCGTATGGGAGGTACACCGAGGCGATTGGCCGTACGACTGTCGGACGACACCGCGGGCAATTCAGCCGTCTGCGTTGATGCGAACGATCAGCTTCAGGCTGTTAGGCCGCACGGCGCGCACGAGGCCGTCGGAATCGCTGCGGGTGACGAGGCGGAACTGGTCTTGGGATATGGCGCGGGCTTTCGGCAGCGAGGGCCCTTAGCCCGTTATCTGCCCGACCTGGCCTGCGTGCAGCGCCACCCGCGCGGCCGTCATTCGGTGGGCAGGAAACCCTCGATCGACAGGTAGCGCTCGCCGGTGTCGTAGTTGAAGCCAAGCACCGTGGCACCGGCGGCCAACTCCGGCAACTTCTGTGCGATCGCCGCGAGCGTCGCGCCCGACGACACGCCCACCAGCATGCCTTCCTCGCGTGCGGCTCGGCGCGCCATCTCGCGCGCAGCCTCGGCATCGACCTGGATCACGCCGTCAAGCAGGTCGGTGTGCAGGTTCTTCGGGATGAAGCCGGCGCCGATGCCCTGGATCGGGTGGGGCCCCGGCTTGCCGCCGCTGATCACCGGGCTGGCCGCCGGCTCAACCGCGTAAACCTTCAGCTTCGGCCACATCGCTTTCAGCACCTGCGCGCAGCCGGTGATGTGACCGCCGGTGCCGACGCCAGTGATCAGTGCGTCGATGCCTTCAGGAAAGTCACGGGCGATCTCGGCAGCGGTGGTGCGTACATGAACATCGATGTTGGCCGGGTTCTCGAACTGCTGCGGCATCCAGGCTTTGGGCGTTGCCGCCAGCAGCTCAGCGGCGCGGGCGATCGCGCCACTCATGCCCTTCTCGCGCGGTGTCAGCTCAAAGTTGGCGCCATAAGCCAGCATCAGGCGGCGCCGCTCGATGCTCATGCTCTCGGGCATCACCAGCACCAGCTTGTAACCCTTCACTGCCGCGACCATGGCGAGGCCGACGCCGGTGTTGCCCGAAGTGGGTTCGATGATGGTCGAGCCCGGAACCAGTGCGCCCGAGGCTTCGGCGGCCTCGACCATCGCCAGCGCGATGCGGTCCTTGATCGAGCCGCCTGGGTTACTGCGCTCGCTCTTGATGTACACCTGCGCGTCCGCACCGAACAAGCGCTGAATGCGGATGTGCGGCGTGTTGCCGATGGTCTGGAGGATGGTGTCAACACGCATGGTCAGCTCCTGTGGATCCGGCGTTTTCCCGGGGCGGAAACGGCGGCAATCTGAAATTATGGGCGTGATAATTCACGGATGTACGCACCCATCCAAAACGACAGCTTCCTGCGCGCCTGTCTGCGCCAACCCACTGACCACACGCCCGTCTGGCTCATGCGCCAAGCCGGCCGCTATTTGCCTGAGTACCGCGCGACGCGGGCTCAAGCAGGCAGCTTCATGGGTCTGGCGACCAACACCGACTACGCCACTGAGGTGACGCTCCAGCCCCTGGAGCGGTATGCGCTGGACGCAGCCATCCTTTTCAGTGACATCCTGACCGTGCCCGATGCCATGGGCCTGGGCCTGAGCTTCGCGATGGGCGAAGGTCCGAAGTTCGAGCGCGCGGTGCGTGACGAGGCGGCGGTGGCCCAGCTTGCCGTGCCGGACATGGACAAGCTGCGCTATGTCTTCGACGCGGTCACATCGATCCGCAAGGCGCTGAATGGCCGCGTGCCGCTGATCGGCTTTTCGGGCAGCCCGTGGACACTGGCCTGCTATATGGTCGAGGGGGCTGGCTCTGACGATTACCGTCTGGTCAAGTCGATGATGTACCGCCGCCCCGACCTGATGCACCGCATCCTGGCGGTCAATGCCGACGCAGTGGCGCTGTACCTGAACACGCAGATCGAGTCGGGTGCGCAAGCGGTGATGGTGTTCGACAGCTGGGGCGGCGTGCTCGCCGACGGCGCATTCCAGGAGTTCAGCCTGGCCTACACCCAGCGGGTGCTCAAGCAACTCAAGCGTGAGCACGACGGGCAGCGAATTCCGCACATCGTGTTCACCAAGGGCGGTGGCTTGTGGCTGGAGCAGATGGCGGCGCTGGAGCCCGATGTGCTGGGCCTGGACTGGACGGTCAATCTGAAGTCGGCGCGGGAGCGCGTGGGCGGCCGGGTTGCGCTGCAAGGCAATCTCGACCCGAACGTGCTGTTCGCGGATCCGGACCAGATCCGTGCCGAAGTGACAAAGTCGCTGGAAAGCTTCGGCGCACCAGGCCCCGTTCACAGCAATGGAACGGTCGACAGCCACATCTTTAACCTCGGCCATGGCATCAGCCAGCACACGCCGCCAGAGAGCGTCAGCGCCCTGGTCGATGCGGTGCACGAGGTTTCACGCCGCTTGCGGCAGCCTGTCTGAGCCGACTCGCCCGATGACCTCGCGCGCTGAGTGTTTCGGCGCTTGAATTTTCCGGTGAGTGAGTGCTCAGGCATTGACTTATCCCCATTTTTCGTGGCAAGCGTGCGGCACTCTGCTGCTGCTGCATCGCAGCAGCGATGTTTATTTATTCGTCGCTAAGTTGTTGATTTCATTAGCTGCGGAACCCTGCCCTCAAAGTGGGCAATCCAACGCCAAGCCCGATGAATCAAGGATTTAGGCTCGCTTTACGAAGCTTACCCACAAAGTTATCCACACATTGGGTGGATAGCTTGAAAAGACCAACCAAATCAGCAACTTACCGGTCATGTCTGAGAAAAGCTCTAGCTTTCCTGCCTAACTCAGGGGTTGACAGCGATGCCTGAAAGCATCTCGCTGCAGGTGGCGGTGGATGCGCCGGCGCATACCTCTCTGCGGGCGCCGCTGACCTACCTTGGTGAATCGCCATTGCCACCCGGAACACTGGTGCGTGTGCCCTTCGGCACCCGTGAAGTCACCGGCGTGGTGTGGGCAGGCGAGGCATCGACAGGCGAGCCTGTCGTCGATCCGGCTGTCAGCCTGAGGCCGTTGCGACACGCACTGACCTCGCTGCCGCCCCTCAGTGTGGCCTGGTGCCGGCTGGTGGACTTCACCGCTGCCTACTACCAGCGCGGCATCGGCGAGGTCGCCTTGTCGGTGCTGCCGCCCGAACTGCGCAAGCTCGACGACACCCAGGTCCGGCAACGCATTGCGCGCCTGCACAAGGCGCTGACGGCGAGGCCGCCAGGCACCGGGGTGGCGGTCATCCCTCCGGAGCTCGATGCCGCGCAGACCCGGGTGATGGCCGAGCTCCGTTTGGCACAGGGCTCAGCCGCGGCGCCGACCGCATTGCTGCATGGCGTCACAGGCAGTGGCAAGACCGAGATCTACCTCCGCGCGGCGGCCGAGGCTTTGGCGCAAGGTCGTCAAGCGATGGTGCTGGTGCCCGAGATCAACCTGACGCCGCAGCTCGAAGCCCGCTTTGCGGAGCGCTTTGCCGGCCGGCACATCGTGGCCATGCACAGCGGCCTGACGCCGGCGCAGCGTTTGCGCAACTGGCTCGCGGCACACCTTGGGTTGGCCGACCTGGTGCTGGGCACACGGCTGGCGGTGTTCGCATCAATGCCCCGGCTCGGGCTGATCGTCGTCGACGAGGAGCATGACCCGTCGTACAAGCAACAGGAAGGCGCCCGTTACTCGGCGCGCGACCTGGCGGTCTACCGAGGCCGGCTCGAGGGGGCGACGGTGCTGCTCGGCTCGGCCACGCCGTCGCTGGAAAGCTGGCAGCGGGCCGACGAAGGGCGCTACCTGCGGCTGTCGATGCCCGCGCGGATCGGGGGCGGCGTGTTGCCTGTAGTCCGGCTGGTCGACATGAATGCGCAGCCCAAGGTGAAGGGCGGGGCCGCGCTTTCGCCGCCACTGGTGGCCGCGCTGCAGCAGGGCATAGCGCGCGGTGAACAGAGCCTGGTTTTCTTGAACCGCCGTGGCTACGCACCGGTGCTGCACTGCGGTGACTGCGGCTGGAAGAGCGGCTGCCCGAACTGCAGCGCCTGGCGGGTGTTTCACAAGCTCGATCGCACGCTGCGTTGCCACCACTGCGGCTTCACCGAGCGCGTGCCGCGCGCCTGCCCTGACTGCGGCAACCTCGACATCTCACCGATCGGCCGCGGCACCGAACGCCTTGAAGAACAGCTCGCCGAGTTGCTGACCCACCCCGATGGCCACCCGGCCCGCATTGCCCGCATCGATGCCGACAGCACGCGCGGCAAGGGCGCGCTGGAGGCACAGTTGGCTGCGGTGCATGCGGGCGAGGTCGATGTGCTGGTCGGCACCCAGATGATCACCAAGGGGCACGACTTTCGCCGCATCACGCTGGTCGCGGCGGTCAACCCCGACACTTCGCTATTCAGCAGCGACTTCCGTGCCTCCGAGCGGTTGTTTGCGTTGTTGATGCAGGCTGCAGGCCGCGCCGGGCGCGATGCGGCACAGGCGGCGGCAAGCGAGATGTGGGTGCAGACCTGGCACCCACATCACGCGCTGTATGCCGCGCTGCGCCGCCATGACTTCCACGCGTTTGCCGAATCGCAGTTGGCTGAGCGCCGCATGGCTGGGCTGCCACCGCATTCACACCTGGCGCTGCTGCGCGCCGAGGCCCGCACCGCCGATGCGGCGCGCGGCTTTCTGCAAGCCGCGTCCGAGGCCGCCGAAGTCACGGCGGAGGCGGCCGACGTGACGCTGTACCCACCGGTGCCGACGCCGATTGCGCGGGTGGCCAATGTCGAGCGGATGCAGATGCTGATCGAGTCTCCGTCCCGGCAGGCGCTACAGCGTTTCCTGGCCAATTGGCTGCCCGCGCTGCACGAGATGCGGCGTGAGCGCGTCGCGGATCAGCGCATCCTGCGCTGGGCAATCGACGTCGATCCGCTGGCGATCTGAGGGCGCGCTTCGAACCACCTCAATCCGCAAACCAGGCGGGCACCTCGGTGACCCATGCCTGCTTCTTCGACGTTGCTGTGCCCAGCAGCGCGAAGCCGAGCAAGCTGCCGCCAGCGCGGACGAAGCGGGCTTCGCAGGCATCCGCCGACGAGACCACGTGCCACTCACCGGCGGCGCCCGGCGGCGGCGGGCAGACGACGGTCGGGCAGGCCGGCGTCTTCACCAGCACTGGCATCGCCGGGTAGGCCACCGGCGTCGGCCGGCCACACAGCGTGGCTGCCAGTGCGCGAGATTGCTGCATCAACGGCATCACGTAGGGCAGATTCAGGCCCAACACTTCCGAGCAGTCGCCGACCGCGTACACATGCGTCGCTGACGTCGCCAGCAGCCGGTCGGTGGTGATGCCACGCGCGACGGCAATCCCTGCCGCTGCGGCGAGGGCAGTGCGCGGCTGCAACCCGATCGCTGACAACACGCGGTCGACACGCAGCGCGCCGCCATCGCTCAGCGTGAGTCGCAGGCTGCCACCAACCACATGATCGACGCGGCTGGCCGCCACACCGAGGCGGAAGCTCACGCCCGCCGCCTCGAGTCGCTCGCGCAGCCACGCACTGGCTTCGGCCGGGAGCAGCCTCGACAGCGGCCGGTCGGCCACATCGAGCACCGTCGGCGTGATGCCGCGGTGAAGCAGGTCGTTGGCGAATTCGCAGCCGATCAGGCCGGCGCCTAGGATGGCGACGCTCTTCGCACCTTCCAGTTCGTCGGCAAAGCGCGCGTAATCGTCGAGGTCGTTGACGGCGCAAACCGCATCCGCCGCAGCGCCGGCCAACGCCGGGCGGATCGGGTCGGCCCCCAGGGCGAGCACCAGATCGCGATAGGCGACTGCCACGCCACCGTCCGTGGTCACCACTCGCGCGGCCGTATCGATGCGGCTGACTGACACGCCGGCACGCACGTCGGCCTTCAACTCGCTGGCCATCTTCTCTGCCGGCTTCATCAGCAGGCTGGCTGCTGTCTTCTGTCCGGCCAGCGCGTTCGACAGCATCGGCTTCGAATAGAAGCCTGCGTGGTCGCGGCTCAGCAGCAGCAAAGGCGTGTCGGGATCGAGCTTGCGGAACTCTCGCGCCACCGCATAACCTGCGAGACCGCTGCCGATCACGACCACCGGCAAGGTGGTCGCCGCCGCATCGACTGGCATCAGATCGCGACCATCTCGAAATCGGCTTTCGAGACGCCGCAGTCCGGGCATTCCCAGTTGGCAGGCACATCGGCCCACAGGGTGCCGGCGGGGATGCCGTCATCGGGCAGGCCGAGGGCCTCGTCGTAGATGAAGCCGCACACCAGGCATACGTACTGTTTCATGGCTCAGGTCTCGCGCGGTTGCGCTGTCGGTAAGGGAAGGGTGATTTTGCTTGCGGCCATGCGTCTGGGCGGCTCGCGCGAGAAAAAGGGCGGCATTTCTGCCGCCCTTCATCCCCGTGCTTGCGCTGACCTCAAGCGAGGTCGTAGCGATCGAGGTTCATCACCTTGGCCCAGGCCGCGACGAAATCGTTGATGAACTTTGGTTGCGCGTCGCTCATCGCGTAGACCTCAGCCAGCGCGCGAAGCTGCGAGTTGGAGCCGAAGACCAGGTCGACGACCGTGCCCGTCCACCTGATCTGGCCTGTGGCCCGATCACGCCCTTCCAGTACCGCTGGGTTGCATGCCGACTTCTGCCACGCCGTTCGCATGTCGAGCAGGTTGACGAAGAAGTCGTTGGTCAGCGTCCCGGGGCGCTGGGTGAAGATGCCGTGGCTGGTGTGGCCGACGTTGGCATTCAGTGCGCGCAGACCACCGATCAGCACAGTCATCTCCGGCGCGCTCAGCTTCAGCAGTTGGGCCTTGTCCACCAGCAGCTCTGCAGCCGCAGCCTCGAGCCCTGGTTGCACATAGTTGCGGAAGCCGTCCGCCTGCGGCTCCAGCGGGGCGAATGAATGCGCATCGGTTTGCTCCTGCGACGCGTCGGTGCGGCCCGGAGAGAACGGCACGGTCACCTCGAAGCCCGCCTTCTTCGCAGCGGCCTCGACCGCGGCGGCGCCGCCCAGCACGATCACATCGGCCAGAGATACCTTCTTGCCGCCTGATTGCGCCGCATTGAAGTCCTTCTGCACCGCTTCGAGCTTGGACAGCACGGTCGCCAGCTCGGCAGGCTGGTTGACCTCCCAATCCTTCTGCGGTGCCAGTCGGATGCGCGCGCCATTGGCACCGCCACGCTTGTCGCTGCCGCGAAATGTCGAGGCGGACGCCCAGGCCGTGGTGACCAGTTGCGAGATGCTCAGACCCGAGGCGAGCAGCCTGGACTTGAGCGTGGCCACATCGGCGTCGTTGATCAGCGGATGGTCGACGTCGGGCACCGGGTCCTGCCATATCAGCAGTTCCTTCGGAACCAGTTTGCCGAGGTAACGGGCTCGCGGTCCCATGTCGCGGTGGGTCAGCTTGAACCAGGCGCGTGCGAAGGCATCGGCAAAGGCCTGCGGGTTCTGGTGGAAGCGGTGCGAGATCTTCTCGTAGGCCGGGTCCATGCGCAGCGACAGGTCGGCCGTGGTCATCATCGGCGGGCTCTTCTTCGACGGGTCGTGAGCATCCGGAATCAGGTGCTCTGGCTTGCAGTTCTTCGGTGTCCACTGGTGGGCGCCGGCCGGGCTCTTGCTCAGCTCCCACTCGTAGCCGAACAGCATGTCGAAGTAGCCCATGTCCCAGGTGGTGGGGTTGGGCTTCCAGGCGCCTTCGATGCCACTGGTGATGGTGTGCGCGCCCTTGCCGCTGCCGAAACTGTTGGCCCAGCCGAAGCCCTGCGCTTCGAGGGGGGCACCCTCAGGCTCGGCGCCCACATGACTTTCGAGGCTGGCGCCGTGGGCTTTGCCGAAGGTGTGGCCACCGGCCACCAGCGCGACGGTTTCTTCATCGTCCATCGCCATGCGGGCGAAGGTCTCGCGCACATCGCGGCCCGAGGCCACCGGGTCGGGATTGCCGTCCGGGCCCTGCGGGTTCACGTAGATCAGGCCCATCTGCACCGCGGCCAGTGGGTTCGCCAATTCGCGCTCGCCGGAGTAGCGGCTGTCGGGCTTGTCGCTGGCGGCCAGCCACTGCTTTTCGCGGCCCCAGTTGACGTCGTCTTCTGGCTCCCAGATGTCGGGGCGGCCACCTGCGAAGCCGAAGGTCTTGAAGCCCATCGAGTCCATCGCCACGGTCCCGGCCAGAACGATCAGGTCGGCCCACGACAGCTTGCGGCCGTACTTCTGCTTGATCGGCCAGAGCAGCCGGCGCGCCTTGTCGAGGTTGCCGTTGTCGGGCCAGCTGTTCAGGGGGGCGAAGCGCTGTGCGCCGGCGCCGGCGCCGCCACGCCCATCGGCAATGCGGTAGGTGCCGGCCGCGTGCCACGTCATGCGAACGAAGAACCCACCGTAGTGGCCCCAGTCGGCTGGCCACCAGTCCTGGGAGTCGGTCATCAGCGCATGCAGGTCCTTGACCACCGCATCAAGATCGAGGGTCTTGAATTCCTCGGCATAACTGAAGTCTTCACCCATCGGGTCGGACTTTGAAGCGTGCTGGTGCAGGATCTTCAGGTTCAGCTGGTTGGGCCACCAGTCTGCATTGGTCTGGCCGCTGCGGGCCGTGGCCTGGGTGCGGGCGCCGCCCGCGAAAGGGCACTTGGCTTCGGTTGACACAGTGATCTCCTTGGTTTGTGGGGGGGTCTGGCTTGATGGGTCGGGCTTCCCTGTGGCCCGCCGATGAAATCTACCGAAGCCATCATGCCTTGCAAACTCAATTGATGAAACATCTTCCATAGTCAATATCTATGGTTGGCGATCTGCACAACCGAGCCGCGCTTCGGCAGTCACCAGCATGCTGGCGCGCTTAAAGTCTGGCGCGGCGCTACGCCAAAGTTCCCAAGTGGAGTTCCCATGTTCAAGCGCCTTTTCGCTTGGTTGCGACGCGGTGTCGGCGCTCTGTGGTGGTTCATCGATGCCACCCGACGCACGCTGCTGAACCTCTTGTTTCTCGGGCTGATCGTGCTCATCGCGGTCGCCGTATTCAAGCGCGAAGTCCCGGTGCTGCAGGACAACACCGCGCTGGTGCTTGACCTGCAGGGCCCGCTGGTCGAGGAGCAATCGGGTGGCGTGCGCGACAACGCGCTGGCGCAGCTGCAGGGCAATGGCGCGCAAAGCACGCGACTGCGCGATGTGCTGGCGGTGCTGGCCGCTGCAGAGACCGATCCGAACATCAGCCGCGTGGTGCTGGTGCTTGACGAGTTCCAGGGCGGCGGGCTGGCGGCGCTGCGCGATATCGCTGACGCGCTGGACCGCTTCAAGGCCAGCGGCAAACCGGTCACGGCCTGGGGCTCGGGCTACGACCAGAAGCAGTACTACCTCGCCACCCATGCGGACGAGGTGTTCCTGCACCCGCTGGGTGCGGTGTATCTGGATGGATTTGGCCAGCTGCGCAACTACTACCTCGATGCGCTGGACAAGCTCGGCGTCAGCGTCAGCCTGATCAAGGCCGGCAGCTTCAAGAGCGCAGCCGAGCCCTTCATCGCCAATGGCCCGTCGCCCGCGGCGACCGAAGCCGACACGCTGCTCTACAACGGCCTGTGGGCCACCTACACCGATGGCATAGAAGCCGCGCGCCAGCTGCCCGCGGGCAGCACGCAGGCGCTGATCGAGGCGCTGCCCGAGCGGCTCGCCGCAGTGGGTGGCGATGCCGCGAAGCTGGCGCTGGAGGCCAAGCAGGTCGATGCGCTGAAAACGCGCGACGAGCTGCGTGAACTGATGATCGAGCGCGGCGTGCGCGACAACGAGAGCAAGAGCTTCCGCCAGGTGTCTTTCGACACCTACCTGTCGCGCCTGACGCCGTCAGAGCGCGGTGAGCCGAGCGCGCTTGTCGCCACGCCAGCGGTGGGCATCGTCGTGGCTGAGGGCGAGATCGTCGACGGCGCAGCGCCCGCCGGCGCGGTCGGCGGCTTGTCGACCGCGGCGCTGATCCGCAAGGCGCGGGAGGACGAGGCGATCAAGGCGCTGGTGCTGCGCGTCAACTCGCCCGGTGGCAGCGTCTTCGGCTCCGAGCTCGTGCGCCGCGAGCTGGAGCTCACACGCGCGGCCGGCAAGCCGGTAGTGGTGTCGATGGGCAGCGTGGCTGCCTCGGGCGGTTATTGGATCTCGACGGCTTCCGACGAGGTGATGGCCGATGCGGCCACCGTCACCGGCTCGATCGGTGTCTTCGCCCTGCTGCCGAATGCGTCGCGCGCGATCGACAAGCTCGGCGTGCATGCCGAGGGCGTCACCACCACCTGGCTCGGCGCGGCCGGCGACCCGCGGCGCGAGCCTGACCCGCGCTTCATCGGCATGCTGCAGACCAGCGTCAACCACATCTATGCCGACTTCATCGGCAGGGTTGCCGCGGCACGCAAGACGACACCCGACCAGATCGACGCGGTGGCGCAGGGTCGGGTGTGGACCGGTCTCCAAGCGCGCGAGCGCGGCCTGGTCGACACGATCGGCGGTCTGAACGCCGCCATCCGCTCGGCCGCGCTGCGCGCCAAGCTGCTGGAGGGCAGTGACGCCGCAGTCGCTGCATCTGCGCCCGCTTCCAGCGTGGCGGCCAAGGCACCCGGCTTCCGTATCGTCTACGTCGACCGCGAGCCGGGCCGCTTCGAACGCCTGATCGAAGCCTTCGGCGGTGCCACAGCACGCGTGCTGGCCCAACATTTCGACCTTCAGCTGGTGCCTGCCGGCCTGCCAGAGCGCGTCACCGGCCCGGTCCGCAAAGACCTGGGCTGGCTGGTTGAACTGGTCGATGGGCGCAAGCCGTTTGCCGCCGTCACCCATTGCCTGTGTGGCCCGCCGTGATGGCCCATCTCGACCGTCCTGGCTGCGCCTTGTGACGTCTGCTCCCGCGAGTCTGAATACCGCGCAACTCGACGCGGTCCACTACCTGTCCGGCCCCTGCCTGGTGCTGGCGGGCGCCGGCTCGGGCAAGACGCGTGTGATCGTGCACAAGATCGCGCGCCTGCTCGACGCGGGGTATGCGCCGGGCCAGATCGCCGCAATCACCTTCACCAACAAGGCGGCGCAGGAGATGCGCGAGCGTGCGAAGCAACTGGTCGGACCACGTGCTGCCAAGCACCTGGTGGTCAGCACCTTCCATTCGCTGGGCGTGCGCATTCTGCGTCAGGACGGTTCGCGGCTGGGGCTGAAGCCGCAGTTCAGCATCTTCGACAGCGACGACGTGCTGGGCCTGCTGAAGGAGGCGGGCGCGTCCAGCGACAACGCGCTGGCCAGGCGCTGGCAATGGACGATCAGCGGCTGGAAGAACCAGGGGCTCAACAGCGAGCAGGCCGAATCCGTGGCCGCCAACGACGATGAGCGCATCGCTGTGCGCGTGATGAAGCGCTACGAAGAGCAGCTCGCGGCCTACCAGGCGGTCGACTTCGATGACTTGATCGGCCTTCCGCATCTACTGCTGCGCCGAGACGACGAGGTGCGGGCCAAGTGGCAGGACACGTTGCGCTACCTGCTGGTCGACGAGGTGCAGGACACCAACGCGGTGCAGTACGAATTGCTGAAGAGTCTGGTCGACCACCCCGACGAGCGCCGTCGCGGCCTCTTCACCGCGGTGGGCGACGACGACCAGAGCATCTATGGCTGGCGCGGCGCGACCATCGAGAACCTGAAGCGCCTGCCCCAGGAGTACCCGAACCTGAAGGTGATTGCGCTCGAGCAGAACTACCGCTCGACCGGCCACATCCTGCGTGCGGCCAATGGCGTGATCGCGAACAACCCGAAGCTGTTCGAGAAGAAGCTCTGGAGTGACCTTGGCGACGGGGAGCCGGTGCGTGTGGTCGAGTGCGATGGCGAGGAGCACGAGGCCGAGCGCGCGGTGGCGCGCGTCCAGGCGCTGCGCGGCGCAGGCGGGCCGGACATCGACTTCAAGGATTTCGCGATCCTGTATCGCGCGAACCATCAGGCCCGGATTCTTGAAAAAGCATTGCGCAAAGCCAACCTGCCGTACAAGGTGTCCGGTGGCCAGAGCTTCTTCGACCGCACCGAGATCCGCGACCTGTGTGCCTGGTTGCGACTGCTGGTCAACCACGACGACGACCCTGCCTTTCTGCGTGCGGTCAGCACCCCGAAGCGCGGCATTGGCACGCAGACGCTGGCCAACCTGGGCGAGTTCGCCGGCCGTTGGAAGACCAGTTTGTATGAAGCCTTGTTCGCCGAATCGCTTGGCACTGCGGTGCCGGCGCGCGCAATCGGTTCGCTGCATGAATTTGGCCGGTTCGTGAACGAACTGGAGTACCGAGCTCGCCACACCACGGGCGCCGAAGATGCCAAGGCCCTGCTGATGGGTTGGCTGAAGGACATCGGCTACGAACAGCACCTGATGGATGGTGAGGACAGCGAAAAGCTCGCTGCCGCCCGCTGGGCGAATGTGCTCGACTTCGTCGACTGGATCGCCAAGCGCTGCGGTGGCGAAATCGAGAACGACGGCGGAATGACCGTCGAAACCGAGAAGCAGAGCGTGCTCGATGTCGCGCAGACCATCTCGGTGATCATCAGTCTGGCCGAGCGCGGTGAAGAACAGAACGTGGTGACGCTGAGCACGCTGCACGCTGCCAAGGGCCTGGAGTGGTCGCATGTGACGCTGGTTGGCGTCAACGAAGGTCTGCTGCCTTTCCGTTCCGACGACGAGGACATGACGGCCGAGAGACTCCACGAAGAGCGCCGGCTGATGTACGTCGGCATCACCCGCGCGCGCAGCACGCTGCAGGTCAGCACGCTGCGCCGCCGCAAGAAGGGCCGCGACACGATTCAGGGCGTGCCGAGTCGCTTCATCGCAGAGATGAAGTTGCACGAGGTGACGGTGAAAGAAGACCCGCGGGAGAAGCTGAAGGCGCTGCGCGCGGCGGCCGCTGAGCGAGCGGCGCAGGCGGCGACTGTGCCTGTGAAGACATAGGAGTTGGTGGGTGCTGGCGAGGCCGTAGGGTGACCGGCTCCGCTCATGTCTCCTGGGCCGGTTCACTGCTCAAGCGAGTTAGGTAAGACCGAGCCAGCCCCCTTCTTTACTTCGCTGCGCCGGTCACCCCACGCCCTCGCCAGCCGGCATCGTTGTCGCAGGCGAAGGCTTTCCAGCATCAGAGCGCTTCAGTGGTTGGTGGAGCGCTGCGGCGAGTGCGGCCAAGACAAGCATGCGCAATTTGCCAACAAAATTCGCCTAGGCGGCGCTGCCCACGCCCGCAACACGGT
>CANHNO010000048.1 GCA_947462065.1 Burkholderiales bacterium | reverse complement strand
GGGCGCCGATCCTCATGCCAACGCTGGCTTGCCGACTGCCGAGCCCGAGGCGCCCACGCTGTCGGTTGCCGAGCAACTGGCCGCGCAGCTTCGCGCAGCACGGCAGAGTGGCTACCAGGATGGTTACCGGGACGGCCTCTCCGCACTCGATGGGTTCAAGCAAAGCTATGCCGCGCAGATCACCAGTCAGCTCGGTCGCCTGATGGAATCCCACGGCGCCCAGCTCGACGGCCTGCAGCAACAGCTGGCTCAAGCGATCGCGGTGTGTGCCACCTCGATGGCGCGCCAGGTCGTGCGCAGTGAACTGAAGGGGCACCCGGAACTGGTCGCCGCCGTGGCGCAGGAAGCCGTCGAGGCGCTGCTGCTCAGCGCCCGGCACATCACCGTGCGCGTGCATCCCGATGACCAGCCGCTGGTTGCCCAAGGCGCTGCAGACGTACTCCAGTCTCGCGGAGCCCGACTGATCCCGGACGCCAGCATCGCGCGCGGTGGTTGCCGTGTCGACAGCGACATCGCGAGTGTCGATGGCACGGTGGCCGCGCGTTGGCGCCGGGCCTCCGCCGCGCTGGGCTCTGCCAGCGAGTGGACCGAGGTCGAGCCCGTTGTGCCTGCTGAAGTCGAACCCGATCAGGACCCGCGATGATCAACAGCCCCATCGAGAACGAAGCGCTGCAACGCGCCACCGTCAGTGCCGAGCGGCCGCAGTCGAGTGCAGCCGGCCGATCAGACGATTGGACGCGCTACCTCGAGACATTGCAGATGTTCGCTGCCGATCCGGTGGCTCTGGAGACCCAGGGCATGCTGGTGCGCGTGGCCGGTCTGGTGCTGGAAGCCGCCGGTATCCGCGAGCCCGTTGGCTCGGTCTGTGACGTGCGCATGGCGGGTCAGCCGCCGGTGCCCGCCGAAGTGGTCGGCTTCTCTGGCGACCGGAGCTATCTGATGCCCACGGGCGAGATCCATGGCCTGGCCAGCGGTGCACGAGTGGTGCCGAAGATCTCACCGATGGTGCCGCTGCAGTTGGGTGCGCCCCGGCATCCCTGGCGACGCAGTCTGGACCGCACCTTGCACCTGCCGGTCGGCGACGGCCTGCTCGGCCGCGTCGTCGATTCGCATGGCCATCCGATGGACCGCAAGGGCCCGCTGGTCGATGTGCACAACGCCCCGCTGGTGCGCCGCGCGATCAACGCGATGGACCGCGATCCGGTGCGCAGGCCGCTCGATACCGGCGTGCGCTCGATCAACGCGATGCTCACGGTCGGACGCGGTCAACGCCTGGGCCTTTTTGCTGGCACGGGCGTCGGCAAGTCGGTGCTGATGGGCATGATGGCTCGTTACACCGAAGCCGACGTGATCGTTGTCGGGTTGATAGGCGAACGCGGCCGCGAGGTCAAGGAGTTCATCGAGGACATCCTGGGCGCCGATGGCCTGGCGCGCTCGGTGGTGGTGGCCGCGCCCGCAGACGCCCCGCCACTCACGCGCATGCAGGGCGCCAACTACGCCACCGCCGTGGCGGAGCACTTCCGCGACCGCGGCCAGCATGTGCTGCTGTTGATGGACTCGCTGACCCGCTATGCGATGGCACAGCGTGAGATTGCCTTGGCGATCGGCGAGCCGCCAGCCACCAAGGGCTATCCGCCGAGTTGCTTCGCCAAGTTGCCGCAGCTGGTCGAACGCAGCGGCAACGGCATGGCCGGCAGCGGCTCGATCACCGCCATCTACACCGTGCTGACCGAGGGCGACGACCCGCAGGACCCGATCGCCGACGCAGCACGGGGCATCCTCGACGGCCACATCGTGCTGTCGCGCGAGCTGGCCGAAGCAGGCCACTACCCCGCGGTCGATGTCGAGCGCTCAATCTCGCGGGTGATGACGAATGTGGCCCCCGCAGCGCACGTCGACTCGGCGCGGCGGTTCCGCCAGCTGCACTCGAAGTACCAGAAAGCCCGCGACTTGATTCAGCTGGGTGCCTACGCGCCCGGCCACGATGCCGAACTCGACAGTGCCGTGCGCCTGCATGCGCCGATGAGCCAGTTTCTCCAGCAGGACATGCACCAGCCCGCCGCCCTTGACAGCAGTGTCGAGTGGCTGCGTTCGGTGGTGTCGGGCTGACTTTCCCTCCCTCTGACCCGAGGCATCGCCGATGAGCATCCTGCAACCTCTGATGACCCTGCTGGGCCAGGTCGAGCGCGAGCGAGACGACCTCGCGCTGAACTGTCAACGTGCTGCACAGGCGCAGCAGAATGCCGCCCATCAGGCCGAGCAGTTGCTCACCTACCGACGTGAGTACGAAAAGCGCTGGGCACATCAGTTCCGCACCGACGGCCGGATGGAACTGGTCAACTGCTACCGCAGGTTCATGGAACGCCTGACACAGGCGGTTGAACAGCAGCGTGCAGCCACCGAGCAGGCCCAAGCCGAGCTCGACCATGCGCGAGTCGCGCTCCGCGACAGCGAGTTGCGCGTGGCATCGGTGCGCAAACTGATCGAACGCCGTGTTGCCGAGGCGGACGTTGCCACGCAGCGTCGAGAACAGAAGGCCTGCGACGAGTTTGCGTCCCGCGCCAGTTGGAACAAGGTCACGGGTCTGGCGGGGGCTGCATGAGCGCGCCGGGCCGCTCCCAAGCGCTCATCCCGCAGCGCGCAGCGCGGAGGGTCGTCCAATGAGCGCGCCGGGCCGCTCCCAAGCGCTCATCCCGCAGCGCGCAGCGCGGAGGGTCGTCCAATGAGCGCGCTCGACAGTTCGCGGGCGCTCAATGCAATGAAGCTGAAGCCGCCGACACCTGCTGTCACCGGCGTGTCAGCGACAGGCCCGATCAGCGCGCGAGACGCCCAGGACGAGAGCAGCAAGGCCACTTTCTCGCGGCTGCTGGCACACAGTCGTGCCGAGGCCGCCGCAGCGAAACAACCCCCCGAAGCGGCAGCCCGTTCCACGCCGAGTCCGGCATCGCTGGCGCGCGCGTCACGCGCTGCCGACAGCCGCACGAAGGACAGCGCCGACAGGACCGCCGAGGCGGATGCGCCACGGGCATCGACAAAGCCGTCTCGCACCAGCGCCGCAGACCGGAGCACCTCCACGAACGAGGCGCGGGATCGGTACGCCGAGGCGGACGCCGCTGCTGAAGGCGTGGACGCTGCCAGCGCGACCGGCGACGAGGCGCCGCCGATTCGAAACGCAGGCGTCGCCAACGATCTCGTTTCGCTGTTGCCTGGCGGGCTGCTGCCCGCCACGTCGGCGACGCCAGCCGCAGCCGACGCAGGTCTGGCCACCGGCGACGCTTCGGCCGACCCGAAACTGGCTGCGGCCCAACTGGCAGCCCTCGGTAATGCGGTCGATGGCCTGGCGGGCACCGATTCGTCAGCGACATCTGCCTCTGCCGTGCAAGGCGCGCCTGCAGGCTCTGCCACGCCGATGGACGACGCAACGTCGTCGGATCGTTCGCCAAGCCAGGTCGCGCAAGCCATTTCACCCGCTGACCTGAAGCCAGCCAGCGACACCACTTCCACCTCAGGCGCCTTGCCCAATGCCGTGCTGGCGAACCTGGCTGCACTGTCGGTCGGTGCCAGCAAGTCCGAGGAACGGCCAAAAGCCAGCACCACGCTGGATGGATTGCCCTTGGGCTCCAGCGCAGCCATCGCAGGCCAGGGCTCCTCCCATCTCGCGCGACTGATCGACAGCCCGGCATTGGCCACTGCTACCGTGTCGACCGCGGTCGGCGATCCAGGTTTCCACGAGGCCTTGGCCGCCCAGGTCAGCGTATTCGCACGCGGCGGGTTGTCGAAGGCTGAGTTGCACCTCAATCCTGCCGAACTCGGGCCGGTATCGGTCCAGATCACGATGAACGGCGACCAGGCGCGGGTCGATTTCGGTGCTGATCGAGCGCAGACCCGACAGGTCATCGAAGCGGGGTGGGCGGAACTGGCCACGTCGCTGCAGGACGCAGGTTTCACACTCAGTGGTGGCGGGGTCTCAGAGCAAGCCCAACGACAGGCATCGCAACGTCAGGCACCGCCGCAGAACGGCCGGACAGATCGCTCTGTCGTGGCAGATGACGCCCCGGTGGCATCGATCGTGGCGGCGCGGCCGCGGGCTGGGTCGGCGCTGGATCTCTACGCTTGATTTTTCTGCCTTGCTTGGGACCGCGCCGGGTATTCGCCCCGGCGGGCGAGTTACTTTTTCTGCGGGGCCAGAAAAAGTAACCAAAAAGAGGCCCCTGAACACCAGCCATTTGGTGGCCACGCTTCGGCGAGAGGCGAACGGCAGAGTCTCTGGCACAAGAAGTCAAACCGATGACCCGAAGGGTCGAGGCGTCGCGATAGCGAATGTTTGAACCTGAGCGAGGTAACCGCGGCGGTAGTTCGGAGAGTGTTCTCGTGCCAGAGCCTCTGAAGTAGGCGTGTAGCCGAAGCGAGCAGGTCAAATGGCTGGTGTTCGGGACCCTTTGCTTTGGTGACTTTCATTTGGGCCCGCAAATGAAAGTTACTCGGCAGCCGGGCCGAGACCCGGCGCGCTGCAGCGAAAGGCAAACCCCGCCTGCCGGAGCGGAATCCCGGCGCGCTGCAACGCAAGTGCAAAAGCCCTTCGCAGAAGCGAGCCGCCGCGCGCTGCCACGCAAGCACCAATTCCCCCCTGTTTCCGCCCCTTATCGACGCTTCGCGCAGACGCCCCGTTTTGATAATGAATCGAACGTCGGCGAGGGGCCCTTGCACAGGGTGCCACCGACCTGAGACTTTCATCTGAAGGATTTGTCATGGCCACTGCAGCCGCTGCCCCCCCTGTTGTCGATGCCGATGTCGTCGCGCCGAAGAAGGGCAAGAAGAAGCTGATCATCATCATCGCGGTGGTACTGGCGGTGCTGCTGATCGGTGGCGGCGTGGCGGCCTACATGCTCAAGCAGAAAGCAGCTGCAGAAGCCGCAGCGGAGGCAGAGGATGGCGACGCCCCTGCAGCCGAGG
Source organism: Burkholderiales bacterium (assembly GCA_947462065.1). GTDB lineage: Bacteria > Pseudomonadota > Gammaproteobacteria > Burkholderiales > Burkholderiaceae_C > PBB1. The sequence goes on along the minus strand of CANHNO010000048.1, from coordinate 11,778 downwards.
AAGAGCATGCGAAGGAGGATGAGAAAAAGGCGCCGCCAGTCTTTGTGGCGCTGGATCCGTTCGTCGTCAATCTGGCCGATCGGGATGCCGAGCGTTTCGCCCAGATCGGCGTCACGCTGCAGGTCGACGACGCGAAATTTGCCGACGAGTTGAAGCTGTACTTGCCGGCGGTTCGCAACGGCATCCTGATGTTGCTGGCCCACAAGACCTCTCAGGAACTGCTGGAGCGCAGCGGCAAGGAAAGACTCGCAGCCGAGATCATGCGCGAGTCTGTTCGCCCGATGGGCATCATCATTCCGCTAGACGAACCGAGCTCCGACTCGGAGGACACCGACAGGCCGAAGAAGAAAAAGAAGAAGCCCGTCGAGCACAACCCCATCACCAGCGTCAATTTCTCCAGCTTCATCATTCAGTGAGCGCGCGGCACTCATGAATCAGCAGATCCTGTCGCAAGATGAAGTCGATGCCCTGTTGCAAGGCATCACCGGCGAGAGCCAGAAGCTCGAAACCGAAGAGGTGCCCACCGGGGGCATCCGCAGCTACGACATTGCCAGCCAGGAACGCATCGTCCGCGGCCGCATGCCGACGATGGAGATCATCAGCGAGCGCTTCGCCCGCAACATCCGCATTGGCCTGTTCAACTTCATCCGCAAGAGCCCCGAGGTGTCGATCGGCGGCATCAAGGTGCAGAAGTACAGCGCGTTCCTGCGCGAGATCGTCGTGCCGACCAACTTCAACATCGTCAGCGTCAAGCCGTTGCGAGGCAGTGGGCTGATCGTCTGCGACCCGACGCTGGTGTTTGCGGTGATCGACTCGCTGTTTGGCGGTGGAGGCAAGTACCACACGCGCATCGAGGGTCGCGATTTCTCACCGACCGAACTTCGCATCATCACCCGCCTGGTCGAGGTGATCACGGCGGAGTACAAGAAAGCGTGGCACGGCATCTATCCGCTGGAGCTCGAATACCAGCGCTCGGAAATGCAGCCGCAGTTCGCCAACATTGCGACACCCAGCGAGATCATGGTTGCGACCTCGTTCACGCTGGAGATCGGCGACTCGACCGGCACGATCCACTTCTGCATCCCGTACTCGACGCTGGAGCCGATCCGCGATGTGCTGTATTCGACGATGCAAGGGGACAGCGTAGAGCCGGATCGTCGCTGGGTGAACCTGCTGAAAGAGCAGATCAAGGCGGCTGACGTGGAACTCGTGGCCGAACTTGCCACCGCGCCTGCCACGGTCGAGCAACTGCTGTCGTTCAAGGTCGGCGACTTCATCGAGCTTGACCTGCAGCCTGGTATCGAGGCCAAGGTTTGCGGGGTGCCAGTGCTGGAATGCCATTACGGCATCTCGAACGGGCGCTATGCGCTGAAGGTCGATCAACTGTTGTCCAGCTCGAACGCGGGCTGGCTGGGAGCAAGCAATGTCTGATGCCGCCGAACAAAAGCAAGCCGAAGAAGACGCGATGGCCGCCGAGTGGGCTGCGGCGCTGGCGGAATCCAAACCGGAAGGGTCCGCGCTGTCGACCGACGGTGCGATCGCTTCTGCTGCGCGGGACACCGTCGATTCGGTGGCGCCGGCCAAGTTCACCAACTTCTCGAACGACTCGAGCGCAATGGCCGGCAACGACATCAACATGATCCTCGACATCCCGGTGCAGCTCACCGTGGAACTGGGTCGCACCCGCATCCCGATCAAGCACATCCTGCAGTTGGCGCAGGGCTCGGTGGTCGAGTTGGAGGCGCTGGCTGGCGAGCCGATGGACGTGCTCGTCAACGGCTACCTGATCGCGCAGGGCGAAGTGGTGGTTGTCAACGACAAGTTCGGCATCCGCTTGACCGACATCGTCACGCCCAGCGAACGCATGCGGCGCCTGAGCCGCGGCGCCTGATGTCCGCTTACGCACGGACCTACTGATGAACACCATGCCCTGGACCTCGCTGCTGTGGTTTGCCGCGATCATCGTGATGATCCCGATGGCGCTGTGGCTCCTCAAGCGCACGCCGCTGGGCGGTGCTGCCTCGGGCGGCATGATGCGCAGCGTCGCGGCACTGCCGCTGTCGACCTCGCAACGCATCCTGACCGTCGAGGTCGGGCAGGGCGATCAACGTCGCTGGCTGGTGCTCGGTGTCACGCCGCACAGCATCACGACGCTGCACACGATGGAGCCTGCGGAGGACGCTGCTGCGCCGATGTCGCCCGTCGGCGGTGTGGCGGGTTCATTTGCCCAAGTGCTGGGGCGTCTTCGCGGCCCGACCGCAGGAGTCGACCGTGCGCCTTGATGTCCAGCGGTTCATGCGCGGCCTGCACAACCGTCCCCGTGCGCTGCTCGCCTTCGCAGCGGCCTTGCTGGCTCTCGCCAGTGGTCCCGCATGGGCACAGAGCGCTGGCGCCAATCTGCCGCTCGTGATCGGGCAGGGAGCGCAGGGCGCCAGCTACTCGGTGCCGATCCAGACGCTGCTGTTCTTCACCGCTTTGAGCTTTCTGCCCGCGGTGCTGCTGCTGATGACTGGCTTCACCCGCATCGTCATCGTGCTCAGCCTGTTGCGCCAGGCATTGGGCACGCAAGCGGCCCCACCGAACCAGGTGATCGTCGGATTGAGCCTGTTCCTGACCTTCTTCGTGATGGGGCCGACCATCGATCGCGTCTATACGGAAGCGTATGAGCCGTTCAACAGCAATCAGATCGCCTTTGATGAGGCGCTCAAACGCGGCGAAGTGCCGATGCGCGAGTTCATGCTAAAGCAGACGCGTCAGGCTGATGTGATGCTGTTCGCGAAGCTGGCCAAGATCGACCCGTCCGTCAAGTCCGCCGACGTGCCTTTCAAGGTGCTGGTGCCCGCCTTTGTCACCAGCGAGTTGAAGAGCGCGTTCCAGATCGGCTTCCTGATCTTCGTGCCTTTCCTGGTCATCGACATCATCGTGGCCAGCGTGCTGACCAGCCTGGGCATGGTGATGCTGAGCCCAGTGCTGATCGCCTTGCCCTTCAAGCTGATGTTGTTCGTGCTGGCCGATGGCTGGAATCTTCTTCTTGGCTCTTTGGCCGCCAGTTTCGCTTGAGGCCCCAATGGACTCACAACAAGTATTCACCTTCGGCCAACAGGCGTTGCACATGCTGCTGATGGTGTCGGCGCCGGTGCTGTTGACGGTGCTGGGCGTTGGCCTGTTGGTCAGCATCTTCCAGGCGGCCACGCAGATCAACGAACCCACCCTGTCGTTCGTGCCCAAGATCCTCGCGTCCGTCGGCGTGCTGACCTTCGTCGGGCCGTGGATGCTCACCACGCTGGTCGAGTACCTGCAGCGCACGATCCAGTCGATTCCGTCGGTTGTGGGCTGACATGATGGTGCCCCGACGCTTGTGGCTACGCCCCTGCACTGCCCCGCGAGGGGGTGCAGCCCGCCTTGAGGCGGCTCGGCGCCGGGCTGGCCACACTGACTGAAACTCGATCGTGCTGACCTTCAACGAGGCGCAGGTCTGGGAGTGGATCAGTCCGGTGCTGTGGCCCTTCCTGCGTGTGCTGGCGATGCTGGGCACGATGCCGGTGATCGGTCAGCGCAGCGTGCCGATGCGGGTGAAGGTTGCGCTGTCGTTTCTGATCGCCGTCGTCATGCAGCCCTCGCTGCCGGCCATGCCGGTGGTCGCACTCGACTCGTCTCTGGCGCTGATGCTGGTGGTGCAGCAGGTGCTGATCGGCCTGTCGATCGCCTTCGCGGTGCGCATCGTCTTCGCTGCGGTCGAGTTCGCGGGCGAGATCGGCGGGCTGCAGATGGGTCTCAATTTCGCTGGCTTCTTCGACCCGATCACCCGCAGTCAGAGCACGGCACTCAGCACCTTCTTCAGCGCGATGGTGAGCTGGCTGTTCATCGTCATCAATGGTCACTTGCTGCTGATCGTCGCGGTGTCGCAGAGCTTCGTGGCGTTTCCGGTCGGCGAGGCGCCGTTCGCTTTTCTCAAGGCTGTGCGGCCCGAGATGTGGGGCGCCGAAATCTTCAGCCTCGGCCTGTGGATTGCCTTGCCCTTGATCGCGATGCTGCTCTTCACCAACCTCGTGCTGGGCATCATCGCCCGCGTCGCTCAGCAGATGAACATCTTCGCCATAGGCTTCCCGCTCACGATGTCGGTCGGTCTGATCGGCGTGCTGCTGACGCTGCCGCTGATGCAGATGCCGTTCACCACGGCGCTGGAGCGGATGCTGACGATGTTTCGGTAACGGATGGCGTGAGCGGGCACGCACGGCGGCGTGGCTGCTGTGCGACGAACTCGCATTCAGATTCCAATCCACGCAGGTACACCGATCTTGTCCCAGTGTTCAGGGGCGCATCCGATCGGCTGCTGGGTTGAGAAGCCGAGCACGCCAAGATGCACCGTGCCCTCTCCACGCTGGCCTGATCTTGCTCGGTTCCAGGACAGTGCCCGCGCCGCCCGGATGCGCTGCCGGATCACCAGCTGGCTTCGCGCTCCGGCGTGGCGCCGATCCGGTGAATCGAGAGGTCTGCGCCCTCGTACTCTTCCTCGGCCGACAGCCTCAGGCCCACCGCAGCCTTCACCGCACCGTAGACGAGCAACCCGCATCCGAACGACCAGACCACGCCCAGCACGGTTCCCAGCAACTGGGCCGTCAGGCTGACCCCACCCAGACCCCCGAGCGCAGGCAGGCCGAAGATGCCACACGCAATCCCGCCCCAGGCGCCACACAGGCCATGCAGCGGCCACACGCCCAGCACGTCGTCGATCTTCCAGCGGTTTTGCGTCAGCGTGAACAGCGAGACGAAGATCGCTCCGGCCACGCAGCCAGTGACGAGAGCGCCGGCAGGGTGCATCACATCGGAGCCTGCACAGACCGCCACCAGTCCGGCCAGCGGGCCGTTGTAGACAAAGCCGGGATCGTTGCGTCCCATCAGGGCGGCCACCAGTGTGCCGCCCACCATTGCCATCAATGAGTTCACCGCCACGAGGCCCGAGATCTTGTCGACCGTCTGAGCGCTCATCACATTGAACCCGAACCAGCCCACGGTCAGCACCCAGGCCCCGAGCGCGAGGAAAGGGATGCTCGACGGCGGATGGGCGCTGATTGCGCCGTCCTTGCGATAGCGGTTGCTTCTCGCGCCTAACAGCAGCACCGCGGCCAGACCGATCCACCCACCCACTGCGTGCACCACCACGCTGCCGGCGAAGTCGTGAAACGGGTGGCCGGTGGTGGCCTGTATCCAGGCCTGCACACCAAATCGCCCGTTCCAGGTCACACCCTCGAAAACCGGGTAAACCAGCCCCACCAGCACGGCGGTCGCGGCCAGTTGCGGGCCGAAGCGCGCCCGCTCGGCAATGCCGCCCGACACGATGGCCGGGATCGCGGCTGCGAACGTCAGCAGGAAGAAGAACTTGACCAGCTCGTAGCCGTTCCGATCAGCGAGCGTCTGCGCGCTGGAGAAGAAATGGACGCCGTAGGCCACGGTGTAGCCCACAAAGAAGTAAGCCAGCGTCGAGACCGCGAAATCCACCAGTATCTTGACCAGCGCATTGACCTGGTTCTTCTTGCGAACCGTGCCCAGCTCCAGGAAGGCGAACCCCGCATGCATGGCGAGCACCATGATGGCGCCCAAAAGAATGAACAGGGCGTCGGTGCCCTGCTTGACCTGATCCATTGACCACCCCTTGTCTTCCGTGTCGGGGCACAACGCACCAGACTCATTCCGAGACGCACCGTGTTAGCAATTTGAGTGCCTAATTGGTGCGGTGATTCGGCGCTAAATCGGGGATATTTGGCGCCGGGAAACACGGATTTGGTGCAATTTCGCTCTTGGCGGCATCCAATAATGGTGCGTCAAGCGCGGGTCAGCCGAAGGTCAACAGACACGCGTCTGTCGACGACTTCAGCTGGCGGAACGCCGCTACTTGGCCGCTACTTGTAAAGCACCGACGGCAGCCACAGGCCGATGGCCGGGAACTGGTACAGCAGGATGATCGCGATCACCTGGATGCCCATGAATGGCAGCATGCCGGCGAAGATCTGGTTGAGCGTCACGTGCGGCGGGCTGACGCCCTTCAGGTAGAACGCAGCCATCGCGACCGGTGGGCTGAGGAAAGCCGTCTGCAGGTTCAGTGCGACCAACAGGCCGAAGAAAAGTGGGTCGACACCGAAGTTGTCGAGCAGTGGAATGAAGATCGGCATGAAGATCACGATGATCTCTGTCCACTCGAGCGGCCAGCCGAGGATGAAGATGATCACCTGGCTCAGCACCAGGAATTCGGTCTTCGTCAGGTTCATGCCGAGCACCCAGCTCTCGACCAATTCCTGCCCACCCAACAGCGCAAACGCTGCAGAGAAGATGGACGAGCCGACGAACAGCCAGCACACCATTGCGGAGGTCTTGGCCGTCAGGTAGACCGACTCCTTGACCACCCGCATGTTCAACTGCTTGTAGGCGGCAGCCAGCACCAATCCACCGAACGCGCCCACGGCCGCTGCCTCGGTCGGCGTGGTGAGGCCGAACACGATCGAACCGAGCACTGCCAGGATCAGCACCAGCAATGGGAAAAAGGACGACAGCAGCATCTTGAAGATCTCGAGCCGCGCATAACTGAGCAGCGCATAAAACGCGAGCAGTGCTGCGCCGCTGGCGCCGAGGCCGATCCAGTAGCCCGTCGAGGCTTCCCGCGGTTCGCCAGCCAGCGCCGCAGGCGATGGGGCTGGCGGCGCAGCGCCGGCAGGTTCGGCCAGCCCGTCGGTCGCTGCAGTCGCTGATGCCTGGGGCGCGTCGTCGGACGGGGCTGCTGCTGCCTCCAACGGCGGTTCTGCCAGATCGCTCGGCGGCTCTGCGAGCCCACCTTCGATGGGTGGCTCCGCGAGTCCACCTTCGATCGGTGGCTCGGCCAACCCGCCATCTTCCGATGGCGGCTCAGCCAGTCCGCCGTCAGACGGCTCGGCGGATTGGGCCGATCCTTCCCCCATCACCTGCAATCCGGACTCTGCTTCGATCGGCAGCGGCGCAGTCGCAGTTCGGTAGCTGCTGATCGCAACAGCCGCGAACAAGATCGCCGGCAACAGCGCAATGAGAAGCTGCTTCAGGATGTAGCCCATCGGCACATCGGCGTTGCGTCGTCCGCGCAGTGCGGTCATCAGGCCGAGCAGGGCACGCTGATCACCGGAGCGCGCGAAGCTTTGAGTCATTGCCGGCAGTGGCACCTTGCGGGCCTCGGCCGACAGCGGTGGCGCCAGGTCCGGGCGCACCTTCGCGACGATGATCACGTACATGATGTACAGGCCGGCCAGCATCAGACCAGGGAAGAACGCACCAGCGTAGAGCTTCACGACCGACACGCCGGCGGTGGCGCCGTAGACGATCAGCATCACCGACGGCGGAATCAGGATGCCCAGGCAGCCACCTGCGGTGATCGCACCGGCCGACAGCGGAATGCTGTAGCCCCCTCGCAGCATCGCTGGCAGTGCCAGCAGGCCCATCAGCGTGACCACCGCGCCCACGATGCCGGTGGCGGTGGCGAACACCGCGCAGGTCACCAGTGTGGCGACCGCCAGCGCGCCGGGCAGACGTGACAGCGCCAGGTGCAGGCTATGAAACAGCTTCTCGATCAGGTTCGCCCGCTCGACCAGGTAGCCCATGAAGACGAACAGCGGAATGCTGATCAGCACATCGTTGGACATCACCTTGTAGGCCGACTGCACCATCAGGTCGAGCGTCTTGTGGATGTTCTGGTCGTAGGCCCACCAGGTGAAGCCCATGCCCATGCCCATCAGCGTGAACGCGGTGGGGAAGCCCAGCATGATGGCCACCACCACCAGCGACAGCATGAGCAGGCCGATGTGGCCGTTGGTGATCTTGTCGGCACTCAACAGCATGTACAGCGCGCCGGCGCCGATCAGCGCCATCAGCGAGAAGCCGAACCACAGTTCCTTGCGGATCTTCATGCCCGGCTCCCTGCGTCCTTGACGACCAGCTTGCCGAGGGCCTCGATGTCCGCGTCCTTCACATTCACCATCTTCTTCAATTTCTCGACATCGACCTCCTCGACGTCATCACCCCGCTTGGGCCACGCGCCCTCGCGAATGCACACCATGCAACGCAGCATCTCGACCAGACCCTGCAACAGCAGGGCGCCGCCAGCGATAGGGATGATGAACTTGAAGGGGTAGAGCGGCAGCGCATCGGCGGAAAACGTCTGCTCGCGGATTGCCAGCGATTCCTGCGCGAAGGTCCAGCCTGCCCACGTGAGTGCCACGATGCCCGGCAGGAAGAACAGCACGTAGAGGATCAGGTCCAGCGTCGCCTGAGTACGTGGCCGGAAGAAGCCGTACAGCACATCGCCGCGCACATGGCCGTTCTTCGACAGCGTGTAGGCACCGGCGGTCATGAACAACGTTCCGTAGAGCATGATCTGGGCATCGAGTACCCACGCGTGCGGGTGATTCAGTGCGTAGCGCGAGAACACTTCCCAGCAGATCAGCGCGGTGAGGCCGACGACGGTCCAGGCGAAAAACTTGCCAATGAAAGTCGACAGCCTGTCGACGGCGAGCATGAAAGATTGCATGGAGACTCCTGGCGCCGCCAGCGCCCTGCGGTCGATGAAGCACTGTCAACGACAAGGGGCACCGCGCGGTGCCCCTTGTCGATCACCGGCCGGATCAAGCCTTCTTGGGGCCTGACTTGAAGTAGTGGTTGTACGCCAGCTTGAAGTCGACGGTGTAGTCGTTCTGCCACTGTCCGACGCGCTCGGCGAACGCGCGCTGCGACTCGAGGACCTTCTTGAACAAGGGGTTCTCTTCCGCCTTTTTCGCGATGGTCTTGTCCCATGCGGCGAGTTGCGCTTTCAGCACGGCGTCGGGCGTCTTGTAGAACTTGACGCCGGCCTTCTTCATCTCGATGTAGTCCTGAGAATTGCGCTGCGCCGCTTTCCAGCTCATGTCCGCACTGGACGCTTGCACACCGTACTCGATGATCGATTTCAGTTCGGCAGGCAGCGCATCGAGCTTCGACTTGTTGAACAGCACCTCGAACTGCTCGCCGCTTTGATGGAAGCTCTGCAACATGCAGTTCTTCACCACATCCGGGAAGCCGAGCAGGCGGTCTGAAGAAGCGTTGTTGAACTCGGCTGCGTCGATCAGGCCACGGTCCAGTGCGGGCACGATTTCGCCACCTGGGAGCGGGTTCACGGCGGCGCCCATCTCGGTGTAGATATCGACGGCGAGGCCGACGGTGCGGTATTTCAGGCCCTTCAGGTCTTCGACCTTCGCGATCGGCTTCTTGAACCAGCCCAGCGGTTGCACCGGCATCGGGCCGTACATATACGAGGCCACGTCGAGGTTCAGGCTCTTGTAGATCTCGGCAACCAGCTCCTTGCCGCCGCCGTAGTTGTGCCATGCGAGCACGGTGTTGGCATCCATGCCGAAGCCCGGGCCCGACCCCCACAGCGCCAGTGCCGAGTTCTTGCCATACCAGTAGGCGATCACGCCGTGGCCACCATCGAGCGTGCCTTTGCTCACCGCATCGAGCAACTGGAAGGCCGGCACGACCGAGCCAGCCGGCAGCACATCGATCTTCAGGCGGCCGCTTGCCATGTCATTGACCTTCTTGGCAAAGTCCAGTGCGTACTCGTGAAAGATGTCTTTCGCGGGCCAGGTGCTCTGGAAGCGGAGGCTGGTGGTCTGTGCGCGCGACACCATCGGTGCTGCCAGTGCACCGGTGGCGACCGCTCCGGTGGCGGCCCGTTTCAGGAATCGGCGGCGGGGGGCAGCTTTCTTGTCGGCGGTGGTCATGATTTATCTCCTGACTGGTGTGGTTGAACAGCTGGTCGATGGCTCGGCATGCAGCCGTCGCACCCGAAATTATCGACCCGATGCTGACACGGGGCCGCCGCCGCCGATGGCTGCGACTAAGTAGTTACGCCCAGTCGACCTTGGTGATGGCCGTGCGCGGAAGGCACATTCGACCGGTCCGGCCCGTTCCGATGAGGGGGGCGAAAGCCCTGCTTCTCTCGCTCAAGTGTGGAGGGGGTGATTGAAACAATCGACGGGCACGCCTCCCGCGTGACCACGCTCACCGCACCCGCTGATGGCCCAGTCCGACACTCAAGATCGCAATCTGCCCGCCTCGGCCCTGCGGCTGAAAAAGGCACGCGAGGATGGCAATGTGCCCCGCTCACGCGACCTCGGCCATTTCGCGGCGCTGGCCGCTGGCGGCTTCGGCCTGGTCGTGATGGCCCCCACGCTGATCGGCTGGACCCAGGGCGGCCTCATTCGCAGCCTGAGCTTCGATGCCGGCGCACGCCTGGGACCGTCAGCGATGTTCGAGAGGCTCGCCGACCTCACGGTGCTGCTGCTGTGGGTGATCGTTCCGATGGGGCTGTGGATGGTCAGCGTCGGCATTGCCAGCGCGCTCGCGATCGGGGGCTGGAACTGGACCTTGAAGCCGCTGGTGCCCAAGTCCACCCCGTTCAATCTGCCTGCGGGGATCAGCCGCCTCTTTGCCAAGCAGCAGGTGATAGACGCACTGAAGGCCACGCTGCTGGCTCTGGTGCTCGGCACCGTGGGCTGCCTTTACCTCTATTTCCACATCGACGAATTCCGCGGTCTGCTGGGCATGCCGCTGAACGCTGGTCTCGCCCAGGCTGGGTCGGCGATGCAAGGTGGCTTGTGGCTGCTGCTCGGCGTTCTGGCAGTTTTTGCGGTGGTCGACGCGCCGCTGCAGCGCTACCTGAATGCGAACAAGCTGAAGATGAGCGTGCAGGAAGTGAAGCAGGAACACAAGGAATCCGAGGGCAGCGATGAGATCAAGGGACGTCGCCGCCAGCTGATGCGAGAGATGTCGCGCCGCCGCATGCTGGCCGCGGTGCCGACCGCCGACCTGGTGGTGATGAACCCGACCCACTATGCGGTCGCGCTGAAGTACGACGAGGCGCTGATGGGCGCGCCCCGTGTCGTTGCGAAGGGCGCGGACCTGTTGGCGATGACCATCCGCGACACCGCTCGCACAGCCCAGGTTCCGGTGCTGCAGGCGCCAGTGTTGGCGCGTGCGCTGTACGCCCACGCCGAACTCGACCGAGAAATCCCGACGGCGCTTTTCGCCGCCGTTGCGCAGGTGCTGGCCTATGTCTACCAGCTGCGTGCGGCGATGAGCGGCCGTGGTGCGATGCCAGACGACCTGCCCGAACTGTCGGTGCCACCGGAGCTGGATCCGCACAACACGCCAGTGGTGAAAGACGCTGATTTGGCGTGATGTAGTGCTGTGCTGCCGAGGGCGCGGGGTGACCGGCTCCGCTCATGCCTGGGCCAGGGGCCCCAGGCGCTTCGAGTCGAGGCGATCCGGCCCGGAGGACATGAACGCAACACAGCGGCCCGCCGCATCGCTCCTGCACTGACTTCGACAGCCCAGAACTGCACGTTCTTCCGCCCCCTTATCCGGCTCAAGTTTTGGCGGTGCCTCGGAACAATGGAAAGCATCAAACAGCGCTTTTCATGTCCGCACATCTCCTCTCCACACTGCCATTGACGACCCCCGTCAGGGCCATGTCACGATGAATCCGTTTCAGCAAGTCAAAGCCTGGCTGGGCCCGAACGCCACCGCGATCCGGGCACTGATGGCGCCGCTGTTCATCGTGATGGTGCTGGCGATGATGGTGCTGCCGCTGCCGCCGTTCGCACTCGACTTGTTGTTCACCTTCAACATCGCGATGGCGCTGATGGTGATGATGGTCGCGGCCTACATGGTCAAGCCGCTGGACTTCGCCGCGTTTCCCACGGTGATCCTGCTCACCACCTTGCTGCG
>CANHNO010000047.1 GCA_947462065.1 Burkholderiales bacterium | reverse complement strand
GGCGGCAACGATGTCGTCGTCCATCGGCACGTTGAAGGTGCCCTCTTTGGTGATCACCAGCTTCAGGAAATCGAGCACGTTGCGCGCATACAGCGCCGACGCATCGGCGGCGACCAGCGCCGGCAGGTTGGTTTCACCGACGATGGTGACGCCATGCTTGATCACTGTCTTGTCGGCCTCCGACAGCGGGCAGTTGCCGCCACCGTTCGAGCCTTTGCCAGCCGCGATGTCGACGATCACCGATCCGGGCTTCATGGCCTTGACCATGTCCTCGGTGATCAGCGTGGGTGCCGCGCGTCCCGGAATCAATGCGGTGGAAATGACGATGTCGGCTGCCGCCACCCGCTTGGCCACCTCGATCTTCTGGCGGTCCAGCCAGCTCTGCGGCATCGGCTTCGCGTAGCCACCGACACCAACCGCAGCTTCCTTTTCTTCCGGCGTGTCGTAGGACACCTCGATGAACTTGGCGCCCAGCGACTCGACCTGTTCCTTCACGCTGGGCCGCACGTCGCTGGCTTCGATCACCGCGCCCAGCCGCTTGGCCGTGGCAATCGCCTGCAGCCCCGCCACGCCCACGCCCAGGATCACCACCCGGGCGGCTTTCACCGTGCCGGCGGCGGTCATCAGCATCGGGAAGAAGCGCTGGTATCGGTCGGCGGCGATCATCACCGCCTTGTAGCCAGCGATGTTGGCCTGCGAACTCAGCACGTCCATGCTCTGCGCACGGGTCGTGCGCGGTGCGGCTTCCAGCGCAAAGCTGGACAGGCCCGCCGCCGCCAGCCGGTGCAGGCCCTCGGCATCGAACGGATTCAGCATGCCGACCAGCGCTGCACCGGATTTGAAGAGGGGCAACTCGGACTCGCTGGGGGCGCGCACCTTGAGCACCAGTTCGCAGCCGAAAGCGCCCGCCGCGTCGGTGATCTCTGCCCCGACGGCTGTGTAGGCCTCGTCGGTTGCGCTGGCGGCCACACCCGCACCCGACTGGATGCGCAGCGTGTGCCCCAGGGCCTTCAGCTTCTTGGCGGTTTCGGGCGTGACGGCCACCCGCGTTTCCCCAGCCGCCGTTTCGAGCGGAACGCCTATCAGCATCAATGCCTCCTCAGACCGATCGGGTGCGCCCCTGTGCGCGCCCTTGACTTCGCTATTGTCCCCACATTACGTTGGTCGCAGCCAGCGGCAGTCCCGGCCTATCGGTGGCATCGGACGCCAGCAACCCCCGGAGCTCGGGCGACCCGCAGCCCACGGCTACCATGTTGACCTATGAAAAAACGCTGGAAGCCCAACGTCACCGTGGCGGCAGTCATCGAGAAGGACGGTCGCTTTCTGCTGATCGAAGAACACACCCCGGAGGGCTTGAGGCTGAACAACCCGGCCGGACACCTCGACCCGGCCGAGTCACCGCAGGAAGGTGCGGTGCGCGAGGTGCTGGAGGAAACCGCCTGCGAGTTCACCCCGCTGGCGGTGGTCGGCATCTACCTCGGCCGCTTCCAGCGACCGGAGCGCGGCGAGGATGTCACTTACCTGCGCATCGCCTACTCCGGCACGGTCGGCGAGCCGCTGCCAGGTCGCACGCTCGACCATGGCATCGTGCGTACGCTGTGGATGACGCTGGACGAAGTGCGGGCCAGCACGGGCCGTCACCGGAGCACGATGGTGCTGAGAAGCATCGAGGACCACGTGGCCGGGCGACGGTACCCTCTGGCGCTGATCACCACCGAGGCGAGTGTCTACATGCCGGATCTGGCGCCGTGAGCGCGAAGCAACGGGTGGTCGTCGGCTTGAGTGGAGGCGTCGATTCGGCGGTCAGCGCCCACCTCCTCAAGCAACAGGGCCACGAGGTGATCGGCATCTTCATGAAGAACTGGGAGGATGACGATGACAGTGAATACTGTTCTTCCCGCCAGGACTTCCTTGACGCCGCCTCGGTCGCTGACGTGCTGGGCATCGAGATCGAGCATGTCAACTTTGCCGCCGATTACAAGGACCGGGTGTTTGCCGACTTCCTGCGCGAGTACCAGGCCGGCCGCACGCCGAACCCCGACGTGCTGTGCAATGCCGAAATCAAGTTCAAGGCCTTCCTCGACCATGCGATGAGGCTCGGTGCCGAGTGCATCGCGACAGGACATTACGCACGCGTGCGGCAAGTGGGCAGCTCGTTTCAACTGCTCAAGGGCCTGGACCCGCTGAAGGACCAGAGTTACTTCCTGCACCGGCTGAACCAGGCACAGCTGTCGAAGACGCTGTTTCCAGTCGGCGAACTTCCCAAGACTGAAGTCCGGCGCATCGCCGCCGAGATCGGCCTGCCGAATGCGAAGAAGAAGGACAGCACCGGCATCTGTTTCATTGGCGAGCGACCGTTTCGCGAGTTCCTCAACCGCTACCTCGCGCACACGCCCGGCCCGATCAAGGACCACCGCGGGCAAGTCATCGGCGAGCACGTCGGGCTCAGCTTCTATACGCTGGGTCAGCGCAAGGGCATCGGCATCGGTGGCTTGAAGGCGCGCGGCAATGCGCGCGGTGGCGGTGATCACGCGCCCTGGTTCACCGCACGAAAGGACATGGCCAACAACACGCTGTATGTTGTTCAGGGCCACGACCATCCCTGGTTGCAAAGCAGGGCGCTGGTAGCCGATGACGCCAGCTGGGTTGCAGGCCAGCCGCTACCGGCCGGTCCGCTGACTGCCAAGACACGCTATCGGCAGACCGACGCTGCTTGCACATTGACAGCACCCGCAGAGGGGCCGGTGGCCGAGCGTTTTGAGTTGCGGTTTCCCGCGGCGCAGTGGGCCATGACCCCTGGGCAATCGGCGGTGCTTTACGACGGCGAGGTGTGTCTGGGCGGCGGCGTGATCGCCGAGGTTGAAAACTGATCTGCCGGCTCTCAAAGCACCGAGCGGCCGTTTAGCCGGTCGGTCGGGGTCAATGAGCTGTCGCCAAGCGCCCGCCGCGATTCCTGGAAGGCTTGAAATTCGAGGTCGGCCTGAAGGCAGGCATCGAGGCCGAAGGCCGTGCCCATGTCGCCCATGTCATCGGCATCCCGAGCTTTGCGCACGGCAGCCCATCGCCCTCTGAGGGCGCGCCACCACGCAATGTCTTTGACTTTTGGCACGACGACTCCCGATGACAACAGCTGCGAGGAAGGGTGCCAGTGTGGCAAGACACTGACGTGACGGTGTTGGGAATTGACACATTTACAACGTGCACTTCACAACACTTGTGATCACTTCTTATCGGCCTGACGCTCAGGATAAGTGGAAGATTCCTTGCGTGAATGCGAAACCCCTCGAACAGGTGGTGTGGTGCGCATCGCACGTGTGGGCTCGCGCTCCAGCGCATTTCGCGCGCCGCTGGTCAGCGCTGCGCCGACGCGGTCGAGCATCGCGACCCGTGCCGATGGTGGGGCGCCGTCGGGGCCGAGGCGCCATTGGTGCCAGTGCAACACGATGGGGATCGACACCTCGGGCCGCAACGCGACCAGCGTGCCGGACGCGAGCAGTGGTCGCACCTGCAACTCGGGCACCACGCCCACGCCCCAGCCCATCAGCGCAGCACGCACACACGCCTCAGACGATGGCACGTAGCGCGCCTTCAGGCGTGCGCCGGCAATACCGAAGGCGCTCGTCACCCATCGGCGTTGCATGTCGTCCTTGCGGTTGAAGACAAGGAAGGGCACCTGACTGAAGCTCGCCTCATTGAGCCCCGAGGGCGAGCCCTTCAACTCCATCGCGACGAAGCCCGGGCTCGCCACCGCGACATAGCGCATCACGCCCAGGGGCACGACGCGGCAGCCCTTCAGCGCCTTGCTGACCGTGCTCACGCAGCCCAGCACCTCGCCCTGACGCAGCCAGTCGTGGGTGAAGTCCTGATCATCGACCACCAGCTCCAGCGCCAGCCCGTCGTGCACCAGCGCATCGAGCGCGGGCAGCACCCATGTCGCCAGGCTGTCGGCGTTGACGGCCACTGGCAGCCGTTCGCCGACCGAGGGCTGCACACCCAGTTCGCGCGACACGTCGGCGCGCAGTGCCTGCAGCTGGCGCGCGAAGCGCAGCAGCACCTTGCCTGGCTCGGTCAGCCGCAGCGGCCGCGAGCGCACCACCAGCGGCTGGCCGACTTGAGCTTCCAGTGCGCGCAGGCGCTGCGACACCGCCGACTGCGTGATCGCCAGCCGCTGCGCTGCTGCTTCGAAGCCGCCGTGGTCGGCCAGCGCGGCCAGGCAATCGAGCGCTGCGGGGTCCAGGTTGTTCATAAGCCCCACTAATGCATTGAGTGATTAATGAATGATGCTTCTTTTTGGAGGGCTCGGATCGCAGAATTGTCAGCAGCATCATTCTTTGGGGCGACGGGCATGAAAGTCATCGTGATGGGCGCCGGCATCGTCGGCATCAGCACTGCTTGGCATCTGCTGGGCGAGGGGCATGAGGTCACTGTCGTCGACCGCCAGCCGGATGCGGCACTCGAAGCCAGCTTTGCCAATGGCGCACAGATTTCGGTCAGCTTCTGCGAGCCCTGGGCCAATGCCGAGGCGCCGTTCAAGGTCGCCAAATGGCTGCTTCGCGACGATGCCCCGCTGCTGTTTCGCCCGAAGCTCGACCCCCACCAATGGCGCTGGGGTCTGAGCTTCCTGGCCCAGTGCAACACGCAGGCGTTCGAGCGCAACGTCGGCCAGCTCGTAGCGCTCGGCCGATACAGCCAGGCGTCGCTGAAGGCTGTGGTGGCCCAAACCGGCATCGCGTACCACCGCCTGGAGCGCGGCATCCTGCACTTTTTCTCGACCCAGCAAGACTTTGAAGCGGGTGCCGCAGCCGCCGAAGTGATGCGTCGCCACGGCGTCGATCGTCGCGTGCTGTCGCGCGACGAGGTGCTGGCCGTTGAGCCCGCACTCACCTCGTTCGGCCTTCGTCTGGCCGGCGGCACCTACACGCCCAGCGACGAATCGGGTGACGCCCGCGTGTTCACCCAGCAACTGGCCAGGCGGTGTGCTGAGCGAGGCGCCACGTTTCTGTACCGGCATGACGTCCTCGACCTGCAAAAGTCGGGCGGTGCCATCGATTCGGTGCGGGTGCGCGACCACGTCACGCGTCAGGTGTCGACGCTGCGCGCCGATGCCTATGTTGCCGCGATGGGAAGCTACACCGCGCCGCTGCTGCGCCCACTGGGGCTCTGCCTGAATATCTACCCGGCCAAGGGCTATTCGGCGACGCTGAAGTTGAAGCATCCCGAGCGTGCGAGCACCGTCAGCCTGCTGGACGACGGCCGCAAGATCGCGATCAGCCGATTGGGCGACGAAGTGCGCATCGCAGGCACCGCAGAAATGGCGGGCTACGACACCTCAATCACGAGTGGGACCTCCAGAGTGCGCTGCGAGGCGCTGGTGAAGCGCTATGAAGAGCTGTTCCCCGATGTGGCCGATACCGCGACGCCTAACTACTGGGCGGGTCTGCGTCCCAGCACGCCAGACAACATTCCCATCATCGGGCGCAGTCCGATCGACCGGCTGTGGGTCAATTCCGGCCATGGGACGCTCGGCTGGACGCACGGCGCTGGCTCGGGCCGGGCATTGGCTGAGCTGATCAGCGGCAAGCGGCCGGCGCTTGATTTCGGCTTCTACGGCGAGAGCAGCATGGCCCGTCGACCGCGCATGGCGACCGCTTGAAGGTCGGCAACGCCGCTGTCGCCGAGCATGTCCTGCGCAGCAGTCTGGCCCGCCCAGGCGACCCGTCGAGCTAGCGGCCTCGTGGTCGGCGTGTCGGGCCGCGCGATGGCGCTCGAGTGGGACGGCCGACGTCGGGGCGTGGTCGAGACACATCGGCGAGCAGCAGGGTGGCGCGAACCAGCTCTTCGACCGCTGCGCTCAGGTCGGCTGGCGGCTCCAGCGATTCGATCTCTTCGATCAATTCGTCGGCGTCTTCCAGGTCATCGGGGTCGAGGTGCCGATACAGCAGTGCCAGCGGCGCAGTCAGCGCGCTGGCGTCCAGCCGCATCAGCCCAGGGAAGAACTCCTGCGCGGTCGCGAACCCGGCCACCCAGGCGTAGACCGCGGCGGTCTCGTGCGGCTCGTCGCTGTCTTCGTCATCCGCTGGTGCCATCTCGAACACCCAGGGGTCGAACCACTGTCGGCCGCCGATCGCGTTGTTCAGTTCCGCATGCCGGCGTAGCGCCAGCGCGTGCAGCCGTGTCGCATCGAACGAGGCGGGCAACGCGCGGCCGTCAGCATCGGTGAGGTGCGGCAACCATTGCGACGCAGGCACCATCTGCGGCTGCAGCAGCACGCCGCACAGGAAGCCGTCGAGCATGCTGACATCGAGCGGCTCCAGCGGCGCTGGCACGCGGTCGAGCAAGGTCTGCAACTCGTCGATGTCTCGCTCGCCGAGTGGCGTGGCGTCGCTGGATGAAGAAGGTGTGGGAGAAGGCATGGTCGATTGTCGCGCTCCTAAACTCCCTCAGTGATAGGAACATGAACCAAACCTGGAGCACGCCATGGGCGCACCCGACGCATTGACCGCCACCCTGTCGCCGACCGCCGAGGTCGGGCACTTCATCGCCGGTCGCGCGGTCGCCAGCCTCAGCGGGCGGCGTCAGCCGGTCTACAACCCGGCGACCGGCGAAGTGGCTCGCCACGTGGCGCTGGGCGGCGCCGACGAGGTGGACGCCGCGGTCGTCGCGGCGCACGCCTCATTCCAAGGCTGGGCAGACACGCCACCGATACGCCGCGCGCGGGTGCTTTTCAAGTTCCTTGAACTGATGAACCAGCACCGCGATGCGCTCGCCGCGCTGATCACCGCTGAACACGGCAAGGTGTTCACCGATGCGCAGGGCGAGGTCAGCCGCGGCATCGACATCATCGAGTTCGCCTGCGGCATTCCGCAACTGCTCAAGGGTGACTACACCGAGCAGGTCTCCACCGGCATCGACAACTGGACGCTGCGTCAGCCGTTGGGCGTTGTCGCCGGCATCACGCCGTTCAACTTTCCCGTGATGGTGCCGTGCTGGATGTTCCCGATCGCGATCGCCGCCGGCAACTGTTTCGTGCTGAAGCCGAGCGAGCGTGACCCTTCCCCCAGCATCTTCATGGCCGAGCTGCTGAAGCAGGCCGGCCTGCCCGACGGCGTGTTCAATGTGGTGCAAGGAGACAAGCTGGCGGTCGACACGCTGCTGACGAATCCCGAAGTGAAGGCGATCAGTTTCGTCGGCTCGACACCCATCGCGCAGTACATCTACGAGACGGGCGCCCACCACGGCAAGCGAGTGCAGGCGCTTGGTGGCGCCAAGAACCACATGGTCGTGATGCCCGACGCCGACCTCGAGCAGGCGGTCGACGCATTGATCGGCGCCGGTTACGGCTCAGCCGGCGAGCGCTGCATGGCGATCAGCGTCGCGGTGGCCGTCGGCGATGTGGCCGACAAGCTGGTGCCCGCGCTGGCCGCGCGCGCAAAGGCGCTGAAGGTCAAGAACGGGATGGAGCCAGACGCCGAGATGGGCCCGGTCGTGACGAAGCAGGCTCTCGAGCGCATCGAGGGTTACATCGGCCTCGGCGTTGAGGAAGGCGCCACGCTGGTTGTCGATGGTCGCGGCCTCAAGGTACCTGGCCATGAGGGCGGGTTCTTCACCGGCGGCACGCTGTTCGACCACGTGGCGCCCGAGATGCGCATCTACCGCGAAGAAATCTTCGGTCCGGTGCTCGTGGTGGTGCGGGTGCCCGATTTCTCGGCGGCAGTGAAGCTGGTCAATGACCATGAATACGGCAATGGCGTGGCCTGTTTCACCAGCGACGGCAACGTGGCGCGCGAGTTCGCGCGGCGCATCCAGGTCGGCATGGTCGGTATCAACGTGCCAATCCCGGTGCCGATGGCTTGGCACGGTTTCGGTGGCTGGAAGAAGAGCCTCTTCGGTGACATGAACGCCTACGGAGAAGAGGGCGTGCGCTTCTATACCAGGCAGAAGAGCGTGATGCAGCGCTGGCCGGCGAGCATTGGCAAGGGTGCGGAGTTCGTCATGCCAACGGCGAAATAAGGGCCCCCCAGTCGCTGCGCTCCTGCTCCCAAGGGGCGCCGCCTGGCGGCCCGGGCGACCCGGGCCGCGGGCGTGGCTTGATCTGATCGAACGCCGCTATCAGCGGCGTTCGATAACGACCGGTGTTAACGAGGCGGCAGCGCGCACCCGTTGGGCAACGAGTGACGCTTCGGCGCGATCGGCGTAGGGGCCGGCTTGCACGCGCAGCAGGTCGCGGTCGCTGAAGATGGCCAGCAACGGGGCGAGCCACGACAGGTCGCTCGACAGGCGCTGATGCAGTCGGTCGGCGCCATCGCGCTGGCGGAATGCGCCCAGCTGAACCCAGAAGCCGCGCGCTGGCGCAGCGGGCTGCGCTGCTTCTACTGCGGGAGCGATGTCCGCCAACAACGGCGGCGTGATCGCTGTCGGGACGTCCGTGGCAACGGCAGTTGCCGGTGCCGTCTGGCGCCATGCGCCGGTGCGTATGGCGTCATGCGTCAGACGTTCGACCTCCACCGGCGCCACGCCGCGCAGCAGGTCCAGCTTAAGCGCGGCGGTGTAGCTCAGGTCGATGATGCGACCGCCGTGGAACGGACCGCGGTCGTTGACGCGCACCACGATCTCGCGGCCGTTGGCTGGGTTGCGCACCCTCGCGTAGCTAGGGATCGGCAAGGTCGGGTGCGCAGCCGTCATGGCGTACATGTCGTAGGGCTCGCCACTCGAGGTGGGACGGCCATGGAACTTCCGGCCATACCAGGATGCGAGCCCACGCTCCCTGTAGGGCAGATCGGCGGCCATGGGTTCGTAACGCTGACCGGCGATCTCGTAGGGCTTGTTGGCGCCGCGAGGCCTGATGGTTTCGACGCGCGGCTCGGCGTCGGGCATGTCGGCCAGGTGTGGCGGTGGTGCGGCCGGTGGGCCATCTCGGCTGGTGTTGTCGGCAGGGGGAATCGACGCTGGCACTGATCCTCCCGACCCCCCTGGCGTGCTGGCACAGCCGACCAGCCACAGCACAGCGGTCAAGCTCAGCGCGGCACGCCACATGGTCACAGCGAGTCAGGGCGTCAGCGCAGCCAGCGCGTCACACGCCTTGCCCAGCATGGCAGTCAGGGTGGGCTGCAAGCGTTCGGCCCGCTCAGGTCGGTATTCGAAGGGTCTGTTCTCATCCATGTACAGGGACTGGCACAGCTCGAGCTGGATGGCATGCACGCCCAGGGATGGGTTTCCGTAGTGTCGGGTGATATGACCGCCCTTGAAACGACCGTTGACAACCGCGCTGAAGCCGCTGCCCTGAGCGATGGTCGCCACGGGTTCCAGCACCTCGGCAGCGCAGCTCGTGCCGTCTGCGGTGCCCAGGTTCAGATCGGGCAGCTTGCCATCGAACAGGCGCGGCAGCTCGCTGGCGATCGAGTGCGCATCCCACAGCAGCACCTGGCCGTGCAGTGACCGGAGCCGATCGAGCTCGGCGGCCAGGGTTTCGTGGTATGGCCGCCAGTACAGCGCGAGGCGCCTGGCGGTTTCGGCGGCGTCGGGCGCGCGCCCGGCCTGATACAGCGGCTCGCCGCGAAAGGTTTCGGTCGGACACAGGCCAGTGGTGATGCGTCCCGGGTACAGGCTCTGGTTGTCGGGCGGGCGGTTCAAGTCGATCACGCTGCGAGAGTGCGTCGCCCGCAGCACCGATGCGCCGAACTGGTGCGCGAAAGCGTACAGCCGGTCCAGGTGCCAGTCGGTGTCGGCCCTTTGCAGTGCGACCTCGGTGTAGTCGCCGCGAAATGCCTCGGGAATGTGCGTGCCCACATGCGGGATCGACAACAGCACGGGTCGGGTGCCGCGCAGGAGGTGAAGAGGCGCAACAGCGTCGGGGGTCGTCATGCAGGTAGAGCGCAGCCAGCGCTGCGTGAAAGACACAAGTCCCGAAGACTGGTTCGGTTTGTGCGTGCCGTCAAGCCTCCGCAGCCAGACCCGGCCCCGGCATGTGAATCCGCGGCCGGTAAGCTGCTCGATGTGACAACCTGCGAGACAAACCGCTGAAAGCAAGCTTGCATGCAAACCTACGACGTGATCGTGATCGGTGCCGGAGTCATCGGCGCTTCGGTGGCCTTTCACCTGGCCCAATTGGGCGCCAAGCGTGTGCTGGTGCTCGACCGCACCCAGATCGGCGCGGGCACCACCTCGCAGTCCTCCGGCATCCTGCGCACCCATTACTCTGTGCGTGAGAACGTGACGATGGCGAAGGAGTCGTGGAAGGTGTTCACCGAGTTCGCGAACTACCTCGGTGACGAAGAAGCCGCCAGTGGCCTGGTGAAATGCGGCTACCTGATCGCCGCGCCCGACGGGCCGAAGCTCAAACCGCTGGCCGCCGCACTCGAGGGTCAGCGCCAGCAGGGCATCGAGGTGCGCCTGATCGATCGCCAGCAGGCCGAGGCCTTGCTGCCGATTGCCGACATGCACGATGCGGCCTTGATCGGGTTCGAGCCCGAGGCTGGCTTCGCCGACGCCTATCTGGTGGCCACCAGCTTTGCGCGCTGCGCGCGGCGTGGCGGGGTGAAGATCATCGAAGGTGTCGAGGTGCAGCAGTTGCTCGTCGACCACGGGAAGGTGATCGGCGTCGATACCGACCAGGGCCGTTTCCTCGCTGGCACCGTGATCAGCACGCAGAACATCTGGGCCACGCAGATCGAGCAGTGGACCGGCATCGCGACGCCGCTGAAGTCCGAGCGTCACACCGTGCTGGCGCTCGAAGGCCCCGAGCCCTACACCTACGCGATGCCGGTGTTCAAGGACCTCGGCTCCGAAGGCATGCTGTATTGCCGCAGCTACGGCGGTACGCAGATGCTGGTCAGCGAAGGCATCGCCGGCGAGGTCCTGCCGGGCCCCGACAACGAGCAGGGCGATGTCTCGCTGGACACGGTGGCCTCGGTCGGCGCACAGGCGGCCGAGCGCTTCCCGAGCTTTGAGACCGCGGGTCTCGCGTCGTCGTGGACCGGCGTCTACGACGTGACGCCCGACTGGAACCCGGTGCTGGGCCGCCTGCCCGGCCTCAGTGGCTTGGTGGTCGGCTATGGCTTCTCGGGCCACGGCTTCAAGCTCTCGCCGGCGGTGGGACGCGTTCTGGCGCAGGAGGCGCTGGGCCTCGTGCCGGACATCTCGTTGGCGCCGTACGCACTGGAACGATTTGCCGCAGGCCGTCCACTGGTCGGGCAGTACGGGGTCGGCGCGGTGTCCTGATGACCTGGCGCGTTGTTGCGCTCGATGCGCTGCCCGACGAGCCGTGGCGCAACGGCGGTGGTCGCACCCGAACGATTGCCGCGCAGCAACGCGCAGGGGGGGAGCCGCCTTGGGACTGGCGCATCAGCGTAGCCACGATCGAGCGGAGCGCTGCCTTCTCGGCATTTCCGGGCGTCGATCGGGCCAGCGTGCTGCTCGGGGCGGGGCACATTGAACTGAGCGCCGATGGCGAGTCGGCAGTGCAGATGCACCAGCCCGGTGAGGTGGCCGTCTACCGCGGTGAGGCGCCGTGGCACGCCGAGATTCAACGCGTCGGGCCGCCGTTGTCGTTGCTGAATGTGATGACGCGTCGCGGCGCTGCCCGCGGGCGGGTGCAAGCTCTGCGCGAAGACGCCGTCCTGTCGGGCCATGTCTTCGCCGTCGTCGTCGTCGAAGGGGGCTGGCGTGTGACCGCCGCCTCGTCCGGTGAAGCGTTGACGCTATCGGCGGGCTGCTGTGCCGTGCTGGACCGCGAGCCTGGTCGCTCGATTGCTTGCCGTCGCATCGAACGCGTGTCGAACGCCGGCTGGCTGGCCGCCGTCTCGATCGAGCTGGCCTGAGCGCGGCACCCCGCAGACGCTGGAGCCCCGGTGGGCCCGACGCTGCTGCTCGATGTTGGCGTGAATCTCGCATCAAGCACCGCTCGCAGAGTGGAGAACGCCATGAATGTGCATGCTGCTGTCGATTCAAGATGGTCCCGTCTGGTGCGTCCGTGCGGTGAACCGATTCGACTGAACCACCAGAGGTTCGTCGCGATCGATCGACACCACGACGCGAAATACGAAGCAACCTATCGCCCGCAGGCCCTCTACAACCGCGCTGACGAGGGCTTTCATGCGAATCACGAAGCCTTTTTGCTTCACGAGGTGTCGACCAACCTGCCCATCTACCGGAAAGACACCGGCCCCACCGATTTCCACCTGCACCTGCCCCCTGGGGGCTTCCAACTCGTGATGGTCACCTCGGGGGTGTTCACCTTCGATTACGACGGCCGATTTCATCACGTCGGCCCTGGCACGGTGATGCTGCAAAGCGCCATCGTCCATCGCCAGCTTTTCTACACCTGGTCCGGTCTGTCCGCAGAAGAGAACCTCAGGACGCCGCAGTCTGTGGTGCCAGAGCCGATGGTCATGGGCTATTCGGCCAAGTTTCTGGAAGCCTTCATCACCGACCCGACGAGTTTCCCGAACCCCACGATCGTCGGCCAGGATCAGATCAATGAAGCCGAAACGCCGCGGATGGCGTGGAGCCATCTCCTGCACGATCGCCCGGCGGGCGCAGGCTTCTGGCTTCAGGATCCGCTGGCGTTCGATGCGCTTTACAGGCCGCTGGCCAGGACGTCGGCCGAGGGCTCGATCCAATCGACCGAGCCTGTTCATGTGCGCGACATGGGCATCGAGGCGCCGAGCGGTCACCTGGTCACGGGCCACATCATTGCTACCGATCCGAAGGGGTATGCCCTGTTGCCCAAGAGCAGTTCGGGCGTTGCCGATGTCACATCCTTCTCGAAAGCCGAAGTGGTGATCTACCGGGTGATTCGCGGTAGCGCCGCATTCAGAGACTGCGAGGGGAAGGTGATTGAACTGGCGACGGGCGATGTGGTGACCGCCAGCCGCGACGCCCTGCAGCTCATCGGCATGGGGGACGACACGCAAATCCTGCGTCTGGGCCTGCTGAACGGCATGGAACACCTGTGCCAATGGACGCCCACGCAGCGTGACGAGATCGACGGCCTGGCCGGGCAGATCATCACCCGACAGGAAGTTCGCTCCTTGCGCACCGAAGGCCGGCCGATCGGATACCTGTACGAATAACCGCGGCCATAATTAGCAGATGTTTGCAAAGCTGTCCGTCTCTGCAGCGCGCCTCGGTGAGCGTTGGCGCAGGCCATCCCCCTGACCCCAATCCACGGCGCCTCAGCGAGCGCCCGAGTCCCCACTGAACACGCCGCGTTAGCGCGGTAATCTGCGGGTTTATCAACGGGCACGGAATCAGGATGCAGTGCTGCCGCATCCCATCAAGCACAAAGGTTTGCGCGCACATGCTGCTGATGATCGACAACTACGACAGTTTCACCTTCAACCTGGTGCAGTACTTTGCAGAGTTGGGCGAAGATGTGCGTGTGTTCCGCAATGATGAGCTGTCGTTGCAGGACATCGCTGAACTTCGGCCCGACCGGCTGGTGCTGTCCCCCGGGCCATGCTCGCCAGCCGAAGCGGGCATCTGCATCCCGGCGATCCAGCATTTCACCGGAAAGCTGCCGATCCTTGGCGTGTGCCTTGGCCACCAGAGCATCGGTGCAGCGCTGGGCGGCAAGGTGATCCGCGCGCAGGTGCAGATGCACGGCAAGACCAGTGTGATCTCGACCGATGAGCAGGGCGTGTACACCGCGCTGCCGAAGCAGTTCACCGTGATCCGATACCACTCGCTGGCGATCGAGCGCGAGTCGCTGCCGACAGTGTTGCAAGTCACGGCCACCTCGGAAGATGGTGAGATCATGGGAGTGCGCCACCGCGAACTTGCGGGCACCGCAACGCCGCTGGAAGGTGTGCAGTTCCACCCCGAATCGATCCTGACCGAGCATGGCCACGCGATGCTGAAGAACTTCCTGGAGTTGCGGCCATGAGTTTCAGCAATGTCGAAGCGCTGGCGCGGGTGATCGATCACCGCGAGATCTTTCACGACGAGATGCTGGTGCTGATGCGCCGCATCATGAACGGCGAGATGCCGCCGGCGATGCTGGCCGCTCTGCTGATCGGCCTGCGCGTGAAGAAGGAAACCATTGGCGAAATCACAGCGGCCGCTCAGGTGATGCGCGAGTTTTCAACGCCGGTCGAGGTGGCTGATCGCCGACATCTCGTCGACATCGTCGGTACCGGCGGCGATGGTTCGCACACCTTCAATATTTCGACTTGCAGCATGTTCGTTGCCGCAGCCGCCGGTGCTCGGGTCAGCAAGCATGGCAATCGGAGCGTGTCGAGCAAATCGGGCAGCGCGGATGTCCTGGAAGCGCTGGGTGTGCATCTGGCGCTGCCGCCAGCGGCCATTGCGCAGTGCATTGAGGACACCGGCGTCGGCTTCATGTTCGCTCCCAACCACCATCCGGCAATGAAGAACGTGGCGCCGGTGCGACGCGAACTCGGCGTGCGCACGATCTTCAACATCCTCGGACCGCTGACCAACCCGGCCGGTGCGCCGAACATCCTGATGGGCGTGTTCCATCCCGATCTGGTCGGCATCCAGGCGCGCGCGCTGCAGCGCCTCGGTGCACAGCATGCGTTGGTGGTCTACGGTCGCGACGGAATGGACGAAGTGACGCTGGGTGCATCGACGCTCGTTTGCGAAATCCAGGCCGACGAGGTTCGTGAGTACGAGATTCACCCCGAAGACTTCGGCTTGCCGATGGCCAGTCACCGCGCGCTGCGCGTCGACACGCCGGACGATTCGAAGCGCATGCTGCTGGCGGTGCTTGATGACCAGCCCGGCGCCGCGCGCGACATCGTGCTACTGAATGCCGGGGTGGCGCTGTATGCAGCTGATGTCGCCACCACGATGGCCGACGGCATCGCCTTGGCGCGCGAGGCACTGGCGTCGGGGCTTGCACGCGAAAAGCTGCGTCAGTTCGTCGGCGCCACGCAGTCGTTGGCGACCAAAGCCGCTGCGGCAGGCTCGCCATGAGCAGCAACATCCTCAATCGAATCGTCGACGTCAAGCGCGACGAGATCCGCATGGCGCGTGCGCGGCGTGATCTGGCGTCACTGCGGCGCGATGCGGAATCGTTGGGCGGTGTGCGCGATTTCGCCGATGCCATGCGCAGCAAGTTGGCGACAGGGCAAGCGGCCGTCATCGCTGAGATCAAGAAGGCGAGTCCCAGCAAGGGCGTGCTACGAGAACACTTCGTGCCGGCCGACATCGCCGGGAGCTACGAGCGTGGCGGTGCGGCCTGTCTGAGTGTGCTGACCGATGTGCAGTTCTTCCAGGGATCAGTGGCATACCTCGAACAGGCCCGCGCCGCCTGCTCGCTGCCGGTGCTGCGCAAGGATTTCATGGTCGACGCCTACCAGGTCTTCGAAGCCCGCGCGATGGGGGCCGACTGCATCCTGCTGATCGTCGCCTGCCTGGATGACGCGCAGATGGCCGATCTGGAGGCGCAGGCTCACGCGATCGGCCTCGCCGTTTTGGTCGAAGTGCATGATGGCTTTGAACTCGACCGCGCGCTGAGGCTTAAGACTCCCCTGGTCGGCATCAATAACCGCAACCTGCGCACCTTCGAGGTGACACTGGACACCACGCTCGGTTTGCTGAAGGACGTACCGACCGATCGCTTGCTCGTCACCGAGAGCGGCGTGCTGGTCAAGGCCGATGTCGAGCGCATGCGCGGCGCGGGCGTGTCGGCCTTCCTGGTCGGCGAGGCCTTCATGCGAGCGGCCGATCCAGGAAAGGCGCTGGCCGAACTGTTCCAGTGATCATCGCGGGGCGACGTTGGCCGACATCCGCAGCAGCATGATGATGAGCGATGCCCGGTTGGTCGAGCCGATCGATGCGCTGGTCGATCGGCTGCACGGGGATTGGCGGCCTATCGTCGACGCCTGGCGATCGAGTGACGCAGGTCGCGCCTTGATCGATCACGTCGATCTCCGGGTGGCGTCAGGCGCCGTTGTGTACCCGGCGGCGGTGTTCCGCGCGCTTGAGGCGACCCCGCTGGCACGCACGCGCGTCGTGATCCTCGGGCAGGACCCGTATCACGGCGAGGGACAGGCGGAGGGCTTGGCTTTTTCGGTGCCACCGGGCGTGCCTGTGCCGCCCAGTCTGCGCAATGTCTTCAAGGAGTTGCGGCGCGATGTGGGCCGGTCTGCGCCGGCCAGCGGACACTTGGGGGCCTGGGCCGCACGGGGCGTACTACTACTCAATACAAGTTTGACCGTCGAAGAGGGGATTCCGGGTAGTCATGCAAGATTAGGATGGCAAGCGCTTACTGACATCGTTGTATCTGCCGCTGCGCACGACCCAGCTCCGAAGGTATTCATGCTGTGGGGCGCCCATGCTCAGCTCAAGTCGGGGCTGATTGACGTTGCGCCGACGCGGCATCTGGTCTTGCGCAGCAATCACCCGTCTCCGCTGGCAGCGTTGCGTCCGCCAATGCCGTTCATTGGCTGCGGCCATTTCGGGGCGGCGATGCGCTTTCTCGACGAGCGTCACGCTTCGCCGCCTGCCGCACAACACTGGCCCGGCTTCTTCGACATCGTATGAGCCGCGTGTTCAGCCGCCAAATGCCGTGGTAAACTATTCGGCTCGCCGCGGAGGGGTGGCCGAGTGGTTAATGGCAGCAGACTGTAAATCTGCCCTCTAACGAGTACGCTGGTTCGAATCCAGCCTCCTCCACCAAGGCGAAAAGAACAGTTTTAGACCCTCCCGGGCTTTGGCTTGTGGAGGTTCGGGCGGGAGTAGTTCAATGGTAGAACCCTAGCCTTCCAAGCTAATG
>CANHNO010000046.1 GCA_947462065.1 Burkholderiales bacterium | reverse complement strand
GTAGACCTCTTCCTCGGCACCAACCACCAAGTCGCCGTCGATACCGATTTCGCCATATTCGTTGACGATCACTGCATAGCGCTTCCCATTGGCTTCCCGCAACAGGCGGTTGAGCAACGTGGTTTTGCCAGCACCGAGAAAACCGGTCAGTACAGTCACTGGAATGGGTGCCATCGTGAAATCTCTTGCAGGACGCGAGCAGGCCTACACATGGGGCAGGCAATTCAGAAACTCAAGGGATCAGCACACGTTACTTGCGAAAACCGCCCGAAAGATGATCCCAAGCTGTTGATTTTATTGAAAAAACCAATAAAAAGCTGATGGATTTCCCGACACGCGGCAAACGACAGGTCGTTGCAAGACCGGACGCCGCTCAAGCAGACATAGGGCTCTCGGTGTCTCGAAACGAGACAGTATTCTCCCGCTGTCTCTGTTTGGCAACGTTCCTGAGCCAGTCGAGAGTCGCCGATTTAGCATGGCGCAACAGCTGACTCCGCTCAATGAGCTTGGATTTTTGATCTTTTGGTAGGCCGTGTTGGACTTGAACCAACGACCAAAGGATTATGAGTCCTCTGCTCTGACCAACTGAGCTAACGGCCCGAGCGGCGGATTGTAGGCAGGGGCTTGGAGCAACCTCCTACTTGGTGCTCAGCGCGTTGCCGACAAGCCGCGAGGTGATGTCGACAATCTGGATCATCCGGTCGTAGGCCATGCGGGTGGGGCCGATCACGCCAAGCGTGCCGACCACGATGCCATCCACCTCGTAGGGCGCGGACACCACCGACAGTTCCTCGAAGGGCACGACGTGGCTTTCGCCACCGATGTAGATGCGCACGCCCTCGGCGCGACTGCTGACGTCGAGCAGTCGCATCAGCTGGGTCTTCTGCTCGAACAGGTCGAACAGCTTGCGCAGCGAGCCCATGTCTGTCGAAAAATCCTGCACCGTCAGCAGGTTGCGCTCGCCCGAGATGACAACCTGCTCCTGGCTGTCAGCCACCGCCTCACTGCCCGCTTGCACCGCCGCCTGCATCAGGGTGGCGATCTCGCCGCGCAGCGCATCGACCTCGGTCTTCAAACGCTCGCGCACTTCCTCGAGGGTGCGCCCAGCGTAGTGGGCTGTGAGGAAATTGCTGGCTTCGATCAGCTGCGCCTGGGTGTAGTCCTTGGCGGTGAAGATGACGCGGTTCTGCACGTCGCCGTCGGGCGCCACCAGAATCACGAGCACGCGCCGTTCGCTCAGTCGCATGAACTCGATATGGTGGAACACGCTGGTCTTGCGCGGTGCGGTAATGACACCAACAAAACTCGACAAACTCGACAGCATCTGCGCCGCGTTGGCGATAACACGCTGCGGCTGGTCGGCCTGCAGCTGCGTTTCGAAGGCCGGCGACGGCTGCAGGTGCAAGGGCTGCGCCGTCATCATCGTGTCGACGAAAACGCGGTAGCCGCGTGCCGTGGGAATACGCCCGGCACTGGTGTGGGGACTGGCAATCAGACCGAGCTCTTCCAGATCGGCCATCACATTGCGGATGGTGGCAGGCGACAACTCCAGCCCGGAGGCCTTGGAGAGGGTGCGCGAACCGACCGGCTGGCCATCGGCGATGTAGCGCTCGACCAAGGTCTTCAGAAGGGTGCGAGCGCGATCGTCCATGCGGTTTTCATTGTATGGCGCGAGGGCTTTTTGACACCGTGATGCGAAAAGTGCTGTGGTGTAATTCCGTATGAAAAGCCGGTTTCGTCATGCCGCACTGGTCGGAAAGTACAACGCGCTGGGAAGTCGCAGTGTGCTCGACGAGGTCGCCCGCTTTCTCATCGGTCAGGGGCTAGAAGTCTCGATGGAGCACGAGACTGCGCTGAACACCGGCCTCACCGAATACGGAGCGCTCACCCCGACAGAACTAGGCCGGTGTTGCGACGTTGCAGTGGTGGTCGGCGGCGACGGCACGATGCTGGGCATTGCCCGCCAGATGGCCCGCTTCAACATCCCGTTGGTCGGCATCAATCAGGGCCGACTCGGCTTCATCACCGATATCCCGATCGGAGAATTCGCCGCCGCACTGGCACCGATGATCGCTGGCAGCTACGAGGAAGAACATCGCACGATGCTTGAAGGGAGCGTGCGGCGAGACGGCGAGACCATTTTCGAAGCCTTCGCGCTGAATGATGTGGTGGTGAGCCGTGGCGCCACCTCGAGCATGGTCGAGCTGAAGATCGACATCGGCGGCGAGTTCGTCGCCAACCTCCGCGCCGACGGCCTGATCGTCGCGTCGCCCACTGGCTCCACCGCTTACGCACTGTCGGCGGGCGGGCCGATCCTGCACCACAGCATCCCGGGGTTGGTGCTGGTGCCGATTGCGCCGCACGACCTGTCGAACCGGCCCATCGTGTTGCCCGACTCGGGCGAGATCAGCGTGGAAATCGTTGCCGGCCGCGATGCCAGCGTCAATTTCGACATGCAGAGCCTCGCCAGCCTGCTGCACGGCGACCGCATAACCGTGCGCCGCGCCGCGTTTCAAGCGCGCTTCCTGCACCCGCCGGGCTGGAGCTATTACGCCACGCTGCGCCGCAAGCTGCACTGGAACTCGGGAACCTCGTGATGTGGCCCCCACGCTCATTGCATTCACTGCCCCCCCAGGGGGAGCGTCAGCGCCTTCGGGCGGTCGGGCAGCGCTGACATGTGGCGGCGCCTGGTTTTGCGCGATTTCGTCATCGTGACCGCGCTCGACGTAGAGCTTGCTGGCGGCTTCTCGGTGCTCACCGGTGAAACTGGCGCCGGCAAGTCGATCCTGATCGATGCGCTGCAACTCGCACTCGGCGGCCGAGGCGATGTCGGAGTGGTGCGCGAAGGCGCACAGCGCTGC
This sequence comes from Burkholderiales bacterium, assembly GCA_947462065.1. GTDB lineage: Bacteria > Pseudomonadota > Gammaproteobacteria > Burkholderiales > Burkholderiaceae_C > PBB1. The sequence continues at coordinate 14,025 of CANHNO010000046.1, read as the reverse complement.
GAGATCAGCGCCGAATTCGACACGCCGCTCGGGTTGAGGGCCTGGTTGGCCGAAGCCGGATTCGACGCCGCCGACAGCCTGCTGCTGCGCCGCACGATCGACACCCAGGGCAAGAGCCGAGCCTGGGTCAATGGCAGCACAGCAACGATTGCGCAGCTGCGTGAGATCGCTGACCACTTGGTGGACATCCACGGCCAGCACGCCTGGCAAAGCCTGACCCGGCCTGCCGCGGTGCGCGAGATGCTTGACGCCTACGCAGGCGTAGACATGCACGTGCTCGGCAGTACCTGGGGAGAGTGGCGTTCGGCCAGCGACGCTTTGGCGCGAGCACAAACGCAGCAGGCCGACATCGATCGCGAGCGCGAGCGGCTGGCATGGCAGATCGGCGAGGTCGACAAGCTCGCGCCCGGCTCGGATGAATGGGCGGAGCTGAACACCGAGCACACCCGACTGGCGAATGTGCAAACCCTGCTTGACTCCGCCCGCGAGGCACTTGACGCGATCAGCGAGACCGACGACAGCGCCAACACGCTGACCGGCAGGGCGATTGACCGCCTGCGCGATGCCGCAGAACTCGACGGCGAGCTCGCCGCAGTGGTCGAAGTGCTGCAGGGTGCCCAGGCACAGCTGCATGACGCAGCGCACACGCTGTCGGGTTTCCTGAACGACACCGACGCCGATCCCGAGCGTCTCGGCGAGCTCGACGAACGTCTGTCGGCCTGGATGAGCTTGGCACGCCGTTACCGCCGTCCGCCCGCCGATCTGGCCGCGCTGCTGGCGCAGTGGAAAGGCGAGCTGCGTGCACTCGACGCAGCAGCCGACCTGGACGCGCAGCGGGCGCGGCTGGCGCAGGCACGATTGGCCTATGAAGCAGAAGCCTCCCGCGTGTCGTCGACCCGCCAGCTGGCGGCTCCGAAACTGTCGGATGCCGTCTCGCGGGCGATGCAGCAGCTCGGCATGGTCGGCGGTCGATTCGAGGTGCTGCTCATGGCTCAGGAGTCACCCCAATCTTTCGGCATGGAGTCGGCCGAGTTCCTGGTCGCCGGGCACGCAGGAGGTACGCCAAGGCCGCTGGCGAAGGTGGCCTCGGGCGGCGAGCTGTCTCGCATCGCGCTGGCGATCGCGGTAACAACCAGTCAGCTGCGCCGGGGCGACACAAGCGCCGGCACGCTGATCTTCGACGAGATCGATGCAGGAGTCGGGGGCGCAGTGGCTGACACCGTCGGGCGCCTGATGAAGCAACTGGGGGCCGATCGTCAGGTGCTGGCCGTCACCCATCTGCCACAGGTCGCCGCCAGTGCCGACCACCATCACGTGGTAGCCAAGTCCATGGCCGGCGGCGTGGTGCGCAGCGAGATCCATGACGTGACAGGTGAGGCCCGTGTCGTCGAGATCGCGCGCATGCTGGCTGGCGAGCGGCTCTCGGGTACCAGCCTCGCGCACGCGAAGGAGATGCTTGACATGGGTCTGACCTCCGGCACAGACACACCGTACACACGACAGGAGTAGCCCTCATGAACGCCACAGACGACCGTGAATCAAGGCCGGCTGAGGAGCACAGCGGGGAAGAAGCGGCACGCGAAGTCGTACTGGTCACGGGCATTTCTGGCTCGGGAAAATCAGTCGCACTCCATGCACTCGAAGACGCCGGTTTCTTCTGCGTCGACAACCTGCCGCCTGAACTGCTGCGCGGCTTTCTGCAACTGGAACACCGGCTGCACGATCAGCGGGTGGCGATCGCCGTCGATGTGCGCAGTGCCGGTTCGCTGCCGTACCTGCTGCCGCTGATGAAGCAGCTCAACGATGAAGGCGTTCGGGTGCGCTCGATCTTTCTCGATGCCAGCACCGATGCGCTGGTGCGCCGCTTCTCGGAAACGCGTCGCCCTCACCCCTTGTCGCAAGGCCAGGGGCGGACACATGACCACCGAGATCAGCATGACGACGACACCAGCTACACGATCCCTGGTGATCTCGAGCTGGAGCGGGTGTCAGCACCCGATGGACACCGGGCACTGATCGATGCGATCGAACTGGAGCGCCAGCTTTTGTCGGAGCTGCGCGAGGTCTCGACGGTGATTGACACCAGCCAGTTGCGACCCGCCCAGCTTCGCATCTGGATCCGCGATCTGATGCGTGGTACCGGCAACCGGCTGACGCTGGTGTTCGAGTCGTTCGCGTTCAAGCATGGCGTACCGCTGGACGCCGACTACGTGTTCGACGTTCGGGTACTGCCGAACCCGCACTACGTGCGTGAACTGCAGCCGCAGGATGGGCGCGATGCGCCCGTGGTGGCTTACCTCGAAGCACAACCAGAAGTCATCGAGATGTTGTCGCACATCGAGGCCTTCCTAATGCGCTGGCTGCCGGCCTTCAACCACGACCAGCGCAGCTACCTGACTGTGGCCATCGGCTGCACGGGTGGTCAGCACCGCTCGGTGTATTTCGTCGAGATGCTAGCGCGCCGCTTCGCCCGTAGTACGGTGACGCTGATACGTCATCGCGAGCTCGACGCGCGCGACTGAGCGCCGATCCGCCGCATCAACTCAACAGCAATCTGCGCAGCGGTGCGGGCAGGCCCGCGGCTAGGGCCTCGTCTTGTGTGAACCAGCGACCGGTCGGCCAGGCGGTCACGATGGAGAGGGCAGTCTTGTCGTCCAGATCAGGCGGCAGGTTCCAGCGCACCGGGTGCAAGGTCCAGTCGAGGTGAGTCAGCACATGGGTGAATGACACCAGCTTTTCGGCGTAGCCTGGCCAGCCAGAGCCGTGCCGTTCAAAGTCGGTGGCCGTGTCGAATTCCGGCAAGCTCCACAGCCCGGCCCACACCCCTTGATCGGGACGCTGCGCCAACCACACCCGATCGCGCCAGGACAGCCAAAGCCACAGATTTTCGCGCTTGCTTCGCTTGAGCTTGCGCGTTTTCACAGGAAAGCGCGCCTGCGTTTGCGTGGCGGCAGCGACGCACCGCTCGCGCACCGGGCACAGCAGGCACTGCGGCGCACGCGCGCTGCACAGCGTTGCTCCCAGATCCATCAACCCTTGCGTATAGGGCTCGATCCCCTGCTCGGGCAGCAGGGCAGTGGCCCGGGCCCAGAGGGAGCGTTCCTGGGCAGCCTCCGCCAGATCGCCTTCGAAGCCAAGCACCCGCGTCAACACCCGTTTCACATTGCCGTCCAGGATGGCCACACGCTCGCCGAAGCAGAACGCAGCTACCGCTGCGGCGGTCGAGCGGCCGATGCCCGGCAGGCTTTGTAGCTGCTCGCTGGATCTCGGAAACTCGCCGCCATGCTGCGCCACCACCGCCTGCGCACAGCGGTGCAGATTGCGCGCGCGGCTATAGTAGCCCAGGCCGCTCCAGAGGGCGAGCACCTCGTCCTGCGACGCCACCGCGAGTGCGGCCACATCGGGGAAGCGCTGCAGGAAACGGTCGTAGTACGCCAGTACAGTAGTCACCTGCGTTTGCTGCAGCATGATTTCTGAAAGCCAGACGCGGTAAGGATCGCGGGTGCGCTGCCAGGGAAGGCCATGCCGGCCGTGCTGCAGTTGCCATTGAATCAGCTGCGACGAGAACGTCAACGTCGACGCTGGCTCGCCTGGATCGAATCCACTCACGGCGCGTTGACTGGCATTGGGCAGCACGACCCCAGCGGTAACATTCAGGCGTGCGCCTGACGAACTGAGATGAACTCGTCCACCGGCAAGGACACATCGATGTTGCCCTCGCAAGCCACGACGGTCGAAGCGCTGGAGAGCACCGCTTGGGCCACAACGGCCAGACGCTCGCTGCGACTTTTCAGCTTTTCGTCCTGCTGCTCGATGTCGGTGATGCGCAACTCAAGTTCGTCGGATGCACCACGGATGCGCGACAGCGCTTCAGCCCGCTTCTGGAAGCTGCGCCGGCGCTCGTGCAACTGCACCTCGACATGCGTCGTCATGGCGCCATTCCACGACTCGATGTCGCTGCGCGCACCGTCCCATGCCGGGTCAAGGCGCGAAAGCAGCATGCGACGGAACTGCACCATGAACTGCGGCTGCGACAAACGCAAGGCCTGTCCCAGCCCCAAATACTGCGTGTAGCTGCGCTCGATGGCGTTCAGCTCGTCGACAAACCGCGACAGGTCGGGACCCGGCATCAGCACCAGGCCGAACCCGAACTCGGCGTTCAGGTGAGTGAACGTGCCCGCCAGCATCTCCCGAATTTCCTGGGCTTGCTGGCCGGCTTTCATGAGACGCTCACGCAACCGAGCGCACGCCGCGACAAACGCCTTGCGGGCACCGAGCTTGAGCATGCTGACCTTGATGTCCGCGAGAAACCGATCGACCTCAGCCTTGAGCTGATCTTCCGACAGCCCTTCAAGTGCCGTTTCGAGCAGGCGTGAATGCAGGCCCCGCAGGGCCAGGAGCCGCGAGTGGCAGTGCTCGAATTCGAGTGCCTCCTGCTCGATGCGCTGGCGAATTGTGCGCAGCCGGCCGCTGCTCTTGCCGCGCAGGCCGCGTAATTCCAGCATCTGTTCGGCGATCTGCCGGCGCGCATCACCGAGCCGTCGCGCTGCCCGCTGCTGAAGCTGGGTGACCGTGTCGTTGATCAAGCGCTGCAGCACCTGTTGCCGTTGCGGCAACAACTCGGCCGACAGCGCGGCTTCGAACTCGGCAACGTGGCTCGCGGCCAGGCTCTGTGCATCGGACTCGACGCGCGCGACCAGAGCCTGCCGCGCAGACAGTGCGAACACGCGTTGCACAGGCACCCCAAGCGCTCGCGCGGTGGCTGTGCGCTGGGCCTCGATGTGCGCAGCCACCTGTAGCGGGGTGAGCAAGGGATCCCGCAGCGCATCGATCTTGTTGAGTACGACGAAAGTAGCGCCCTGGCGGCTGCCCAGGTGATCGCGCCAGATCGCCATGTCGGACTGCGTCACCCCGGTGTCGGCGCCCACAACGAACACCGTGGCATGCGCCGACGGCAGCAGGCTCAATGTCAACTCGGGCTCGGCACCGAGCGCGTTCAGACCCGGGGTGTCGAGCACCACCAGACCCTGACGCAGCAAGGGATGCGGGTAATTGATCAGCGCATGGCGCCATGCCGGTATCTCGACACGGCCGCTGTCATCGGGCTTCGGGTTGTTATCGGCATTCGTTTCATCCCACAGCCCAAGCGCCAGCGCCTCGGCGATCGACAGGCGCTGGGTGCCCATCACCTCACGCAGCGCACTCGACAGGTGTTCAGGATGTCCCGCATCCAGCGGCACATGGGTCCATGCCTGGGGGGTACGCCGCAATTCGGCCAGAGACGCGCCGGAGAGCCGGCTGGCGATGGGCAACAGCGACACGGTGATCGGCTGCGTCGGGTCGTTGGAGAGTTCGACAGGGCACATCGTCGTGCGCCCTGGCGTGGCCGGCAGAACGCGGCGCCCTGTGTCGGCAAAGAAGATCGCGTTGATCAGTTCAGATTTGCCGCGCGAGAACTCGCCGACAAATGCGACGACCAACTTGTCGGTGGACAGTCGCTGGCGCAGCGAGGCGATCTGCGACTGCTCGACGACGTCAGAGGGCCCTTGTTCGGCCAGGAATGCCGCCAAGCCGTCGAGGCGAGCACGAACTGCGTCGCGCCACTGATTGAGTTCATCGAAGCGACCGGAAAAAGCAGAAGTCATAGCGCGATCGGACTGTTTTGCGTAGGTCGGGCGATGCCGCAGCCCCTGAGAACTTTCAGCCATCTCATCCTAGGGCAAGCCCGAGCTTGTGCATCGCAAGAAACGACTGGTGACTAGCCCTTTTTTTGAGCCCGCGCTCAACGTTTCTGGCAGTTCGAGCAAAAGAAGGTCGAGCGCTGCGCCTGCACGATGCGTCGCACCGGAGCACCGCATACGGTGCACGGTTGCCCCGTGCGACCATAGACCCGCGCGCTCAGCTGGAACTGGCCGGCCATGCCATGCGCGTCGCGAAAGTCACGCAAGGTGGAACCACCAAGGTCGAGTGCGGCCCGCAACGTCTGCCGTATGGCCTGAGCCAGTCGCTGGCAGCGGGGGCGGCTCAGCCGATCACTGCGGGTGCGCGGGTCGATCCTCGCAGTGAACAGCGCCTCGCACGCATAAATGTTTCCGGCGCCGACGACGATGTCACCGCCGAGCAGCGCGAGCTTGACAGCTACACGGCGTCGTTGCAATGCGGCATGCAGATGCACACCATCGAAAGCGGCATCGAACGGCTCCAGCCCCAGGCTGGCCAGGAGCTTCCCGGCCATGCCCGTATCCAGCGCGGGCGACCAGACCACCGCACCAAAGCGGCGGGGGTCGGTCAGACGCAGCGTGCCGCGGTCAGTGGCCAGGTCAAAGTGGTCGTGTAATCCGGGCGCGGCAGGCTGCGGGCTGAAGGCCAGCGAACCCGACATGCCCAGATGCAACAGCAAGCCGCCATCACTCGGGGGCACCGCATTCGCGTTCGGCAAGGCTTCACCGGCCCGCAGCGACAGCCACAGATACTTGCCGCGCCGCGTGACCGCACCGACGCGCAGACCCGTCAGATGCAATGGCTCGATGCCGAGGGGCCAGCGCAATGGCTTGCCGACACGCACGCAGGTGACGACCGCGCCATCGATCCGATCGGCAAAGCTCAAGCGGGTGACTTCGACTTCCGGCAGTTCAGGCATTAGCGGAATTATCGGCAGCCGGCGAGGTCCTACCCGGCGGATGGGGTTTTGCAGCGCCCCGCTCTAGAATCTTTTCCCTATCCAGGAGTCGCTGATGCCAGCTCGTTTCCCCACCGTAAAGGCGGTCTGTGCGCTCGTCATTACGGGCTGCACCTGGGCTCCGTTGGCGTGGTCGCAAGCGCCTGCTGCCGCAGCGCCAGCGACAGATTCCACCGCTTCTAAACCCACATTCCAGAACTCCGGCCTCGATGCCGCGCTGTTCTACCAGTTACTCATTGGCGAACTCGAACTCAGCGCCCACGAGAGCAGCACCGCCTTCCTAGTGGTGCTTGACGCGGCCAACAAGACCAAGAACGAACAGCTTTACAAGCGCGCGGTCGACATGGCGTTGCAGATTCGGGCGGGCAGTCAGGCGCTGATCGTCGTGCAGTCGTGGCGCAAGGCGCTGCCGACCTCGCGCGACGCACACCGCTACCTGATCGAATTGCTCGTGGCGTTAAACCGCTCCTCGGAGACGGCAGAGCCGTTGCGCTCCCTGATCAGGCTGACGCAGGAGAGCGAACGGCCTAGCCTGATCAGCAGCCTGCCGCGGTTTTTCGAGCGTACAGGAGACCGCAGCCTGATCCCCGAGATCCTGACCGGCGCGCTGCAGCCCTATGTTGATGCGCCAGCAACGGCTGACGCGTCACTGATTGCGATTGGCCGATCCTGGCAGGCGGCAGGTGACAGCGCGCTTGCGCTGGAGTATGCGCAGCGCGCGCATGCGCGGGATGCAAGCGCCGATGGCCCGGTGCTGCTTGCGCTGGAACTCCTGCCGACGACCATCGACGCCGAGCCCATCGTCCAGGGCTATCTGAAGGCCCGACCGCAAGCCAGTGCGGTGCGCATGTTTTACGCACGAGCCTTGGGCATGTCGCAGCGCTACCTGGAGGCGCTGGTGCAGGTCGATCGGGTCACTCGGGACAATCCTGCGCAAAGCGCGCCGTGGCTGACACTCGGTGCCTTGCACTTGGAACTGCGCCAACCCAAGGAAGCCACAGTCGCCATCACGACCTTCATCGAGCGCATTCAATCGACTCCGCACGTCAGCAGTCCACCGAAAACCGCCGCCGCAGGGCCAGCCGCTGAGGTAGGGAGCGAGGCCGTCGTCGAATCCGACGACCACGGCCTGACTCAGGCCTGGCTGATGCTCGCGCAGGCAGCAGAGCAACAAGGCAACTTCAAGGCTGCCGAAGCTTGGCTAGCGAAGGTCGACACCCCTGCTCGCGCGCTGGAAGTGCAGGTGCGCCGTGCGTCGCTGCTGGCCAAGCAAGGTCGCCTGAGCGAAGCGGTGGAACTGATTCGACGGGCACCGGAAGCCAGCGATGAAGACGGTCGCGCCAAGTTGCTGGCCGAAGTCGCACTGTTGCGCGACGCGCGGCAGTGGCCACAGGCCAGTGCAGTACTGAAACGGGCCAATGAACGCTTCAAGGACGATCCCGACTTGCTCTACGAGCAATCAATGATGGAGGAGAAGCTGGATCACATCGAGGAAATGGAGCGCCTGCTGCGGCGCGTGATCGAGTTGCGACCCGACCACGAGCATGCCCACAATGCGCTCGGTTTCTCGCTGGCAGATCGCGGCCTGCGGCTGCCGGAAGCGAAGGCCTTGATCGTGCGGGCGCTGGAATTGGCCCCAGGAGAGCCTTTCATCACCGACAGCCTGGGCTGGGTCGAGTACCGCATGGGTAACCTCGCTGAGGCCATCAAGCAGCTCAAGCGTGCCTACCAGTCGCGCCCCGACCCGGAGATTGCCGCCCATCTAGGCGAAGTACTGTGGGTCAACGGCCAGCGCGAGGAAGCTCGTCGCATCCTGCGCGAAGGCAAGAGCCGCGATCAGGCCAACGACGTGCTGCGTGAGACCGTGGTGCGACTGAAAGTTAATTTGTGATCGTTCGTGTCAGTGGGGTCTGTGCAGCTTTGGTGCTGGTGGGCTGCTCGACGCTGACACCGCTCGATGACCAGCCTTCGGGCGAGCTTCTGGCGGGCAGGATGTCGGTACAGGTGGCTGCCACCGACACCGAGCCGGCGCACAGCCTCTCAGCGTCGTTCGAGCTGAGTGGCACCCCGCAGCGGGGGCGCCTTGATATGAACACACCGCTGGGCAGCACGGTGGCACGCGCCCGCTGGAGCCCCGAGGCCGTGGTGCTCAACACGCCGCAGGGCCAGACCCGTCACGAGAACCTCGACGAAATGACGCGCGCCGTGGTCGGAGAAGCGCTGCCGGTGCCCGCCTTGTTCGATTGGTTGCGTGGTCGCCCGTGGCCCGGCGCGGTCAGCGTAGCGGCCGTCACACCGGAGCCGGCCGGATTCAGTCAGCTCGGCTGGCGAGTTGACCTGTCGCGCTTTGATGAAGCGAGGCTCGTCGCGCGCCGCGCTGCAGCGCCAGCCGTCACAGTACTGGTGAAACTGGACCTGCGATGACGCTCAACGCCTTGTGGGATGTGCGAGCCCCGGCCAAGCTCAATGTTTTCTTGCATGTCGTCGGCCGGCGCGCCGACGGACACCATCTGCTGCAGTCGCTGTTTGTGCTGATCGACTGGGCCGACACCCTGCATTTCGAGCGGCGCAGCGATGGTGAGTTGCGCCGGCACGACCTGACAGTCGCCTTGCCATCGGACGATCTGTGCCTGCGTGCTGCACGGGCCTTGAAGGCAGCGAGCGGTACCACCTGCGGCGCAGACATCAGTATCGTCAAGGAGGTGCCGTGGGGCGCCGGCCTCGGCGGCGGCAGTTCAGATGCAGCAACAACCTTGCTGGCGCTGAACCGCCTCTGGGGATTGAACTGGTCGCGCGCGCAACTGCATGCGCTGGGCCTGGCGCTGGGCGCCGACGTGCCGTTTTTCATAGGCGGAGACAACGCCTGGGTCGAAGGCATCGGCGAACAGCTGACGCCTGTGGCCGTTCCCGAACAGAGCTTTGTCCTGATCAAGCCGGCAGTATCGATCGAAACGCGTGCTGTTTTCAGCCATCCTCAGTTGGTTCGCGACACACCTCGCGCTATACTTGAGGGCTTTGATGCGGACGAACTCCTGCGCATCACCGCACCTGCGGATGGTGCCGGCTGGGGTCACAACGACCTGCAAGCCGTTGCCGAGTTGTTGCACCCTGAGGTGCATGACGCGGCTACGGCTTTGCAGTCTCGCTACGGCAACAGTCGCATGAGTGGTTCGGGTAGTGTGGTGTTTGCACGCGTCGTGTCAGAGTCGAACCCGGTACTTGGGCTGGACGGCGAGTTGCCATCAGGCTGGATCACGAAAGTGTGCCGCAGCCTGCCGCAGCACCCGTTGCGTGACTGGGTTAGAGATGTAGAGATCCAGGATTGAAAGTCATATCCTGAAAGTTGTGGGTGAGTGGCCTCGGCCGCTTACCGGTGTAGGGGAGTCGCCAAGTTGGTTAAGGCATCGGATTTTGATTCCGACATGCGAAGGTTCGAATCCTTCTTCCCCTGCCAGATTCATTGATTCCCGGATCGTCCTGACAGCAGGCCTGGGCTGGACTGAAAGGAAGCAACGTGCTTCCACAGAGCCTCGTCGGAGGGAATGTGCTTTTCAACACTGTGCTTTTCACTGGCAACGCCAATCCGGCGTTGGCCAAGGAAATCGCCACTCACCTGGGTGTCGAACTGGGCAAGGCGTCGGTCGGCCGCTTCTCTGACAGCGAAGTCGCGGTCGAGATCGAGCAGAACGTCCGGGCTCGCGATGTGTTCGTGGTGCAGTCAACCTGCACACCGACCAACGAGAACCTGATGGAGTTGTGCATCATGGTCGATGCGTTGAAGCGCGCCAGCGCGCGCCGCATCACTGCCGTGATCCCCTACTTCGGCTATGCGCGGCAGGACCGCCGGCCTCGCTCGACACGGGTGCCGATCAGCGCCAAGGTCGTTGCCAACATGCTGGAAGCAGTCGGCGTTGAGCGCTTGCTGACGATGGATCTGCACGCCGACCAGATCCAGGGTTTCTTCAACATCCCGGTCGACAACATCTACGCCTCGCCAGTGCTGCTGTCCGATCTGCAGTCGAAGCGCTATGAAGACCTCGTGGTGGTCTCGCCAGACATAGGCGGTGTGGTACGCGCGCGCGCCCTCGCCAAGCAGTTGAACTGCGACCTGGCGATCATCGACAAGCGCCGTCCGAAGGCCAATGTGTCCGAGGTGATGAACGTCATCGGTGAGATCGACGGGCGCAACTGCGTGGTCATGGACGACATGATCGATACCGCCGGAACGCTGGTCAAAGCAGCGGCGGTGCTGAAAGAGCGCGGCGCCAAATCCGTTTACGCCTACTGCACCCACGCGGTGTTCTCGGGCCCGGCGATCGAACGCATCCAGACCTCGATGCTGGATGAGGTCGTGATCACCAACACCATTCCGATGACCGAGGCTGCCAGGGTGTGCGCAAAAGTGCGCCAGCTGTCGGTGTCGTTCCTGTTTGCCGAAACCATCCGCCGCATTTCCGACGGCGAATCGGTCACTTCTTTGTTCGCCGAGCAGAACAGCAATTTCTGATCGTCGAACCAGGCGTCCGGCCGACCAGCCGGATGTTTACCCGGGTCGCAAGGTCCGTTTCGAAGCACCTGGTCGCGGGGCTTCTCACCTTTTGGAGTCAACATGAAATTCGTCGCATTCGAGCGTACGTTGCAGGGGACCGGAGCGAGCCGCCGCCTGCGCAACGCCGACAAGGTCCCTGGGATCGTCTATGGCGCCGGCACACCGGCAATGATCGAACTCGATCACAACGCCTTGTTCTTCGCCTTGAAGAAGGAAGCGTTCCACTCGTCCATCCTCGAGATGGAACTGGCGGGCAAGTCCGAGAACGTCTTGCTGCGTGACTACCAGTTGCATCCATTCCGCCCGATCGTGCTGCACGTCGACTTCCAGCGCGTCGATGCCACCACCAAGATCACCAAGAAGGTGCCACTGCACTACATCAATGAGGACGAGTCACCGGCAGTGAAGGTCGACAAGTGCGTGGTCAACCACGTCGTCACCGAATTGCGTATTCAATGTCTGGCCTCGCAACTGCCTGAGTTCCTGACTGTCGACCTGGGTCAACTCGCCAAGGGCCAGTCATTGCACGTCAATGACATCGCGCTGCCAGTCGGCATCAAGGTCATGACGCAGGGCAAGCCGAACCCGGTGCTGGTGTCCGCGTCGGTTCTGTCAGCTGAAGAAGAAGCCGCGCCGGTGGTGGTGGCTGCCGCTGCAGCCGCTCCGACCAAGGGCAAGAAGACCGAAAAGCAGAACAAGAAGTAAGGCGTCTCAGGAGCCCCTCGCTCCTGCTCACGTCCCCCTTCGGAGCCCCACCACGGTGGGGCTTTTTCTTGGGCGACCGAAATCGATAATGAAACCATGATCCGAATGATGGTAGGCCTCGGCAATCCCGGGGCGGAGTACGACGGCACGCGGCACAACGCGGGCTTCTGGTTCATCGACGAGGTGGCGCGCCAGCTCAAGGTGACGCTGACTCCCGATCGTTCGTACTTCGGATTGGTCGCGCGCGTCAACCTGCCGGGTGGTCCGCTGTGGCTGCTGGAGCCCATGACTTTCATGAACCTGTCGGGCAAGTCGGTGGCGCCATTGGCGCGTTTCTTCAAGATCGCGCCAGAAGAGATCCTCGTCGCGCACGATGAACTGGATCTGATGCCCGGGCAGATGAAGATGAAGCTCGGCGGCAGCCACGCGGGCCACAACGGTCTGAAAGACATCCAGGCGCAATTGGGTTCTCCTGGCTTCTGGCGACTGCGTCTGGGCATCGGCCATCCCGGCGTCAAGGCGGAAGTCATCAACCATGTGCTGCGCAAGCCGCCCTCGGCGGAACGCGAAGCGATCGATCAGAGCATCGCGCAGGCCTTGGGCGCCCTCGATCTGCTCATTGCTGGCGACATGGAGCGTGCGATGCTGAAGATTCACGCTCGGCCGCCTCGACCGAAAAAGCTACCCGATGCAACCGGAGGAGCCTCGCCATGACGAAACTGCACCCATTGATCGCCGCCTGGATCGGCCTGACGATCGCAGGCCCCGTGGCTGCGGCAGAGATCTACCGCTGCGGCCCGAACGGCGCCGTCTATTCACAGACACCGTGCGGGGAGGGTCGTCGCCTGGAGCTCATGGACGAACGCAACAATGAACAGCGATTGCAGGCCCAGCAAGTCAATGAGCGCACCGTGACGCTGGCCTCGTCCCTGGAGCGCGACCGGCTCTCCAGCGAGGCGGCCCATCGGCCAGCGATGGCGGGCAGTTTCAGCACGCCGGCAAAGAAGGTGTCAAACACCGTCTCCCGATCCAACGCCAAGGCAAAGGCCAAGAAGCGGCGGCACCTGTCGGCTCAAGCTGCGAATCGTGGTTTGCCGAAGTCAGCGCGCGGACTCGTTCCGGCACCACCGCGCAACTGAACCCACACCGAGGAAAATCAGTCGGACGCCGCTGCCCCTGTAGCGGCAGCTTCCGCCTGCAGCCTCTGGTACTTCACCCACAACGATTCGTTCGACTCGACATGCTCCGGGTCGATCGGAATGCAGGCCACCGGGCACACCTGCACGCACTGGGGCTCGTCGAAGTGGCCCACGCATTCAGTGCACTTGGCTGGGTCAATCTGGTAGATCGAGATGCCCATCGATATCGCCGCGTTCGGGCACTCGGGCTCGCACACGTCGCAATTGATGCATTCGTCGGTGATCAACAGGGCCATGGTGGCGATCGGTTCTTTGCTCAGGCTTCCGGGTACTCGCGGCTGACGCGTTCGCGCAGCCTGCCGAGTACCAAAGGTGACACAAACTTGGAAACGTCGCCGCCCAAGATCGCGATCTCCCTGACGAAGGTGCCGGAAACGAACTGGTATTGGTCGCTCGGGGTCAGGAACACCGTCTCCACATCGGGCATCAGTTGGCGGTTCATGCCAGCCATCTGGAATTCGTACTCGAAGTCACTCACCGCGCGCAGGCCGCGCACGACCACCTTGCCGCCGATGCCGACGACGAAGTCGCGCAGCAGCCCACGAAAGGCAACCACCTCCACGTTGGGATGCTTGCGCGCCAGCTCCTGGGCGATTTCGAGGCGCTCCTCGATGGTGAACATCGTGCGCTTATGGTGTCCAGCCGCCACGGCGAGGATCAGTCGTTCGAACAAGCGGCTGGCGCGTCGCATCAGGTCTTCGTGACCCAGCGTCATCGGATCGAAGGTGCCCGGATAGATGGCCGTCAGCTTGGTCACGGAGGTCATTCGGCGCTCCTGGTCACGCGGTGTGGGCCGCAGTGTAGTCACTGCTGGATCGCTGCAACAAGTGGGCGTGGACCCGCCCCGCACGCAGGTGTCGATACACGGTCAGATTCAGCGGCGCAAGGTCCTC
>CANHNO010000045.1 GCA_947462065.1 Burkholderiales bacterium | reverse complement strand
TCTCAGGCCATGGCGCAGGCTGCTCCCATGGTCGCGGAGACCGACACCAATGCCGTGTCTCTCGGCTACAAGGCAGACTCGACCAAGGTCGATATGAAGAAATACCCGGCCCACAAGACGACACAGGCCTGCGGTAACTGCGCCTTGTTCCAGGGCAAGGCCACGGATGCCGCAGGTGGTTGCCCGCTGTTCGCCGGCAAGAAAGTGGCCAACAAGGGATGGTGCAGCGCCTACGCGCCGAAGGCGGGCTAATGCCCCGCTAGCGGAACCGGCGCAAGTTTGCTTCGGCAGATTTGCGCCGTGTTCTGTTTTGAGCAGTCGCCCGTGCCTCAGTCATCGGCATGCAATGCATCAGCGTTGCCAACGCGACCACAGGTCGCTGGCGTGAATCAGTCCTGATGCCAGCAGCCACAGCGCAACCCAGACCCACCATGTATCGGTGAGCGCACTGCGTAGCGCGAACATCAGGCACAAACCTGACAACCAGTTGGCGACAAAGTCCCTGGCAGCCACACCCTTGCCGGTGCGAGCCCGGTAGAGCCACAAGGCGACACCCTCAAGCAGGGTGAAGCCAATGACGATGGTGACAAGCCCCTGGGGCGACAACCAGTCGCTTACCACCACGGACCGCTCATCAAGCGCGCGCGAAACCCATCAGGTGCGCCATGTCCTTGAGGAAGATCCGCACGTGCGCCATGGGCTTCTTGCGAGCCAATTCCTTGTTCATGTACGACTCGAACGTGAGCTGTTGAACGTCCTTGTCTTCGCAGATCTTGACGAAGCTCTCGCGCCGCTTGTCGGTCGAATACCAGAACCATTGCATGATGCCAAGCACCCGGAACACGGTGCCGTGAGCCTTCATGAAGCGTTTACGCGCAAGTTTGAGCGACTTGACATCACCGGTTCGCAGCAAGGCATCGACCGACTCAGCGGCCAGCCGACCGCCGACCATGGCGTAGTAGATGCCCTCGCCCGACGCTGGCGCCACCACACCAGCGGCATCGCCAGCGACCACCACATCACGGCCGTTGTCCCAGCGCTTGAGAGGTTTCATCGGGAGCGGCGCGCCTTCGCGCCGCAGCGTTTCGGTGTCACCCAATCCCGATGCTTCGCGCAAGGCGCCGACCGCGCCACGCAGCGAGAAGCCCTTGTCTGCACTACCGGTGCCGATGCTCAACGTGTCACCGTGCGGGAACACCCAGCCGTAGAAATCCGGTGAGACGGAACCGCGGTAGACCACATCGCAGCGCGAGCCGTCGTAGCCCGCAGGCTTCACCTCGGGAGCGCGCACGATCTCGTGATATGCGAACACGTACTCAGTGTCCTCAGCGCCCGGCACGGCTTGACTGGCCACCTTGGACCGCGCACCGTCGGCACCGATCACTGCACGCGCGCGCACTCGAGTCGGCACGCCTTCGGTCAACTCGCCCGGCTTGGCACTGCGGCGTTCGCGGCCATCGCGTGCGGTGTAGTGCACAACGCTGATGCCGTCGTCGTCGCGGGTCAGTTTGTCAAACGTTCCACTGCGCCGAACTGCACCGCTGGCTGCCGCGCGTTCGCGCAGCCACTCATCAAACACATCGCGGTCGACCATACCAACGAACCCGTTTTCGATGGGGATATCGACTCGCTTGTCCTTGGGAGAGATCATCCGGGCCGAACGAGCCTTGGCGACCAGCAGTTCATCGGGAATCGCGAAGTCCTTGATGAGGCGCGGCGGGATCGCCCCTCCACAGGGCTTGATACGCCCCACGCGATCCAGCAACAGCACTGATCGGCCCTGCCGCGCCAAGTCGTCCGCCGCCGTAGCGCCTGCAGGACCGCCACCGACGACGACGACATCAAAAATTTCGGACGTGCTCATGTCATTCACCTCGCGTTCAACTCGACTTGATGATGGCGACAGGGGCGTCACCGGCTTGGGGATCTCGCACTGCCAGACGCGGCGTGGAGACCAGAGTGGCACCGCGATGCGATGCCTCGTGAGTGGTACTTCGATCGGACGGCACCGACGACCCATCGCCTGCAGCGCGAAGCGCCAGCCAGGCGGCCAGTACGAACAGTGCGGCCTCGAAAGCGAAGACCGCGGAATAAGCCACCCCGGGCGCACCGAACCACCAGCGCGCGAGGTCACTGGCACCGGCGCCGACCAGACCCCCAAGACCGAACGCCACTGCCTGGGCTGCGCCCCACAGGCCCATGCGCACGCCTTCGCGGGACTCGCGCCCCTGGCTGGCCAGACTCATCATCGAGCCGATCGCCGCAATCGAAAACGCGCCGTTGGAGACACCCATCAGGAACACCGTTGCCTTGAGCGGCCAGGCGCCGTTGCTAAGTCCGGCCATCACCAGGCCAGCCAGCGCGAGGGCCGACGCCAGACAACCGCCTACCGTCCATGCGCGCAGCGAGGCAAAGCGACCACCGGCAGCACGGCCAGCTTCGACGGGACGCCCGATCAATCGCGCCATCCAGCGACCCAGCACCCCGCTGCCCGCGACGGCTACCAGCACCATGCCCAACAACACGCCGCTGTGCTGCACTCCGGCCAATTGCGTCGACTCGCCCGGCGTGTAGCCGAAAACCGAACCGGCGAAGGGTTCAAGAATCAGATCCTGTGAGCTGTAGGCCAGCATCGAGACGAAGACGAAGATCGTGAAGCGGCGCGCGGTGGGTTCGGCCCAGACTTGGGCGAGAGCCACTCGAAATCCAGGTGAGGCCGACGCAGCGGCGCTGGTGGACACGGCCTGTGTAGCCTCAGTGGCTCCTTCGAGTCCACGCAACGCCAGCCCGGTGATCACAAGTGCCAGCAGCGACACGGCACTAGACACCATCAGCAGGCGCTGCGGAGAGTAGGGGTCGAGCAGCTTGCCGGCGGTGCCAGCCGTGACCGCGAAACCCACGATCATCATCATCCAGACGATCGTCGCGGCGGCGGCTCGCCGCTCGGCTGGAACTCGCTTGGCCAGCAGCACCAGCAATGAGGTGCCACAGGCACTGACGCCCAGGCCTATCAAGCCGAAACCGACCACCGCCAGTGCGATACCCGCAGCAGGCTGAGTCGCCATCCACACCACAGCCAGCGCAGACACGACCCCACCGGTGGCGAGCGAGCCCATGCCACCCATCAGCCACGGCGTGCGGCGCCCGCCGACATCGGAGCCATGCCCCATCCGTGGCCGCACGACCTGAATCAAGTAATGAAAGGCAACCAGGATGCCTGGCAGCAGCGCCGGCAGCGCCAGTTCGACCACCATGACTCGATTCAATGTCGAAGTGGTCAACACCACAACGGCACCCATGCAAGCCTGTACCAGGCCAAGCCGGGCGATGTCGATCCAGCCGAATTTGCGGCTCACTGCACGCCCCTCCGCGCCACGCACGACAGGATGATCCCTCGCGAGTGGCCCAGTTCGCTCATGCGGCAGCCTGTCCCAGCGTGCGCAGCGCGAACGCGCTGACCATCATGCCCGCGACAAACAGGGGCACACCAAATCCGCTGTAGAGCAGGGCGCGATCGACCGGCTTGTCCAGGAAATAGTCCATCAGCAGCGCTTGCAGCAGCATCAGCGCGCCCACCGTGATGGCGTGCATCGGGGCACCCCAGAAAATGAGTAGCAGGACGACGACAAACTGCGGCGCCAGCATCATCAGGCAGGCGGTGCGCGCGGCACCCTGAACACCAAGTTGCACCGGCAATGAGGCAATGCCCATGCGCTTGTCGCCTTCGACAGCCTTGAAGTCATTCAAGGTCATGATGCCGTGCGCACCGGCGCTGTACAGCGCGGCGAGCGCCAGCGTGCGGCTGTCGGGCATCGCCCCGCCTGCCATCACTGCAGCACCGGTGACCCAGGCGAGACCTTCGTAGCACAGACCGCATGCGGCATTGCCCCACCAGCCGTTCTGTTTCAACCGCAGAGGTGGCGCGCTGTAGGCCCAGGCCAGCGCGAGACCGGCGGCACCAGCAGCAAAACCCCAGATGCCGAGCGTGGTGGCGACGCCCAGGGAGAGCGCGGTCCACGCGATGGCGATATAAAGACCCCAACGGCCAGGCATGCGGCCCGAAGGGATAGGGCGGTTCGGCTCATTGATGGCATCGACATGGCGGTCGAACCAGTCGTTTACCGCCTGACTGCTCGCACAGACCAGCGGACCGGCCAGCAGCACTCCGGTGATGATCAGGAACCAGCGGCCGTCGGGTGAGACGCCTGAGGCGATCACGCCGCAGCAAAAGGCCCACATCGGCGGGAACCAGGTGATCGGTTTCAGCAGTTCGGCAACGACGGGCCAAGCAGGTACAGATGAGGGCACGGACAGAATACGAGACGACATGCCGATGATTCTGTGATTGACACTTGCGAGTGTCAATCTAAACTTACACTTATTGCGGCTGTCGACGATCGTGAAGACACTGGCCATGCAGTATCCCGAGGGTCACGCGACCGATGAAGCCCGGCACATTCTTTGAACACGGTTTTTCCACCCCTTCCGATGATGAATCGGCGGGTCGTGCCAACCCCGCGCCCACCGCCTTGGTGATCGGCAGCGGGTTTGGTGGCTTGGCGGCCGCCATCCGTCTGCGCGCTCGTGGCTATCAGGTCACCGTGCTAGAAAAGCTCGATGCCCCCGGCGGCCGTGCTTACGTGCACCGACAGGACGGCTACACCTTCGATGCCGGGCCCACCATCATCACTGCGCCCTTCATGCTGGAGGAGCTGTGGGCACTGTGCGGCCGGAAGATGTCAGACGACGTTGACCTGCGTCCGCTCGATCCTTTCTACAGAATCCAGTTCGACGACGGCAGCTACTTCGACTACAGCGGAGATCTGGCCGCGATGCGCGCAGAGGTCGCCCGCTTCTCACCATCGGATCTGGCCGGGTTCGACAGCTTCATGGTCGAGTCCGACCGCTGTTACAAGCTGGGCTTCGAAGAACTGGCCACGGTCGCCTTCGACACCGTCGGCGACCTGCTGGCTGCCGTGCCGTCGATGATGAAGATGCGTGCCTGGCAGTCGCTGTATGCGATGACAGCGCGACATCTGAGCGACCCGAAACTGCGCATCGTGTTCAGCTTCCACCCGCTGCTGATCGGTGGCAATCCGTTTGCCTGCACCTGCGTCTACAGCCTGATCACCGCACTGGAGCGTAAATTCGGTGTGCATTGGGCGATGGGTGGCACAGGTGCCTTGGTTCAGGGGCTGGTCAGCCTGCTGGAAGCCAGTGGCGCACGCCTCAGGCTGAATGCCGAGGTCAGGGAGATCACTTGCGTGCCGACTCCCGGCAACCAACCGCGCGCCACCGGCGTCACGCTGGCCAGCGGCGAGCACCTGGCGGCCGACATCGTGGTGTCGAACGCCGACACCGCCTGGACCTACCGGCACATGATCCGCCCGGAATTCCGGCGCCATTGGAGCGACCGCAAGATTGAGAAAGGCCGCTACTCGATGAGCCTGTTCGTCTGGTACTTCGGCACCGACCGCCGGTACCCCGACGTGCCGCACCACATGATGGTGCTGGGACCGCGCTACCGAGAGCTGCTCAACGACATCTTCAAGGCGCACGTGCTCGCCGAGGACTTCAGCCTGTACCTGCATCGCCCGACGGCCTCCGACCCGTCGATGGCGCCGCCTGGCTGCGATGCCTTCTACGTGCTGGCGCCAGTTCCACACCTGGACAGCGGTACCGACTGGCAAGCCAAGGCGGAGCCTTACAGGCAGGCCATTGCAGACGCGCTCGATCGCAAGGTGATGCCAGGGTTCCAGAAGCACATCGCCACCTCGCGCATGACCACGCCGCAAGACTTCCACGACCGACTGCTGTCTTTCAAGGGCGCAGCGTTCGGGCTGGAGCCCTTGCTGCTGCAAAGTGCCTGGTTCCGTCCGCACAACCGCAGCGAAGACATCTCCGGCCTTTTTATGGTCGGCGCCAGCACCCACCCCGGCGCTGGCGTTCCCGGGGTGCTGGCCTCGGCCAAGGCGCTTGAATCGGTGGTGCCCGATGTCGCATCGTTCGCCTCACCATCCAACACAATCCCTGCCCCGGCCCGATCCGACTGAAGCACAGAACCACAAGGAGCCTCATGCAGCCCCAAAAAGCCTTGGCCCATCGCGTGGTCGATACCGTGCCCCAACCATCGCTCACTCTGGTTTCCAGCCACGGCCCCAGCGTCGACACCCGACACAGCATGGACTTGCACGACTGCGAGTCGCTGATGCGCACAGGATCGAAGACCTTCTTCGCCGCATCCCTGGTGCTGCCTAGCCGGGTGCGGGGGCCAGCGACCGCGCTCTACGCCTTCTGCCGACTGGCCGACGACACGATCGACTTGGAAAGCCATCTGCATGGCGGGCCGATGGGCGCCCTCCACCACCTGCAGCAGCGCCTGCAGCGCATCTATGACGGCTGCCCGTCGCCGGTGCCTGCGGACAGGGCCTTGTCTGCCGTGGTGACCGAGTTCAACATTCCGAAGGCACTGCTCGATGCTCTGCTGGAAGGCTTCGAATGGGACCTGCAAGCACGCCGGTACGAGACCATCGCGCAGCTTCACGACTACGGCGCACGGGTCGCGGGGACGGTCGGCTCAATGATGGCCATCATCATGGGCGCTCGCGGCCCGCAGGCCCAAGCGCGGGCTTGCGAGCTGGGCCTGGCAATGCAGTTGACCAACATCGCGCGCGATGTCGGCGAAGACGCCCGCAACGGGCGCCTTTACCTGCCACGCGAGTGGATGCGTGAAGCCGGCATCGATCCGGATGCTTGGCTGCGTGCGCCGACCTTCAGCCAAGCGCTGGGCTCGGTGGTGTCGCGCCTGCTTGCCGAAGCAGACACCCTGTACGAACGCGCTGCGCTCGGCATTCCGGCACTGCCACGCGATTGCCGGCCGGCGATCCAGGCGGCGCGTCTGGTGTATGCCGACATCGGACGCGAGGTCGAGCGGGCAGGCTTCGACTCCGTGTCCCGCCGCGCCTGCGTCTCATCGCAGCGCAAGCTCGGCTTGATGGCCGTGGCCTTTGGTGCAGCAGCCATGTCACCGGCACGACGCCGGTCCGGCAACGAGAGCGATCCGGCTCCGGTGCCGGCCATCCAGTATCTGGTCGATGTGGCGGCCATCACACCGGTTGTCAGGCCGAATGAGCCAGAAGCCGACCCCAGCGTGGAATCAGAAGACCGCCCACGAAATCAGCGATTCGATCAGCGTCTCCTGTGGGCGATCGGGCTGTTCGAGCGCCTCGAAGAACGTCAGCTCGAAAACAATTCCTTCGCCGGTGCCGGCCGGCAAGCACCTTCGGTATTGAGCGGTTGACGGCGCAAGTCCGGCGCGCTGACGGGTCACGTCAGCGTACTCGGGGCATCCGCCACGGCAGCATCAGTTGCACGGCGGTGGACACCAGACGCGGCACGTTCAATGTCTCGTGCACCGAGGCCACGGACTCTCCGAGCAGCCCCGACGACAGCACCGAGCGCACATAGAACGGCGTGTCCTCCAGCGTCTGCGTGACCACCGCGGGCTGCTTCGCCTCGGTGCGCATCGTTCGGCCAATGCGCCATGCGGTGCGCGGTAGCGGCTGGCGCTCGGGTGGTGTGAAGTGCTCAAAGTCGCCCGAGGGTTGAAAGCGCACCGCGATCACCCTGTCTCCGCCCTGTTTCTGGCGCACGTCGTAGATCACGCCGGTGCTGCCGTCTTTCAGAGGCGCGCGCGACCAGTCCCATTCGGTGAATGGCCGATCGATCGGCTCATCGCCTTCGTTCGAATCCAGGTAGGCGTGACCAGACCAACGCATGGCGGGTGCATTGAATTCGACCTCGACCCGAGAGCATGGCGCGATCGGCCCCCAGCGATGCAGGCCGCCATCGTCGAGCGGCGCCACGAATCGGCACAGCCCTTTCGGATAGACACGCACCCGGCCACGCACACGCCTCGGGATCGGCACCGTGATCTCGTCGATGTCGATCGTCAGGCACTCACCGTTCCAATGCACCTGACTTGGCCCCACCACCAAGCGATTGGAGTCGCGCGTCATGCTGGCGCGACTGCGCTCGGTCATCGTCCAGCGCTTGCCGGCTCGGCCGTAGAGGGCGACGTTGATGGAACAGTGGTTCTCGGGGTCGGCGGCACCGCTTCGACGGGCCCAGGCGTAATAAGGCGAGAAGACGCTGCCGACGAAGGCAATGATGCTCAGCGCGTGTTGCCCGTCGTCGCTGATCGCGTCGACGTACCACCAGAGATAGCCCCCCGGCGGGACCGGCTGGTCGAATCGAGGTGCCCCAGCAGCGTCTCGGCCGCCAGCCGCCCGGACATCGCCGCCATCGGCACGCCCGGCCCCGGGTGCACGCTGCCCCCCGCCAGATACAGCCCCGGCAAGCGGCTCTGTGCCGCGGGCCGCCTGAACACCCCCATCCATCCGCTCGCTGCCTGACCGTACAGCGCCCCACCCGTCGCCGGGAACAGCCGATGGAAATCGCTGGGCGTCGTCAGCACCGTGTTGTGTGGCGTCCGATCGATGATCAGTCCGCTGCGGTGCATCAGCGCAAAGTGGGTCCTCTCGCATGCTTCTATCTCCGAGGGTTCAAGCGGGGTTGAGTCGCCATTCGCCGGCGCGTTGACAAGGCACAGCAGCCGCTCAGGCCCGCTGCCGTCCGGATCACCATCACGTGCCGGCAGACGACCGCTGTCGTCGCGGTCCTGCGCACACACGTAGACCGTGCCTTCACGCGGCAGCCGGCGGTGCTGAAAGATGTCGCTGAATTCCGATGCGTAGTCGACGTTGAAGAACACGTTGTGCCGCACCAGAGGAAAGCCTGAGGTGCGAGCGTTGATCGACCAGGTCATCGCTGACAGCGATCGTCCCGAGGCGGACACCGGCGGCACCGCATGGCTGCAATCCGCACCCAGCAAGCCCAGCGGCAGCGCGGCTGCATCACCGTTGAACACCACTGAATCGGCTTCTAGGTATTCGCCACCGGCCAGTTGCACGCCACACGCGCGCCCATCGCGCACCAGCACTTGCTCGCAGGCCTTGCCATAGCGGATCGTCGCGCCGCGACGCTGTGCCAATCCCGCCAGCGCGGTCGCCACCGCCAGCATGCCGCCATCGACTGCCCACACCCCGTCCATCTCGACCTGCGCGACGAGCATCAGCGTGGCTGGCGCAGCAAACGGCGATGAGCCGCAGTAAGTGGCATAGCGGCCAAACAGCTGCTGCAACCGAGGATCGTGGAAGTGTTTGGCGAGCGATCGCCACAGCGACGCAAACGGCCCGAGGCCGGCCAGAACGCCCAGACCCCGCGGCCCGAGATCACGTGCCATGCCGAGCAGCGTCGGCCGCTGTGAGCGGATGTACGGGCCCTCCAGGGTGTCGTAGACGGTACGCGCCTGTGCGCAGAACTGCATGAAGCGACGAGCCTCGTTCGGCCCGGAGAACTGTGCGATCGCATCGGCGGACTGTTTTGCATCGGCGAAGAGATCGAGCCGTTCGCCAGCGCTCCAGGCATGCCGTGCCAGCACGCCCAACGGCTGCAGACGAAGCTGCTCTGTGAGAGACGAACCGGCGGCCGCGAAGATCTGGTCAAAAACCCAACGCATCGTGAACACGGTGGGGCCGGAGTCGATGCCCGCGCCATCGACCATCACCCGCCGCATTTTTCCGCCCGGGGTGTCAGCCCGCTCGACCAGTGTGACCTCCAGACCACGACATGCCAGCAGTAGCGCACTGACCAAGCCGGCCACACCGGCACCAATCACCACCACCCGATGCGTGCGCAAGGCCTCAGCCATAGCGGCGCCCGAGCCAGGTGCCTTGCGCACCGCTGGGCACGAAGCGCACGAACATCGACTCGGAAAAATAGCCGTGGTGCTGCGCCGCCTTGATCGCCTCGAGATGCGCACCACTGCGGGCATAGGCATCCATGTGCGCAACGCTGTCCCACATGGTGAAGGTGGCTTGGCGTAGCAGCGGCGCTTCGCCCACGCCCGCTGAAAACAAGCAGCCCTGCGCACCGTCCAGCGAGCGCTGGGTCAACGGCGCCTGACGCCAGAACGCCGCGGCCTTGGACACCCGGATCGACGCACGGGTCAGCGCCGCGATGGGGCCGCTCGCAGGTGCTTGTGCATTCACTGGAAATCTCGTCCCCGCCCAACTGCCCCGGCAGCTGAAAGCCCTCAGCTTGACCGCAAAGAACTCGCAAGCATGGGCCCGGTAGCTGGCGATCAGTGTCGAGTCGGCCAGAAACGCATCGGCTGCCGGCTCGTCGTCAAACAGACAGAACAGTCCTTGGCGCGACAGGCTTGGTCTCAGCCCGAAGCCGGACTCATAGCCGCTGCCCAGGACCTTGAAGAAGCTCAAGCCGAGTATGCGATGGAGGTCGAAGCGACCGACAACAAAGCGACCGAAGCCCCACGCCCTGGACCCAGGAGCGATGTCCACCAGCACCAGCACGGCGACCGCGCCACGATCCACCCTATTTTTCGCCTTCTGAAGTCGGATCGCTCAGCCCATAGCGGCGCAGCTTGACGTACAGGCTCTGCCGCGACAGGCCCAACATCTCTGCCGCTGCAGCACGGTTGTCACGAGTCAGTTCAAGGGCCGCCTCGATGCACAACTGTTCGATCAGGTCGGTGGTTTCGCCGACGATGTCCTTCATCGGCACACGTCCGACCAGTTCCGAGAGTTGGCCGACGGAGCGGGGCAATTCCTTGGCAGCACGGGCATCGTTGTTCAGGCGCCGGCTGACGTCCCGAATGGTGAAGCCAAGGCAGGACTGCTCGCCTTCCGAGACCATCGCAGCTGAAATCTCGACATCGTTGGGTGTGCCTTGGTCACTGCGAAGGGTGGTTGGAAACAGCCGCACCGAGCCGCGCTGCCGCAGCGTCGAGATCAGCACATTCAACTCAACGCCGGTACGGCCCAGCCAACGCCCAAGTGATTCGCCGCGCACCTGATCTTCTGAGGCCAACTGCACCAGTTGAACGAACGAAGCATTGGCCATGACGACGGACCCGTCGAGGTCAGTGATGACCATACAGTCGGGTGAGCTCTGCAGCAACTTGACCAGCAGTGAATGCGCGCTGGGCTGGGATAGCACCACGCCATCGGGCGCCACGCGCGACAGTCGCAGCAACAGCATCGAGCCGCTTTCCTGGCGAAACATCGAGCCGGAGACCCACAGCTCGGCGCCACCATCGGCCAGACGCGCGCGAATGTCATCGGCTTTGCCTGTGGCGCGCAAACTGGCCAGCATGCCCTGCACAGCCTCCGCACCACGCTCCTCCAGGCCGAGCGGGAAGGACGCACCGACCAGTTTGCGCGAGACGTCGGCCAGCAGCGCGTGGGCGGCTGGATTGGCCTCTGTGACCTTCTGGGTCACGCTGTCGATGATCAGCAGTCCTTCGCTAGACCCCTGGAACAGGTGCCGGTAGCGGGATTGCGCATCGCGCAAGCGCCAGTGCTCATGCAAGGAGGCTTGCTGCGCGTCAATCAGGCTCTGCTGCGTCACCGCCACGGCCCGCAGATCTCGCCCGTAGACCACGGCATGCCCTGCCACCGCAGAAGATGGATCGCCGCCCACCTTGACGGCGCAATAGGAGAGCGGGAGATCGGCCCCTGAGTCGGAGGGATGATTGACCTGCCGCCAGCGCGGCGTCGCCTGCGAATCGGCATCTCGCAGCAGAGCTTCGATCTTGGGCCGACTCTCCTTGGTGACGGTTTGAATCCACGGCTGCCCGATCCAGCGGTCATAGCCCAGGTTCTTCAGGCTGTCGCTGCCGAAGGCCATGTCGCAGATCACGCCGTTGGCATCGACGACCAATGACACATCGGCAGCCGCAGCAATCAGTTTGCTGACGGACTCAATCGTCAGGGGCCCCAGGGAGCGCGAAGGCTGTGCGAACCCAATCATCGGGTGTCACCTGGGAAGGGGAAGCAGGCAAAGCTCATGAGGCAGGTCTGAAGTACCCTGATATTGTTAGCTGGATGGGACTCGATTTGGAATCAATGCTTCGGCCGCGAGTGGTGCCTGCTTGCCGTCCTTGCTGGTCGCGTCAGCGCCAACGATCGCCGCATACTCGGGATTGGCCGTGAAGACTGGCCCCCCAACCAAGACTCCGATCGCCGGATTGCGCGACAGCTGACGAACCGAAGCAATGCACGTCGTCAGCCAGTCGAGGCGGACTTCGCTGCCCACCGAAAAGCCAATCACATCGAACCACTCGCGGCTGACCATGTCGATTGCTTCGTCTCGATAGGCGCCCCTGCCACTTGCGACTTCCCAACCGGCATGCACGAAGAATTCAGCGACCATCGAGAGCCCGAAAGTGTGCTGCTCACCCGGAGACGGGACCAGCAACACGCGATACGCATTGGCGGGCGATGCAGCCTCGGCCGCCATTTGTGGGCTCAACACCCGAAGCAAATTCTGCAGCCGACCGAGCGCGATGGTGACGGCGGTGAAATCACAGCGATCGTCTTCCCAGAGACCACCCAGGTGACTGGCTGCGGCGGCCAGCAATTCCAGGAACACCACCTCGATCGACATGCCTCTGCTGCGCAGGGTCGCGATGAACTTCGACACCGACGCATCATCGCGATGCAGCAGCAGTTGAACAAACTCCTCAACTTCCCCAGGAGTGGGCGTCGGGCTGACGACGGCAGGGAGCATTTCGCCCAGGGGCGAGGAGCGGTGGGCCTCGACAAGCCGAGGAATCACCTCGGCCTCCAGTGTTTTGACAAGGCGGCTCATTCGTTCTTCAGCTTCGGGCCGCTCCAGCCGCTTCTGCAGCCAGGTGGGAGAGTCAGTATTGAACGGAAGCCGGTGGACCTCGGACCAGGCATCGGAATCAACATCGTTGGGCGCGACAGCACTGTTTTGTGCGTCAATGGACAACGCTTGCGGCGTCGTTCGAGTCATTGCAAGTCTCCTGGCAGTGCGGACTCCCGGGCCGCGCTGCCTCTTCATCGATGGCGGGGACCGAAGCATTGCCCCCCCACCAAGCGGCACGCAACGGTCTGCGGGAGGACCCGCCAGAACGGCTGTTGAAAACAAGGGCCCCCTTGCGCTTCCAGCTCCTACCGCTTTCAAGACTTCCGCTTGACTGGCCGCCCGGCTTTCACCAAGGGCTGGGCCGTCGAGTCGCCTGGTAGAGACCAGTGACTGAACTGCCGCCTCGAAGAGTGCCTGGGGCCACCCGGCCCTGGGGTTTGCCTGACCCGGTAAGGGCTGACGAACGCGCGACTCTGCAGAAACTGGTTTCAAGGCAGAGGTTTCGCCACGCGTTCGCATCGCTGATACCCCGGTTGCAGACCTTCATGGAACGCCAACGCCGCAAGGCGGTCGCGCTAACGGAAGCATCGAAGGCAGGCGCATCAGGGCAACCTCGGTCCGACAGCTTTTGCAGATGATCAATCGCGCCTCCAGAACTGTCAAGCTGGATTTACGTCAATCTGGATTGACATTTACGAAGTCGCCGTCTAAATTCCCTTCAACCAAGCCGTACCCGCGAGAGGAAATTGATGTTCGAGAGAGGATCACCACCTGAACCGAGGCCTCCGCTTTACTCCCCCGAGGAGCGTATTCGTCGCGACTCCACGGTCTGGACGCTGGTTCAGGGCATCTTGGCGCCGGTGCAGTTCCTGGTGTTTCTTGCCAGCCTGTTCTTTGTTCTGCGCTACCTCTCCACAGGCGAGGGTCTGGCGATAGCGACATGGTCGGTCGTGGTGAAGACGCTGACCCTCTACGCCATCATGATCACCGGCTGCATCTGGGAAAAGGTCGTCTTCGGGCGTTATCTTTTTGCTCCGGCTTTCTATTGGGAAGACGTGTTCAGCATGTTGGTGCTGGCACTTCATACCGCGTACCTCGCAGCACTGTTCACCGGGGCATTGAACTCGACCCAGCTGATGTACCTCGCTCTGGCAGCGTATGCGACCTACGCGATCAATGCCGGGCAGTTCATCTGGAAGCTGCGCATGGCGCGAATTGACATGGCGCAGCGTGATGCCATGGCTCGCCAACCCGGGTTGGCCGCATGAGCACTGTCATCCCGATACGGGCCGAGACGGCATCTGGCTGTGGCGATGCGCCCGTGCTCAAGGAGCGCGGCCAGCGTGAGGTGTTCTGTGGGCTGACCGGCATCATCTGGTTGCATCGCAAGATTCAGGACGCGTTCTTTCTGGTCGTTGGATCGCGCACCTGCGCGCACCTGATTCAGTCTGCAGCCGGTGTGATGATCTTTGCGGAACCACGCTTCGCCACGGCGATCATCGACGAGCGCGATCTTGCAGGTCTGGCTGACTGCAACGACGAACTTGACCGTGTGGTCACCCGCTTGCTCGATCGTCGTCCCGAGATCAAGCTGCTGTTTCTTGTCGGCTCGTGCCCGTCCGAGGTCATCAAGCTCGATCTGTCTCGCGCCGCATCGCGGCTGTCGGGTCGCGTCGCTCCAGGCGTACGAGTGCTGAACTACTCCGGCAGCGGCATCGAGACGACCTTCACCCAGGGCGAAGACGCCTGCCTGGCATCTCTGGTTCCTAGCCTGCCCGCGGCCCCGCCCGACGCACCAGCCTCACTGCTGATCGTGGGCGCACTGGCCGATGTCGTTGAGGACCAGTTCTCGCGGCTTTTCGCGGGTCTGGGCTTCGGCAGCGACCACGCACCAGTTCGCTTCTTTCCGCCCCGGCATGCGACCGACCTTCCCGCCGTCGGGCCGAACACCAGATTCCTGCTGGCCCAACCCTTCCTCGCCGACACTGCGCGGGCGCTGGAGTCGCTGGGCGCGCAGCGTCTGCCAGCACCCTTTCCTCTCGGTGTCGAAGGCACGACGCAGTGGCTGCAAGCGGCTGCCACCGCGTTCGGCATCGATTCGGCCACCTTCGACCGGGTCACTTCCGCCGGACGCGAGCGGGCCAATACGGCACTGGCGCGCCATCGGGTGCAACTGGCTGGCAAGCGGGTGTTTTTCTTCCCCGATTCGCAGCTCGAAATTCCAATCGCCCGCTTTCTGGCCCGCGAACTGGACATGCAGCTCGTCGAAGTCGGCACGCCCTACATGCACCGGCAGCACCTGGCCGAAGAACTTGACCTGCTGCCAGCAGACACTTTCCTGTCAGAAGGTCAGCACGTCGACAAACAACTCGACCGCTGCCGTGCCGCACAGCCTGACATCGTCGTTTGCGGCCTGGGGCTCGCGAACCCGCTCGAAGCCGAGGGCATGACGACCAAGTGGGCCATCGAACTTGTCTTCACGCCAATTCATGGCTACGAGCAGGCGGCCGATCTGGCCGAACTCTTCGCGCGGCCGCTGGTGCGCCGCATGAAGCTGGTCGCCTAACCACTCAACCCATCGAACAAGACACCAGACCATGCAGTTGACGCTCTGGACCTACGAAGGCCCGCCGCACGTCGGTGCGATGCGCATCGCCACCGCGCTGAAGGACGTGCATTACGTGCTGCACGCGCCCCAGGGCGACACCTACGCCGATCTGCTGTTCACGATGATTGAACGGCTGCCCAAGCGACCGCCGGTCACTTACACCACATTCCAGGCACGCGATTTGGGCGGTGACACCGCCGAGCTTTTCAAGACCGCTGCGCGCGAGGCCTATGAGCGTTTCAAGCCGAACGCGATGATGGTCGGCGCCTCGTGCACGGCCGAGTTGATCCAGGACGATCCAGGCGGCCTTTGCAAGGCGCTGAATCTGCCGATCCCAGTTGTTGCGCTGGAGCTGCCTTCTTATCAGCGCAAGGAAAACTGGGGCGCCTCCGAAACCTTCTACCAGATGGTGCGGGCGCTGGCTGGCCCGAACGCACCGACACCGGGTACGGCGAAGCCGGGCCGTGCACCGGGCGCACGCCCACGTTGCAACATCCTCGGCCCGACCGCACTCGGCTTCCGGCACCGCGATGACCTGCGCGAGATCACCGGTCTTCTGACGCAGTTGGGGGTCGACATCAACGTCGTGGCTCCTCTGGGTGCGACGGCCGACGATCTGTCGCGCCTGGGTGATGCCGAGTTCAACGTGGTTCTCTACCCCGAGATCGCCTCACTGACCGCCTCGTGGCTGACCCGCACCTTCGGCCAGCCCGCCACCAAGACGATTCCGATCGGCGCGGGCGCGACACGCGATTTCATCAAGGAGGTCGCCCAACTCGCTGACATCGACCCGAGCGCGGTGCTGGCGAATGCCGATTCGCGCTCACCCTGGTACGCCAAGTCGGTTGACTCTACCTACCTGACGAACAAGCGCGTGTTCGTGTTCGGCGATGCGACTCACGCCGTGGCCGCCGCACGCGTGGCCAGCCAGGAGCTCGGCTTCAAGGTGGTCGGGATTGGCACCTACAGCCGAGAGTTCGCACGCGAAATCAGGGAGGCCGCCAAGTTGTATGAAGTCGACGCGCTGATCAGCGACGACTACCTCGAAATCGAGGCGCGTATCGCCGAACTGCGTCCCGAACTCGTGCTGGGAACGCAAATGGAGCGCCATATTTCCAAGCGGCTCGGCTTGCCCTGCGCAGTCATCTCCGCGCCGGTGCACGTGCAGGACTTTCCGGCACGCTACTCGCCGCAGATGGGTTTCGAAGGCGCCAACGTGCTGTTTGACACCTGGGTTCATCCATTGATGATGGGCCTCGAAGAACATCTGATCGGCATGTTCCGCGGAGATGCCGAGTTCCACGAAGATGCCGCGCCATCGCACCTTGGTGGGCATGCGAGCTCTCGCCCCGCAGCGCCCACGCCCACCACCAGCGAAGCAGTCGATGCCCGCATGGAACCGGTGGCTAGTGAAGAAAAACTGCCCCCCACCCACAGAGAAAGTCCAGCGGCCGCGATCCCGGCAAGCTGGGCTCCGGATGCGGAGAAGGAGCTTCGAAAGATTCCCTTCTTCGTGCGCGGCAAAGCGCGCCGCAACACCGAGCGATACGCGCAAGAACACAACGTACCGGTGATCACCGTAGAGACACTCTATGACGCAAAAGCTCACTTCGGCAGTTGACCCTCGGTCGAGTCCGTCCC
>CANHNO010000044.1 GCA_947462065.1 Burkholderiales bacterium | reverse complement strand
TTCGCCTTGTTGCGATGCTGCGAGCGGTCGTCCTGGCATTCGGCGACCAGCCCGGTCGGCAGGTGGGTGATGCGGATCGCGCTGTCGGTCTTGTTGACGTGCTGGCCGCCAGCGCCGCTGGCGCGAAAGGTGTCGATGCGCAAATCAGCCGGGTTCAACTGAACCTCTTCGGCTTCATCGGGTTCCGGCAGTACAGCGACCGTGCACGCGCTGGTGTGGATCCGGCCCTGCGTTTCCGTGACCGGCACGCGCTGCACCCGGTGTCCGCCAGACTCGAATTTCAGGCGCGCATAGACGCCGTCGCCCTCGATGCGGATCACCACCTCCTTGTAGCCGCCGAGGTCGGACACGCTTTCCGACATCACTTCAGTGCGCCAGCCCTGGCGTTCGGCGTGGCGCAGGTACATGCGCGCGATGTCGGCAGCAAACAGCGCCGATTCGTCACCACCGGTTCCCGCCCGGACTTCGACAAATGCGTTGCGTGCGTCGTCGGGGTCGCGAGGCAGCAGCGCGGTCTGAAGCGCCTGGTGCAGGCGCTCGATCTCGGCGGTCGCGCTGGCGAGCTCGTCTCGCGCAAATCCAGCCATCTCCGGGTCGTCGTCGGCGCGCTCGAGGATGGCCTGCGCAGCTGCAGAATCGTGTTCGCGGGCTTCGTATTGTCGAAACAGATCGACGACGCCACCGACTTCGGCGTACTCGCGGTTGACCGCGCGAAAGCGGTTCATGTCGTTCGACAACGCAGGGTCGTTCAACGTGGCTTGCAACTCATTGAGTCGCAAGGTCAGGCGTTCGAGCTGTTGTCGAAGAGAGTCTTTCATGGGGGTTTCCGAGGCACTGCCGAAGCGCAATGGCAGGGGCAGCGTGCGGACACGCTCAGCGCCATCGTCCGATGCGGTGACGCGCTGGCTACAACAAGGCGTCGGTATCGCGGGCGGGCACTGGCGCCGCAGGTTCGCCCCTGCTGGCGCCTGGGCCGTTGCGCAAGAACAACCGTGACACGGTGTGCGTCAATTCGGCACGGTGCTCGCTGGCGGTGGAATTCAATTCGACCATCGCTCCGTGCAACAGCTTCTGGGTCAGTCCACGTGACATGGACTCGAGCACTGCGTCGATACTCTCGCCCTTGGCGATCAATTTGCGTGCACGGGCAATTTCGCTGGCGCGCCACTCGTCTGCCTGGGCGTTCAGCGCCTGAATCAACGGCACTGTGCCGCGCTGTCCCAGCCAGTTGACGAAGCCCTGGACGCCCGTCTCGATGATGGCTTCGGCCTGCTGCACCGCCGCCTGTCGCTTTTCGCCGGCGATCTGCACCAGCGATGACAGATCGTCGACGGTGTACAGGTAAACGTCGGACAGACGGCTGACTTCGGGTTCGATGTCACGCGGAACCGCTAGGTCGACCATGAAAATCGGCCGGCGCTTGCGCGCTTTCAGCGCACGTTCGACTGCGCCCAGGCCGATGATCGGCAGAGTGCTGGCAGTGCATGAAATCACCACATCGAACTCGGCCAGGCGTTGCGGAAGATCTGCCAGTGGCACCACTTCAGCGTTGAACTTGCTCGCAAGCTTTTCGCCGCGCTCGCGTGTGCGGTTGGCCAAGGCCATCGAACGCGGCTTCTTCGCGGCGAAGTGCGTGGCAACGAGTTCGATCATCTCGCCCGCGCCGACGAACAGTACCTTGAGTTCGCTCAGGTCTTCGAACAACTGAGAGGCCAGCCGCACTGAAGCCGCAGCCATGCTGATCGAATGGGAGCCGATCTCTGTTGAGGTGCGCACTTCCTTGGCGACCGCGAACGAGCGTTGGAACATCTGGTGCAAGGTGGTGCCCAGCGTGCCTGCGGTGTCGGCTTCGCGCACCGCCTGCTTCATCTGGCCGAGGATCTGCGGTTCACCCAGCACCATCGAATCGAGCCCGCTGGCCACGCGGAAGGCGTGACGCGCGGCGGCCTCGTTTTCCAGCACGTAGGCATGCTCACGCAGCGCTGCACCGGACATGCCACCCACTTCAGCCAGCCAGTCGAAAGCCGGTGCGACCAGTCCAGCGTCTGCGCCGACATAGAGTTCTGTGCGATTGCAGGTCGAGACCAGCGCGGCCTCTGGAGATCGCTGCAGCCGCTGGCGGAAAGCCCGCAGTGTGGGCGCCAACTGCTCGGCCGAAAATGCGAAGCGACCGCGCAGGTCGAGCGGCGCGGTGGCGTGGTTCAGTCCGAGAGTGAAGACGCTCATATCTGTCAGGCAAAATTTACAGCAATTCGCAGTTCACGCCCAGCCTGAAACACCCGAACCGCTGTGGTCGCTCGCGATGAACTGACTGAACCATGAATTTTCTCGACCTTTTCTGGCACATCTGCGATTTTGCTGCACCTGCGATTTTGCTGGGCGTGATCAGTGCCACGGCCGCCAAGTGGCTGTGGCGCGGTCCGTTGCGCACCGTACCCTGGATCCATCTTGGGTGCTCCGCGGCGGCGGCCAGTTTGCTTGCATGCATCGCCGGACTGGTCATCACCGGCCGCGATGGCAAGATGGTCACATATGCCGCGATGGTGCTGGCTTGCGCCATCAGCCTTTGGTGGCGCATGCGTGGCCGCTGAACGCCTGAGCCCACGGATCAGGCGACTACCGCTTCGCCGCGCAGCGAATTCGGATTGGCCTGCATCACCGTAACGTCGATCAATGTGCCGATCAGTCGCGACGGGCCCTTGAAATTGACCTTGCGGTTGCACACCGTGCGGCCCATCAGTTCGTCGGGGTCCTTGCGAGACGGCCCTTCGACCAGAATGCGCTGACGGCTGCCGACCATGGCCTGGCTGATGCGCTGCGCGTTGGCCTCGATGGTGGCCTGCAGGTGCTGCAGCCGTTGCAGCTTGATGCTCTGAGGCGTGTCGTCTTGGAGATTAGCCGCTGGCGTACCTGGCCGCGGGCTGTAAACGAAGCTGAAGCTCGTGTCGAAGCCGACGTCATCGATCAACTTCATCATCTTGGTGAAGTCGTCCTCGGTCTCGCCGGGAAATCCCACGATGAAGTCGCTGGACAGGCTCAACTGCGGTCGCACGGTGCGCAACTTGCGTACCGTGCTCTTGTATTCCATCGCGGTGTAGCCGCGCTTCATAGCCATCAGGATTCGGTCGCTGCCATGTTGCACGGGGAGATGCAGGTGGTCGACGAGCTGCGGCACTTTCGCGTAGACGTCGATCAGCCGCTGCGTGAACTCGTTCGGGTGGCTGGTGGTGTAGCGGATGCGCTCGATGCCGGGGATCTCGGCCACATACTCGATCAGCAATGCGAAATCGGCGATTTCGCCGCTGGTGCCCATGGCCCCGCGGTAGGCGTTGACGTTTTGGCCCAGCAGCGTGATTTCCTTGACGCCCTGATCCAATAGGCCGGCCACCTCAACCAGCACATCGTCGAACGGCCGTGACACCTCTTCGCCACGCGTGTAAGGCACGACGCAATAGCTGCAGTACTTCGAGCAGCCTTCCATGATCGACACGTAGGCGCTGCCGCCTTCGACACGCGCCGGCGGCAGGTGGTCGAACTTCTCGATCTCGGGAAAGCTGATGTCGACCTGCGCGCGATGCTGGTCAGCGCGGCGGGTCAGCAGCTCGGGCAGGCGGTGCAGCGTCTGCGGCCCGAACACCACGTCCACATAGGGTGCGCGCTCGATGATGGCGGCGCCTTCCTGGCTTGCCACGCAGCCCCCGACACCGATCAGCACGCCCTTGGCCTTCAGGTGCTTGACGCGTCCGAGGTCGCTGAAGACCTTTTCCTGAGCTTTCTCGCGCACCGAACAGGTGTTGAAGAGAATCAGGTCGGCCTGCTCCACGTCTGCCGTCGGCTCATAGCCCTGAGCCTCGCGCAGCACGTCCACCATCTTGTCCGAGTCGTACTCGTTCATCTGGCAGCCGAAGGTCTTGATGAAGACCTTCTTGGCGACAACGGGCGCACTCATGGCTTGGTCCAGGTCTGGGCGGCGGGGTTGAAATTCCAGGCCCGGCGCTCCTCGACCGTTTTGGGCCACGGCTTGTTCTTCCGTTCAGCCTCGCGGAGGATCCACAGTTCCTTGATCATCCCTGTCGTGTCTTCGATCGTGTAATGCACGGTGTGGCTGCTGCCCGTCAACGTGGTGGGCAACACCAGCAAGTTATCGGTGCCGTGCAGACGAGCGCCGGGCGCTAACAGCACCGGGGCATCATTGAGCACCACCGCGGGTGGTCCGCTGAAAGCGACCACACCGCGCAGCGCCGTCAGCGGAAACTCGCGCGCCAGTTCCTGAGAGCAGACCGGTGCAGTGATGGCAAGCATCAGAGCGGAGAACAGAGCGCGACGGCGGTCCATGGCAGCTTCCATTGGCGGTGGTGTACTTTGGCTCTGGCAGAGGACCTGGGCTCGCCGCCATGACGCACAGACAAAAACGGCTCCGTGTCGTGATGACGCGGAGCCGGTTGGGAATCTGGTGGCGCTTCAGGGATTCGAACCCCGGACCTGCGGATTATGATTCCGTCGCTCTAACCGACTGAGCTAAAGCGCCCCAAGCCCAAAATTATAGCTGGCCGCGAGCGGCCACAGAGAGGACCCGGCTGAGCTGGTGGGTGACTCTGATTGGGTTCACCTCTGCGCTTTACTCGCGCTCGCACGACTCCTCACGCATGTTCAGCTTTTTCAAGAAAAAGACATCATCGGTTGCACCCAAGGCGGAGGCTTCGGCCGCGACGGCGGAACCCGCGCCCAGCTCGACGGCTGTGCTCGCCGCCGCGCCAGCCGCTGAACGCCATACTTGGCTGGACAGACTGCGCGCCGGACTCCGCAAGACCGGTTCCGGTATCGCGCAGGTCTTCACAGGCACTGAGATCGACGACGCGCTGTACGAAGATCTGGAATCCGCGCTGTTGATGGCCGACGCTGGTGTGAAGGCCACCGAGTACCTGCTGGCCGACCTGAAGCGGCGCGTCAAGGAAGGCCGTGTCACCGAGCCCTCTGCCGTCAAGGCCTTGTTGGCCGATGCGATCACAGACTTGCTGCAGCCGCTGCAGCGCCCACTCACTGTGGGCGAACACACGCCCACGGTGATCATGGTCGTCGGTGTCAACGGTGCGGGCAAGACGACGAGCATCGGTAAGCTGACCCGCCATCTGGCCGGGAGCGGGCAGAAGGTGTTGCTGGCCGCGGCCGATACCTTCCGCGCGGCCGCGAAAGAGCAACTAGCCGTGTGGGCGGGGCGCAATGGCGTCGAGATCGTCAGCCAGGATGGCGGAGATCCGTCGTCGGTGACCTTCGACGCGGTGACTGCCGGCAAGGCGCGCGGCTGTGATGTGGTGATCGCCGACACTGCGGGCCGGCTGCCAACGCAATTGCACCTTATGGAAGAACTGCGCAAGGTCAAGCGCGTGATCGGCAAGGCGCAGGTCGGCGCGCCTCACGAAGTGCTGCTGGTGGTCGATGGCAACACCGGGCAGAACGCACTCGCGCAGGTCAAGGCGTTTGACGAAACCTTGCAACTCACGGGGCTGATCGTCACCAAACTCGATGGCACGGCCAAGGGCGGCGTGCTCGCGGCGATCGCGCTGTGGGCGCGTGAACGAGGACGCGGTTCCGGCGAGAGTGGCGCCTGCGGACCCGTGCCGGTCTACTTCATCGGCGTCGGCGAGAAGCTCGAAGACCTGGAGACCTTCGACGCACGCGAATTCGCAACGGCTTTGCTGGGTTGAGGGTGGCGCAGCGCGCGATCAGCGCAGGCCGCCCATGCCCTTCATGCCGCCCAGGCGCTTCATCATCTTCATCATCCCGCCGCCCTTCATCTTCTTCATCATGTCGCGCATCTGCTCGAACTGGTTGAGCATGCGGTTGACCTCCTGCACCTGAACGCCGGCGCCGGCCGCGACCCGGCGCTTCCGTGTGGCTTTCAGAAGCTCGGGTTTGCGTCGCTCCAATGGTGTCATCGAGCAGATGATGCCTTCCATGCGGCGAACGTCGCGTTCGGCCTTGTCCATGTCGACGTTGCCAGCCTTGGCGGTCATCTGCGACGGCAGCTTGTCCATCAGCCCGGCCAGTCCGCCCATCTTCTTCATCTGCGAGATCTGCTCCAGGAAGTCATTCAGGTCGAAGGCGTCACCCGACTTGACCTTGTCGGCGAGCTTTTGCGCCGCAGCGATGTCAACGCCCTGCGTCACCTGCTCGACCAGGGCCACGATGTCGCCCATGCCGAGGATGCGTCCGGCATGGCGTTCTGCGTCGAAGACTTCGAGCCCGTCGATCTTCTCGCTGACGCCGGCAAACTTGATCGGTGCGCCGGTGATCTGCCGCACCGACAGCGCCGCGCCGCCGCGTGAATCGCCGTCCATCTTGGTCAGCACGATGCCGGTCAGCGGCAGCGCCTCCTTGAAGGCCTTCGCCGTGTTGATGGCGTCCTGCCCCTGCATCGCATCGACGACGAACAATGTCTCGATCGGCTTCAGCGCTGCATGCAAGGCGCTGATCTCGGCCATGAGCGCTTCGTCGATGGCGAGCCGCCCGGCGGTGTCGACCAGCAGCACGTCGAAGTAGTGCTTGCGCGCGTAGTCGAGCGCAGCATTCGCAATGTCGATGGGTTTGTCCGTGGCGGTGGATGGGAACCACTCGGCGCCGGCTTGCTTCGTCACCGTCTTGAGCTGCTCGATCGCAGCGGGCCGGTAGACGTCGGCTGACACGGTCAGCACCTTCTTCTTGCGCTTTTCGATCAGATGCTTGGCGAGCTTGGCGGTCGTGGTGGTCTTGCCCGCCCCCTGCAGGCCGGCCATCAGAATCACTGCCGGTGGCTGCACCGTGAGGTTGATGTCGGAGACCCCTTCGCCCATCGTCGAGGCGAGTTCGCGGTTGACGATGCCGACCAGCGCCTGACCCGGGTTGAGCGAGCCGACCACCTCGGTGCCCAGAGCCTTGTCCTTCACACGTGCGATGAAGTCGCGCACCACCGGTAGCGCCACGTCGGCTTCGAGCAGCGCCATGCGTACTTCGCGCAGCATCTCCTGTACGTTCGATTCGGTGATGCGGGCCTGGCCGCGCATCGTCTTGACGGCGCGACTCAGGCGATCGGTGAGGGTGGAGGCCATGGTCGAGAAGGCGCTGCCATGAATGGCGTGGCGCGAAAGTACACTTTGGAGATGAGTCTATCTTCGAAGGCCTCGCCGTGATTCCCGCATCGTTTCCCGCGCTGCTGGCCCTGGTCAGCCTGCTGGCGCTGTTTGCCTATGGCCGCGCGGCTACGGTGCCAGAAAGTGCGCCTGGCGGGCTGCGCATGTATCTGCTGACGGGCTGGGGGCTGCACGCTGCGGCCATCTTCATCGATACCTCGGGTGTCGGTACCGGGATCGAGGGCGCGCGATTCGGCTTTGCGCCTGCCCTGTCGGTGACGCTCTGGATGGTCATCGCGGTATATGTTCTGGAAAGCCGTTTCCTGCCGATCCGGGGTGTGCGCCGTACCCTGTCGTTGCTGGGGGCGCTGGCTGTGGTTTTGGCACTCGGTTTTCCTGGTCAGTTGCGACCGAATGCCGGCTCTCCTTGGGCGCCCATCCACTGGGTCCTCGGCATTGCCTCCTATGGATTGTTCGGCGCTGCGGTGTTGCACGCGGCGATGATGAGCCGGGCCGACCGGCAAATGCGACAGACCTTGCAATCCGGCCGACTCGCCACTGCAGGTGCGTCCGATGCGTTGTCCACTGGAGGACTCCCGATGGGCCTGCCGCTGATGCGATTGGAACGGCTGACCTTCCGGTTCGTATCGGCCGGCTTTGTCGTCTTGTCGTTGGCGATCTTTCTGGGCTGGCTCTTTGCCAACCCCTGGCGCTGGGACCACAAGGTGGTGTTCTCGGTGCTGGGCTGGTTGGTCTATGCCGGTCTGCTGGCCGGTCGCCGTCGTTTCGGCTGGCGCGGACCGCAGGCGACCCGTTGGGTCTATGCGGGGGCAGTCCTGCTGCTGTTGGCTTATGTCGGCTCGCACTTCGTCGCCGAAGTCTTGCTGAACCGGCCGCCCGAGGTGCCATGACCAAGATCACTGCGCGATGAAATTCTTTTTGTTGCTGGGGCTGTTCTTCGTGGTGGTCTGGCTTTTCCGCGGTGGTCGGCGTCGAGGTGAGCGTGGGGCACCGCCGCAGCCGCCGGCCGCGCCGTCGGATGATGCGCAGTCCAGCAGCGAGAGCATCGTCGCCTGCATGCACTGCGGGCTTCATCTCCCTCAAGGTGAGGCGGTCTCGGGCGATGCCGGCTGGTTCTGCGGCGATGCGCACCGCCTCGCCCACGACAGCAACAAGCCGCGCTGACTCCCGTCGCGATGGTCGACGCCGCCGGTCCCGTTGAACGTCGCAAAACCGATCGACGCCGGCGCGCGCGAGGTACACGTTCCGACGAGTCATGGTTCGGCGCCTTCATCGGGGACGCCGATTCGCTCACGCCCGACGACGGCCGACGCGACGACATCCATGACGATGCGACACGCCATGCCGGGGCAGACGCGGTGCTGGAGGCCGACGCTGGCGATGTCTCTGCCTTCCATCGCATCTACCGTGCATTTCTCAGTGCACGCGCGGCGCTTGGCGTGGCGCTGGTCGCGACGCTGGCGGTGGCTGGCTTGTTCGGCTCGCGTCCGAGTGCGGCGGTGGCCTGGATCGGTATCTCTTACGCCACCCTGGCGGTCGGCCTGTGGTTGTGGCCGCGAACCGGCGTCGCCGATGAGCATGCGGAGTCGCCACGGTTGGGGCGGCTGACCTGGTTGGCATGCATCGGTGTCGACATCATCTGTTTCACTGCCTTGCACATATTGACGCCTTCCAACAGCCTGAATTTTGCGGCGCTTCTGGTCTTGCCCGTGCTGACGGCCGGCGTGCTGACGCGGCGGGTGCAAGCACTGGCCACTGCCGCAGGCGTCGCCTTGCTGCTGCTCGCCAATGCCTGGGCAGGTGTGTTGGCCGGTGGCGAGCCGGCCAGTCTGATGACGCAGGCCGGCCTGGCGGGCAGCGGCTTGTTCGTCATCACCGTGCTGGCCGGTGAACTGGCCAGCCGGCTCGCCCGTGAGGAGCTGACCGCCCGCGACAACATGGAGCTGGCGCGACAGCAGGTGCAGCTGAACCGCCTGGTGATCGAGGAGATGCAGGATGGCGTGCTGGTGGTTGATCGAACAGGCCGCGTTCGCGCTGCCAACCCAGCCGCACGGCGCTTGCTGGTGCGCCGCGGGCTCGGTCGACCGGCGCCGTTTCAACTGCGCGGTGTTTCGGCTTGGGACCAGTTGGTGAAGACCGTCGAGCGGGGTTTTCACGAAGCCGTCTGGCCAGAAGCCGGGCGTGATGTGACGCTGCAGTTCGAGCAGGGCACGACCCGCACGCTGCGCGTTCGGATCCGCTTCACGCGCGGCGCCGACGAACCCTCGGCCGAGGAGCTGTGCGTACTGCTGCTGGAAGACGTGCGCAGCATGCAGGCCCGCATGCGCCAGGAGAAACTCGCCGCCATGGGCCGGGTCTCGGCGGGGATTGCGCACGAGATCCGAAATCCGTTGGCCGCGATCGCACAGGCCAATGGCCTGCTGGCCGAAGACGCCACCTCGGCCGCACAGCAGCAACTCACGCGCATGGTGGCCGACAACGTGAAGCGGCTGACGCGCATCGTCGACGACGTGATGGAGGTCGCGCCTGGGACGGTGATTGAGGCAGGTGCCATCGACGTCACTGCCGAAGTCGGCGCGATTTGCAGCGACTGGGCGCACTCGGCCGGTCTGGAATTG
This sequence comes from Burkholderiales bacterium, assembly GCA_947462065.1. Lineage (GTDB taxonomy): Bacteria > Pseudomonadota > Gammaproteobacteria > Burkholderiales > Burkholderiaceae_C > PBB1. Next base: position 7,815 of record CANHNO010000044.1, on the reverse strand, counting down.
GGCGCCAGCAGCGTCTTCAAGGTTGAGCTGCCGGAAGAGCCGCTGGGCGCCACCTTCGATGTCGAACACCTTCGGCGGGTGATGATCAATCTGCTCGACAACGCCAGGCGTCATGCCACAGCCGCACCTGGCGCGGTGCGAGTGCGGCTGATCGCGCTGGACGACACCACGGTTCAGCTCACCATCAGCAGCAACGGCCCGACCATCCCCGATGATGTCGAGCGCTACCTGTTCGAGCCCTTCTTCTCGACGCGCAGTCGGGGTACCGGCCTCGGCCTGTATATTTGCCGGCAGCTGTGCGAGCAATATGGCGCCAGCATCGACTACCGGCTGCGGCCTGTGACCGAAGCGAACCGAAACGATTTCGTTGTCAATATGCGGCGCCGCAACCGGGTCGATGCAGAGCTTGGCCTGCAGCTCCCGAGGTGATGTGACGAAGCCCTGACACGTTCCCGCCATGTCCTCCCCCGCCTATTTCAGTCTGCTCGTCGTCGATGACGAACCCGATCTGCGCACGCTCTATGAGCTGACGCTGCTGCGCGAGGGCTACGAGATCGAAACGGCCGGCAGTGTGGAGGAGGCGCGGCTGCATCTGCAGGACCGGGTCTACAGCGCCATCATCACTGACATGCGGCTGCCCGATGGCACGGGACTCGATCTGCTGTCCTTTCTGGAGCGCGAAGGTAGGAGAGAGAAAGCGATCGTCATCACCGCCTATGGTTCAGCCGAAAACGCAGTCGAAGCGCTGAAGGCCGGCGCCTACGATTACCTGACGAAGCCGGTCGATTTGAAACAGTTCCGTGCGGTGGTGGCCTCCGCTCTGGGCCGTGGGCCGGCGACAGGCCCGACCACGCTGCCGTCCAGCTTGCCAACAGAGCCAGCGGTGCAGTCCAGTGAGCTATCGCCCGCGCGATCATCGAGCCGCAATGGGCCCGACAGCACACCAGCGGTATCAGCCGCAGCGCCTGCCAGCCCGGCGTTGAACCGGATGGCCGGTCAGTCTGCGGCGATGAAGCAGGTGCGCGCCATGGTCGACAAGGTGGCACGCAGCATGGCACCGGTGCTGGTGCAGGGTGAGTCTGGCACCGGCAAGGAGCTGGTGGCGCGCGCCATTCACGAAGTCAGCGTGCGCAGCGCCCAGCCCTTCATCGCCGTCAACTGCAGCGCGATCCCTGATCACTTGCTGGAAGCGGAATTCTTCGGATACCGGCGTGGCGCTTTCACAGGCGCCCAGGAAGACCGCGAGGGCTTCTTTCAGGCGGCTGACGGCGGCACGTTGTTTCTCGACGAGATCGGCGAACTACCGTTGTCGATGCAGTCGAAGCTGCTGCGAGCTGTGCAGGAGCGGTCGGTGCGCCCGGTGGGTGCCGTCAACGAATTGCCGGTCAATGTACGCCTGCTCAGCGCCACCCACAAGGATCTTGGCGTTGAGGTACAGGCCGGGCGCTTTCGCCAGGACCTGTACTACCGCCTCAACGTGATCCAGATCCGCGTGCCGCCCTTGCGCGAACGGCTCGAAGACCTTGCAGGTATCGGCGAACGGGTGCTTGAATGGATCGCCCGCGAAGCCGGCGTGTGGCCGGCGCCGCAATTGACGCCCGCCGCCTTGTTGCACCTGTCCCGTCACCCTTTTCCGGGTAACGTGCGCGAGTTCGAGAATCTGTTGCACCGTGCCGTGGCGCTGTCCGGCGGCGACACCATCGATGTGGGCGATCTGGCGCTTCCCGGCGACGCACCGGCCGACGCGTGGGTCATGGAGGTGATGCCCTCGCCCCTGCCGACCGAAGCGTCAGCACCGATGCGGCCGGCCACTTCGCTGATCGAGCCGCTGCGCCCGCTGCACGGCACCGCAAGTGCAGCGGCGAGCCTGCCCAGCGACTTGGCGGTCTACCTGGATGACATCGAGCGCGACATGTTGTTGCGTGCACTCGAGCAACACCGCTTCAACCGCACGGCCGCTGGTGCCAGCCTGGGACTGTCGCTGCGGCAAATGCGCTACCGAATGGCCCGGCTGCATGTGATGGACGGCGCCGATGCCCACCTCAATGCCGAGCGTGGCAACGCCTGAACCGGGCGGCGATTGGCAGGGGGGCTGGTGGGCGCACGCGCGCCATTGCCCGTCGCCTCACTTCGGGCCACGACCCGAGGCCAGCGTGGTCAGTCTGGTCCTGGTGCACTCGATCAGCCTCCCTCCTGGCGTTTACGGTGGTGCCGAGGTCGAACAGTTCTTCCTGAATCAACTCGATGTGTCGGCGCATCCGTATTTCGATGCACTGCGTGGGATGCGCGTGTCAGCGCATTTCTTTATTCGCCGCGACGGCGAGTGCGTGCAATTCGTGTCCTGCCGCGAACGTGCCTGGCATGCCGGAGCATCGCAATGGCGCGGACGCACCAACTGCAATGACTTTTCGGTCGGCATCGAATTGGAGGGGCTTGAAGGTGAGGGCTTCGAGGCAGCGCAGTATGCGAGTCTGGTCTCGCTGTTGAGAGCCCTCGATCACGAGGGGCGGCACCTCGATGTGGCTGGTCATGAGCATGTGTCGGCCGGCCGCAAGTCTGATCCCGGGAGCGGATTCGACTGGGCCCGACTCATCGCCGATCTGGGCTGGCCGGCCCGGTGTTTTCCCGAGGGCGTTGCCGCGCTGTCGTGATGGCATCTCAGAGCCAATGGCCTGCGCGGACATCGCGGCGCTCAACAGGGAACTCGCCGCTCGAGCATTGGTGCGCGATTCCGTGTCAGATTGGCTGGAAAGCCAATGAATTTGCGGCTGCTCAAGACGCGTCGCAGCGTCCGGGCGGCTGCCAAGGGCAAGCGCTCGATCGTCATTGAGTCGGGCGCCAGCATCAGCAAGGCAGAGGATCTTTCTCTGTGATGCGATTTTTATCGCCAGACGCTAGCGGTAGCGCTTGAAGCCCCTTCTGACCCCAGATATAGTGTCCCGATGCGAAAAGCATTCACCCACGGGCGCAGATGATCGGCGCTTGTCCACAACTGACACGCCGTCTGTGTACAGACCCGGATCTGTCCGGGCCGCGCAGGTCACCGTAACGCACGACACACCGATTTCCTCCTGCACCGCGCCTGTCGGCCGGGATACCGGTCCATACCCACCAAGAAGCGCGGCAACGAACCCCTTCGCACATCAAAGGCTGATCATGCAAGCACTCAACATCGCCCCTCGCGCCACCGCCTACCCCGTCGATGCGCCTAACGCGCCTACCACGACACCCTCGTCGACCTATGAAGCGTTTCACATCATTCGCCGCAATGGCGCGGTCGTGCCTTTCGAACCCAACAAGATTGCTGTTGCGTTGATGAAGGCCTTTCTGGCGGTGCACGGCACGCAGGGCGCTGCATCGGCCAGCGTGCGCGAGACCGTCGATGGTCTGACCGAATCGGTCGTGCGCGCATTGCTTCGCTCGCGTCCGGGTGGTGGCACCTTCCACATTGAGGACATCCAGGATCAGGTCGAACTCGGCCTGATGCGTGGGGGGCATCACGAGGTCGCTCGTGCCTATGTGCTGTACCGCGAACGCCGGTCGCAGGAGCGTGCCAAGCAATCTCTGCCCGTGGCGGTGAGCGAGTCGACCCTGATGGTGCTTGATGGCGGTCAGCGTGTGCCGCTTGAGTCGATCCATCTGCAGGCCATCGTGCAGGCGGCCTGCGAAGGTCTGGGAGCCGACGTTCGGGCTGAGCCCATCCTCGCGGAGACCCGCCGTAATCTGTACGACGGCGTGCCGATTGCCGAGGTGCACAAGGCGTCCATCCTGGCCGCCCGAACGCTGATCGAGAAAGACCCGGGCTACACCCGCGCCACAGCGCGGCTGCTGCTGCACACCATCCGCCGCGAGATCCTGGGCGAAGAGGTTTTGCAAGCCGATATGCGCACCCGCTATGCCGAATACTTCGGCGGCTACATCAAGAAGGGCGTGCAGGCCGAGTTGCTTGACGACAAGCTGCTGCAGTTCGATCTTGCGCGCCTGGGCGCGGCCTTGAACGCAGACCGTGACATGCAGTTCGACTACCTCGGCCTGCAAACGCTTTACGACCGCTATTTCCTGCACATCGACGAAGTTCGCATCGAGATGCCGCAAGCCTTCTTCATGCGCGTAGCGATGGGCCTGGCCCTGGGTGAGATCGACCGTGAGGCGCGTGCGATCGAGTTCTATGAGGTGCTGTCCAGCTTCGATTTCATGAGCAGCACGCCGACGCTGTTCAATGCCGGCACGCGCCGCTCTCAGCTGTCGAGCTGCTACCTGACGACGGTGGCCGACGACCTCGATGGCATCTATGAAGCACTGAAGGAAAACGCGCTGCTGAGCAAGTTCGCTGGTGGCTTGGGCAACGACTGGACCAATGTGCGCGCCCTCGGCAGCCACATCAAAGGCACCAACGGCAAAAGCCAGGGTGTGGTGCCGTTCCTGAAGGTGGTCAATGACACCGCAGTCGCGGTCAATCAGGGTGGCAAGCGCAAGGGCGCAGTGTGTGCATACCTGGAAACCTGGCACCTCGACATCGAGGAGTTCCTCGAGCTGCGCAAGAACACCGGTGACGACCGTCGCCGCACGCCCGACATGAACACCGCCAACTGGATTCCTGACCTGTTCATGAAGCGGGTGATGGATGGCAGCGACTGGACGCTGTTCTCGCCGAGCACCTGCCCTGACCTGCACGACAAGTTCGGTGCCGAGTTCGAGTCCGCCTACGTGGCCTACGAGGCGCGCGCAGCATCGGGTGACATCAAGCTGCACAAGAAGATCCCGGCGCGTGACCTGTGGCGCAAGATGCTGTCGATGCTGTTCGAGACCGGACACCCCTGGATCACCTTCAAGGACGCCTGCAATGTGCGTTCACCTCAGCAGCATGTGGGTGTCGTGCATTCGAGCAACCTGTGCACCGAGATCACGCTCAACACCAGCGCCACCGAAATCGCGGTGTGCAACCTGGGTTCGGTGAATCTGGTGCACCACCTGCTCGATGGCCCGAACGGGAAACAGATCGACCATGCGAAGCTGAAGCGCACCGTGGCTACCGCGATGCGCATGCTCGACAACGTGATCGACATCAACTACTACGCGGTGAAGAAGGCGCGCGACTCCAATCTGCGTCACCGCCCGGTAGGCCTCGGCATCATGGGCTTTCAGGATGCGCTGCATGAATTGCGCGTGCCGTATGCGTCGCAGGCTGCGGTCGATTTTGCCGACCGATCGATGGAGGCCGTCTGCTACCACGCCTATTGGGCGTCGACCGAACTGGCGGCCGAACGTGGTCGCTATTCGAGCTATCGCGGCTCCCTGTGGGACCGCGGCATCCTGCCGCTCGACTCTCTTGATCTGCTGGTCGAGGCGCGCGGTGATGCGTCCTATGTCGATGTCGATCGCAGCAGCACGCTGGATTGGAATGCGCTGCGTGGCCGCATCTCCGAGCACGGCATGCGCAACTCCAACTGCGTCGCGATCGCACCGACCGCGACCATCTCCAACATCATTGGTGTCAGCGCCTCGATCGAACCCTCGTTCAGCAACTTGTCGGTCAAGAACAATCTGTCGGGCGACTTCACGGTCATCAACGAGTACCTGGTGCGCGACCTCAAGCAGCTCAACCTGTGGGACGACGTGATGGTGATGGATCTGAAGCATTTCGACGGCTCGTTGCGCCGCATCGACCGGGTGCCCGAAGACCTCAAGGTGCTTTACGCCACCGCGTTCGAGATCGATACCGAGTGGCTGGTCGAGGCCGCTGCCCGTCGTCAGAAGTGGATTGATCAGGCGCAGTCGCTCAACATCTACATGGCCGGTGTGTCGGGCAAGAAGCTCGATGAAACCTACAAGCTGGCGTGGTTGCGCGGCTTGAAGACCACGTACTACCTCCGCACGGTGGGGGCCACGCACGCCGAGAAATCGACGGTGAAGGCCGGGCAACTCAATTCGGTGAGCAGCGGCTCCTCGGGCTCTGCGCAAGCTGCTGCAGCGATCCAGCAAGCCAAGCAGTCGAGCGCCGAAGCGGCCACCGATATCAAGTACTGCGCGATCGACAACCCCGACTGTGAAGCGTGCCAGTGAGGCGAACCGCGCCATTGACGAGCGCGCCTGCGCACATCGATCGACGATGTGTTTGGTGCTTGCCAATGGAATGAGCGACGCTGCTGCGCAACAAAGAACTTCTATGCGCGGTCCTGTCTGACAGGTAATGCTTTATTTTTTCCGATATCGCTCGGATAATCAATATTGACTGGAAATCCATCATGCTGGTTTGGGAAGAAGAAATTAAATCACCGATGCTGCCTCCGGCTTCCTTTGCCAAGCCGCGGGCTCTTGACGAAATTCAAAGCCCTCTTGACGACATGGCCGGTTTCGTCGCCAAGGCACCACAAGCGTTTATTTCCGACGAGCCCATTCATCCATCGGCAGACAAACCCGGTGAAACCCGTCGCGTAGTCGCTGCCGACAAGCGCATCATCAACGGCCGCACCGATGTCAACCAATTGGTTCCGTTCAAGTACAAATGGGCCTGGGAAAAATATCTCGCCACTTGCGCAAACCACTGGATGCCGCAAGAGGTCAACATGTCACGTGACATTGCGACCTGGAAGGATCCCAACGGCCTGACCGATGACGAGCGCCGCATCATCATGCGGAATCTCGGGTTTTTCGTGACCGCAGATTCTCTGGCCGCCAACAACATCGTTCTCGGAACCTATCGCCACATCACTGCGCCCGAATGCCGGCAGTTTTTGCTGAGACAGGCTTTCGAAGAGGCCATCCATACCCACGCCTACCAATACATTGTCGAATCGCTGGGTTTGGACGAAGCGGAAATCTTCAATGCCTATCACGAGGTCCAGTCCATCCGTGACAAGGACGAGTTCCTGATTCCCTTCATCGAGGCGATCATGGATCCGAACTTCAACACCGGCACGCACGAGACCGACCAGACCCTGCTCAAGTCGCTGATCGTTTTCGCCTGTCTGATGGAAGGCTTGTTCTTTTACGTTGGGTTCACGCAGATTCTGGCGCTCGGCCGTCAGAACCGGATGACTGGCGCTTCAACCCAGTATCAGTACATCCTGCGCGATGAATCCATGCATTGCAATTTCGGCATCGACCTCATCAACCAGATCAAACTGGAAAATCCGCTGCTGTGGACGGCGCAGTTCAAGGCTGAAATCAAGGCCCTTTTCATGCAGGCAGTCGAACTCGAATATCGTTACGCTGAAGATACGATGCCGCGCGGTGTGCTCGGCATGAATGCGTCGATGTTCAAGGGTTATTTGCGCTACATCGCCAACCGACGTGCTACCCAAATCGGCTTGGACGCACTCTTTCCAAACGAAGAAAACCCGTTTCCCTGGATGAGCGAGATGATCGATCTGAAGAAGGAAACCAATTTTTTCGAAGGTCGTGTCACCGAGTATCAGTCCGGGGGCGCACTGTCCTGGGACTGAAAAGCGTCTTACCGATGCGCCGCTTGTGGTGTAAGTAAGACGTCAAGATTTGCAAACTGGAATCGGCCGACACAGAAGCGGCATCTCCGGTTTGATACCCGATTCACCGCACCGAGGCGCCTATCAGGGCAGTTTTCGGGTGGTGAATAACTGTTCGGTACCGATCATCGGTGGCTGGACAGTGTTTCTTTAACTTGATCAAGGAGAATGTAATGGCAACTGCGAAGAAGGCCGCCCCGGCCAAGAAGGCCGCTCCAGCGAAGAAGGCCGCTCCAGCGAAGAAGGCAGCACCTGCGAAGAAGGCAGCACCTGCGAAGAAGGCAGCACCTGCGAAGAAGGCAGCACCTGCGAAGAAGGCAGCACCTGCGAA